>NZ_CP132333.1:909184-1212246 GCF_030758935.1 Geothrix sp. PMB-07
AGGCGCAGGCCCAGGTCGTTGGCCCGCTGGGCGGCCTGGCGGGGCGGCAGCTTGGTGGGCTTGGCGGCGGTCAGTTTCGTCTCGCCTCCTTCCAGCGTTTTCACCACCACGGGGCCGCTGACGGGGCGATCCAACACTTCGGCCAGCTTCAGCTCCTTGCCCTGCAGTTGGGCGCTGTCGCCACTGAGGAACTCCGTTTCCACGGGCTTCTCGAAGACGAACTCACCGCCTTCCGAACCGGGCAGGCTGCCGAAGGCGGGCGTTTGGCGGGACATGGAGGCCACGATGGGCGCGGTGAAGGCCGCCAGCTCCGTGGCCGTGATGACGCCATCGCCGTTGAGGTCAGCCCGGCCATTGAGGCCCTGAAGCAGGGTCCAGGTGAAGACGCTGTGGCCGCCGGGGCCGTCATCGGCCACGGATTGGTCGGCGCCCCCGGCGGTGAGCATCTGCCGCGCCAGGCGCTTGCTGTTCTCCCGCAGGAAGGCGTCAGAGGCGCCGCGGGTGAGGCCCAGGCCGCTATAGCAGGCATCCATCACAAAGAAGACGTGCTTGGCCGTGAGGCCCTCGGCCACGGTTTGCAGATCGGTCATGGGCAGCGCATCGCTGGCGAAGGCGTTGGGATCGGAATCCACGGGGATGAGGTAGCCCAGATCCCGACCCGAGCTGAGCTTGCGGGTGGCGCCGTGGCCGGCGAAGTAGATGAAGATGCGGTCATCGCGCTTGGCCTTGGCCAGCTTCCCGTTCAGGGCGCCCAGCAGGTTGGCGCGGGTGGCCTCGCCGTCCTTGAACAGCAGGATGTGATCGTTGGCGAAGCCGAAGCGGGTGGCGAGCAGCTCTTTCACCGCCTCCGCGTCCTTCACCGCATGCTGGAGCCGCGGCCACTTGGCGTAGGCATCGATGCCGACCACCAGGGCCCAGCTCTCCTGATAGCCGGTGGTGGGTGCGGCTGCCGCCACCTGGGTGCTGCCGGGGCGGACGATCTTGAAGGCCTGGCCGTCCCAGCCGGCAAAGGCGTACCCCTGGGCGATGAGCTTGTCGAGGATGGCAGGCAGCGCCTTCACGGCGCGGTCATGGATGTCGTGGAAGAGGAGAATGCCCTTCTTCTCCCGCTCCACCTCCTTCAGCACGCGGTTGACGATGGAGGTGGGCAGGGGGTCCGCCCAGTCCATGGAATCGATGTTCCAGAGGATGGAGCGCAGGTGGTAGGGCTGGAGGGCCGCCAACTGCACGTCGGTGCGGGCTCCGTAGGGAAAGCGGAACAGGTCGGAGTGCACACCGGGAATGGCCTTGAGCAGGGCATCCGTTTCGCCGATTTCCAACTTCAGGGGATCGCCGGTCTCCTTGCTCAGCTGGGCGTGGCTGTAGCTGTGGTTGCCCACCACGTAGCCCTGGGCCACCAGCTTCTTGTCCAGTTCGGCCAGAGGTCCCAGCTTCACCTGTCCGGCCGCATCCACCTTGCCGAGATTGCGTCCCACGTGGAAGAAGAGGCCCGGCAGCTGGTACTGCTTGAGGATGGCGGCGATCTCTTCGGTGTAGACACCGTGTGGGCCATCGTCGAAGGTGAGCACCAGGGTCTTGTCCGGCAGGCTGCGCCCCGTGAGTTCCTTCTGCTCGTCAGTGACGGCACCGGCGTAGGGCAGGATGGTGCCGTAATCGCGCAGGATGGCCTCGCGGCTGTAGCGGCCTTTCAGCTTGGCCAGGTAGTCGTCCCAGCGCTCCCGTTTCAGCTCGATGCCGCGATCCTCGAAACGCTCGAAGATGGCCTTCAGTTCCTTTTCGTAGAGGGCCTCGATGCGGTCCAGGGCCTCCTGGTCCTCGGCCACACGCTTGGCCAGCTTGACGGCCGTGAGCGAGCCATCGCGCCCCAGGGCCTGGGCCACCACACGCAGGGGCTCGCGGAAGGCGAGGCGATCCGCGTCGAAGAGATCCTCACCCTGCTCAATGAAAGTGAGCCAGGCATCCAGGGTGGGAAAGCGCTCGGGCTTGCCCGAGGCGAGGATGGCCTCCAACACTTCGTTGGCCTGGCGCTGCTTGGCCAGGCGCTCGTGGTGGATCTGCTGGCCCACGCGGGAGGCCGCGGCTCGTTCTTCCGGCTTGAGCTTGGCTTCTTCGGCGAAGAGGACGATCAGCTTGCGGTAGCTGTCGAGATCCTCCTTCAGCGCCGCGATGAGGGGCTCGGGTTCGGGATGCTGGATCAGCGCCGCCAGGGCGTCTGCGGTGGGTGGTTTGGGCTTGGGACGGGTCAGGCGGTAGGCGCCCAAACCCAGGCCCCCGGCCACGGCCAACAGCAGGAGGAGCCGCGGCGTGCGTCCCATCAGCTGAGCAGGGCTTTGACTTGGGTGAGGCGCTGTTCCTTTTCTTCGGCCTGGATGCGCAGCTTGGCCACTGCCGCCTCCGGGGCCTTGGTGACGAAGCTCTCATCGGCCAGCCGCGCGCGCAGGGGTTCCAGTTCTTTTTCGAGCTTGGCCAGTTCCTTCTCCAGCTTGGCCTTCTCGGCGACGGGATCCTTGAGACCGACCAGCTCCAGAGCCACGGCGCCGCCCGCCACCACGGCCACGGTGCGCGTGGGTGAGGCGAGGTCGTCCTTGGTGAAGGTGACGGATTCCAGACGGGCGATGGATTTCAGCGCCTCGCTGAAGGGCTCCAGCTCCAGCAGCGAGCAGAAGGCCGGCACGCGCTTGGCGGGATCCACGCCCTGCTCGGCCTTGAGGCGCAGAAGGGCCGAAAGCACTTCCTGGAAGCGGGGGATGATGGTGCTGTCACCACCCTTCACCTGCAGGATGGAGTCGTCTGCGGGCCAAGCGCGCTGGGCCAGCAGGGCGGGCTCGTCGGCGGGCAGGCGGCCGTCCATCATCGCCTCGTGGATCTCCTCCGTGAGGAAGGGCACGAAGGGGTGCAGGGCCCGCAGGAGGATGTCGAGGAAGTGCAGGATGGCGGCCTTCTGGGCCTTCGTGCCGCTCTGCAGCTGCACCTTGGCCAGCTCGATGTAGGTGGCGCAGAAGTCATCCCAGACCAGGTGGTAGAGCAGGTCCGAAGCTTCGTGGAAACGGAACTCCTCGAGGGCCTTGGTGACGGTGGCGAGGCTGTCGCGCATGCGGCCGATCATCCAGAACTCGGCTTCGCCGAACTCGGGCTTGTTCTCCAGCGTGATGGTCTCGTCCAGGCTCATCTGCACGAAGCGCGACGCGTTCCACAGCTTGTTGCAGAAGTTGCGGCTGGCCTCGAGGCGGGCCTTGCTCATGGCGATGTCGGTGCCGGGTGCGGCCATGATGGCCAGGGAGAACCTCAAGGCATCCGTGCCGTACTCCTCCATCACTTCCAGCGGGTCGATGACGTTGCCCTTGGTCTTGCTCATCTTCTGGCCGCTGGCATCGCGCACCAGGCTGTTGAAGTAGACCTTGCGGAAGGGCACGTCACCCATCCAGGTGAGGCCGGCCATGGCCATGCGCGCCACCCAGAAGAACAGGATGTCGTAGCCGGTGATGAGGACGCTGGTGGGGTAGTAGCGCTTGAGTTCGTCGCTCTCCTCGGGCCAGCCGAAGACGCTGAAGGGCCAGAGGGCCGAGCTGAACCAGGTGTCCAGCGTGTCGGGATCCTGAATCAGTTCTCCTGCTCCGCATGCGCAGCATGCGGAGGGCTGCTCCAGCTCCACATGGAGCTCGCCGCACTTGCCGCAGGTCCAGGCGGGAATGCGGTGCCCCCAGACCAGCTGGCGGCTGATGCACCAATCCTGGATGTTGGTGAGCCAGTGGTTCCAGACGGCCACGTGGTGCTCGGGCGTGAACTGGATGGCGCCGCTGTTCACGGCTTCCAGGGCCTTGGCGGCGGCTTCCCGCACATCCATGAACCACTGCTCACTCACCAGCGGTTCCAGCACGGCACCGCTGCGATCACTCAGGCTGATCTTGTTGACGTAGTCCTCGACCTTCACGAGGAAGCCCTGTTCCTCCAGGTCGGCCACCACGCGCTTGCGGGCCTCGAAGCGGTCGAGCCCGGCATAGGCACCCGCCTCGGCCGTCATCTTGGCGTCGAAGCCGATGATGGTGATGGAGGGCAGGCCCAGGCGCTGGCCCGCGGCGAAGTCGTTGGGATCGTGGGCGGGCGTGACCTTCACGCAGCCGGTGCCGAAGGCGGGATCCACAAAGGTGTCGGCCACCACGGGGATCTGGCGGCCCGTGAGCGGGTGGTTCATGAGCTTGCCGATCATCCCCTGGTAGCGCTCGTCGTCGGGGTGCACGGCCACGGCGGTGTCGCCCAGCATGGTCTCGGGGCGGGTGGTGGCGACGACCACATCGCCGCTGCCATCCGCCAGCGGATAGCGCAGATGCCAGAGCTTGCCGTTGCGCTCCTCGTATTTCACTTCCAGGTCGCTCAGCGCGGTCTGCAGGGCGGGGTCCCACTGGATCATGCGGGGGCCGCGGTAGATGCGCCCGGCCTTGTAGCTCTCCACAAAGACCTTGCGCACGGCCTTGTTGAGGGCGGGATCCAGCGTGAAGCGGTTGCGGGTCCAGTCCACCGAGCAGCCCAGGCGCTTGAGCTGGTGCTCGATGGCCCCCTGGTTCTTCTCCTTCCAGTCCCAGATGCGCTGCTCGAAGGCCTCGCGGCCCAGCTGGTGGCGGTCGGTGCCTTCAGCCTTCAGCTGGCGCTCCACCATCATCTGCGTGGCGATGCCGGCGTGATCCGTGCCCGGCACCCACAGGGCGTCAAAGCCCTGGGCGCGCTTGAAGCGCGTCAGCACGTCGTGCAGCGTGTTCACGAGGGCGTGGCCCATGTGCAGGTTGCCCGTGATGTTGGGCGGGGGAATAACGATCGACCAGGGCTCCTTGCCGCTCGTGGGCGCCGCCTCGAAGGCCTTGGAGTCTTCCCAGACCGAGTACCAGCGGGTTTGCGCCGTCCTGAAGTCGAATGCCTTGTCCATCTCGCGCATGGGGATCCTTGGGTATGCCTGGCCTGGGATCCCCGGGGGTGCGGGATCTCCTCTCGCCGAATGAATCAGTGTATCCGTGGACAGACGGGCCTTCCAGACGGAGCCGGGCTTTGGTGACGCCGGGGTCTGGTGGAATGCGATACCATGGTCGCCATTCGTCCGGAACGGGGACGGGAGGGCACATGCGTCTTCTGCGGATCGTGGTACTGGGGCTTCTGGGTGGTTTGGCGACAGCAGTGATGGCGGGCGATGGGGAGAGGCCCCTGTCCCCGGCTCACGTGCGGGCGAAGGTGACCTGCCATGACTGCCACCAGAAGGAAAAACCCACCACGGCGGCGGTGCCCGATGAGGGCTGCATGATCTGCCATGGCGACTACCCGGCCATGAAGGTCCAGACCAAGGATGTGAAGCCCAATCCCCACGGTTCACCGCATGATCCCATTGCCTGCACGGAATGCCACCGTCAACACAAGGCGCCGGTGGTGAAATGTCTGGAATGCCACCAGGGGAAGTACACCTTCAAGGTCAAATGATCCCTCCCGCATGACAGGATTGAAGGGTCTGCTGCGAGAGGCCCATGTCCATGCGATCCGCCCTTCTTGTCGTTCCTTTCCTTGCGGGCGCGGTTTGCGCCCTGGCCGCAGGTTCGGTGGAGGGGCGGGTGCTGCCCTTCCGCCAGGTGGAAGTCAGCGCCCCCGTGTCCAGCCGGATCGCGGAGCTGAAGGTCAAGGAGGGCGACCTGGTGAAGGAGGGGCAACCCTTGGCCCTGCTCTACGGGAAGCTCGAGGAACTGGAGATGCAGCGGGCCAAGGCCCTGCTGGAGCGCCGGGAATTCGAGGCCAAGAGCGCCAAGCGCCTCTATGACAACAAGATCATCCCCGAGGCCAAGGCCATGGAAACGCGCATTGATCTGGACTTGGCGAAGCTCCAGTACGAATCCGCGGCCGAGCAGGTACGGCTGCGGACTGTGCTCGCCCCGCTGGATGGGGTGGTGGTGACGACGGCGCGCGAAACGGGTGAGACCGTCTCCGCCGGGCAGCCGCTCTTCCGCATCCTGGATTTGAGCAAAGTGGTGGTCCAGCTGACGGTGGATGCAGATGCCTTGGGCACCCTGGCCCCAGGCCGCCATGTGAGGGTGAACCTGAGGAAGGCTGCGGAACCCCTGGAGGGCCGGGTGACCCTGGTGGATCCCTGCGCCGATGCCGAGGGCCGGGTGAGGGTGCGGGTGGTGGTGGAAAACACGGATCGCAAGATCCGGTCGGGCATCCGGGCACGGGTGGATTGGTCCGATGCCCAGTAGGTCCAGGGCTCAGGCTCAGTCCTGCAGGAAGCGGTCCGGGTTGAAGCCGGTCACCATGGCGCCCCAGTGCTTGCCGTCAATGTAGATGGGCATGGAGAGGTCGTTGAGGATCTCGCCCGTGTCCCGCATGTAGGTCTGGAAGAGGAAGGCCTCAGTGTTCCGCGAGCGGCGCTTTTCCGTTTCCACGTTGAAGTAGATGCGCTGGTGTCGGCTCCTCACCACATCCACTTGCGGATCGCCAGTCAGCGGGTCTGATGCGCCGGTGTGGTGGATGGCCAGATAACCGTTCACATCCAGGGCCACGGCATAGATGGAGCCGAGTTCCTGGCGGGCCTGGTCGAAGATGGCCTGCAGTTCCTTGGCAAAGATGTCGGCATAGGAGGTGGTGAACTTCGGCGGGTTGGAGTGGAGCACGGGCCGGTAATCGCGGTCGAAGACGTTGATGCCACGAGTGGCGATGGCCTGAATGCGCGCCTGCATGGCATCCCGGTGGCGGATGCCCAGCTGGATCACCGATTCGAGATCGCCGGTGCCTGTGCGGAACCGGGAGACGAGTTCGAGCAGCTTTTCCGTGGCCCGGTTCATGTCGCCCGAGTGGCGGGTGGCCTCCGTGAGGCGGCGTTCCGCCTCTTCGCTGAGGTTCTGAATGTCCTGGGATTGGTGGTAGATCTCCTGGCTGGTGCCGGAGATGCCCTCCACGGCCGCCGTGGCTCCGCTGAGCTGGGTGGCGTTCTCCTCGAAGTCGCGCACCAGCTTGGCGAAGTGCTCTGAGGCGCGGCCCAGGGTGGCGGCTGTGCCCCGGAAATCGAGGGTGATGTTCTCGATGCCATGGGAGGTTTGATCCACATCCCGCAGCATGTCGCCCAGGTTCTGGGCGATCTCTTCCGCGGCCACACCCACGCTTTCGGACAACTGGCGCACTTCCTCGGCCACCACGGCAAAGCCCTTGCCCGCCTCGCCCGCGTGGGCCGCTTCGATGGAGGCATTGAGGGCCAACATTTTCGTTTGTTCGGCCACGCCCTCGATGAGTTGCACCACCTGGCCGATGCGCTCGGACCTTTCGTTCAGGCGGGCCACCAGCTGGGTGAAGTCCACCAGCCGCTGGTTGGTGGTGGCCATGCCAGCGTCGGCCTCCGCCAGTTCCAGGCGGGTCTGCTTGGCCGATTCCAGGTTCTCCAGGGTGCTGCCTGCCACGTGGCCCGTCATGCGGTTGATCTGGCCTATGGCATCGGCCACTTCATGGCTGGTCTGGGTGATGCGCTGCGAAAGGGCGCCCTGGCGTTGGGCGCCGGTGGCGGAATCAGAGGCCAGCTTCGTGGTGCGGGTGGAGCCCACCGCGATGGACAGACCCAGGCGCTTGGAGGTATCGAGGATGTGGCGGATGTCCTTGGCGAAGCGGTTGTAGCCATCCGCCAGGCCCCGGATCTCATCATGGGTATCCAGCTGGATGTCCTGAGAGAAGTCGCCACCCCGGATCGTCTCCCCGATCTTGCGCAGCGGCTTGGCCACCGAGAGGTGGAAGGTGATGAAGGCGACGATGCCGATGACCACGGCCGCCAGGGGCAGGAGGATGGCGGCGGTCTCCGCCTTGGCCAGCAGGGCGAGGGTGGCCGAGTGATCCACTCCGGGCGCGTTCTGGAGGTTGGCCTTCAGGGTCCGGGTGAGCTGGAAGGATTGCCAGCAGGCCACCAGCAGCAGGGCGAAGAGCGGCAGCATGCAGCCCAGGATCTTCCGCACCAGGGTGTTGAAGACATGCTGTTCGAGGAACCTGTAGGGCGCCGTGACCAGTTGCATGGGAAGCCCCCTTCCAGGCCCGCCTCCTGTGGGTCGGAGACGACAGTCCCCAGGCAAAGCCAATCCCCTTCCATCGGAAGGGGAGCCTTCGTCAATGAATCTGGACCTGCGGAGGAACTAACTGCTGCTAGTCGCCGGACATGCGCTCGTGCATGTCCTCCCACTCCAGATCCGTCCACCACTCGCGTTCCAGGCCTTCACAGGCGATTCCGTAGGAGGGGCAAGTCACGCAGCCATCGCCCCGGTGGACTTCCGCATCACGCTCGGGCGGGTAGGCCGCCAGCAGGGCCAGGCCCCCGTCGTGGGCGGCCTGCTCCGGATCGGTCATGGGCCGGGAGGGCAGCTCGCGCACATGGAACCGCCGCAGGCGCTCCTGCCCTTCGGGAAAGATGACGGAGTTCTCAGCGTCTATGTGGCGCCAGAGGGAGCGGCTGTATTCCACTGCCAGGTCGTGGAGGTGTCGGCCGCTGTCCGCGTCGAGGGCCGGTTCGCCCAGCAGAGGGCCCAGCTCGTCCAGCAGGCGGCCCATGCTTGCATGCTCCAGCGTGAGCGCGGCCACGGGGCCCCGGTGGCCTGGCACTTCCGCCTTCTCGGTCAGGGCCTGGAAGAAGACTGCCTCTTCCTTGTGGTGGTGGAAGGTGCCGACGTAGTGGCGGAAGAAGGCCAGAAACCGGCCGCCATCGGCCGGATCGCCCTGATTGGCCATCCGCGCCGTGACGAAGGCCCTGAGGGATTCCGCCACCCGCTCGATGAGCTCGTGTTCGGCGCGGAGATCCTCAATGAGCTGCATGTTCTCTAAACCTTGGCCGGGGCGCCTTCCACCCGCATGCCCAGGGCGTTCAGCAGCCAGTGGTCGTGGTTGCCGCCGGGGTTGGGGGTGGTGAGGAGTTTTTCGCCGGTGAAGATGCTGTTGGCGCCCGCGAAGAAACACAACGCCTGCAGCTCGTCGCTCATCTGGGTGCGGCCGGCGCTGAGGCGGATGCGACTCTTGGGGAAGAGGATGCGGGCCGTGGCGATCATGCGCACGAGTTCGAGCGGGGGCAGGGGATCGACGTTCGCCAGGGGCGTGCCGTCCACGGCCACGAACTGGTTGATGGGAATGCTCTCGGGCGCGGGCTCCAGCTCGGTCAGTTCCTGCAGGAAGTGGATGCGCTGGTCAATGGTCTCGCCCATGCCCACAATGCCGCCGGAGCAGACCTCCAAGCCAGCGGCGCGCACGGCGGCGATGGTCTCCAGGCGCTCGTCGAACTTGCGGGTGTGAATGATGGTTTCGTAGAAGTCGCGGCTGCTGTCGATGTTGTGGTTGTAGACCTGACAGCCCGCGGCCTTGAGGCGCCTGGCCTGATCCTCGTTGAGCATGCCGAGGGTGACGCAGACCTCCATGCCCATGCCGGAGACACCGTGCACCATCATCAGCACCGCGTCGAAGTTGGCGTCGTCCTTCACTTCGCGCCAGGCGGCGCCCATGCAGTAGCGGGTGCTCCCGTTGGCCTTGGCTTCAGCGGCCCCGGCCAGGACCTTGTTCACATCCTTCAGCGGCTCGACCTTCAGTTCCGTCTGGTAGCGGGCGCTCTGGGGACAGTACGCGCAGTCCTCGGGGCAGGCGCCGGTCTTGATGGAATCCAGGGTGCAGAACTGGATCTCCTCGGCGTTCCAGTGCTGCCGGTGGGCCGTGGCCGCCCGGTAGAGCAGCTCGGGCACGGGCAGATCGTGGATGGCTCGGATCTCGGTGGCAGTGGACATGGGAACCCTGTCGAAACGTGGAGATACAGACTAATGCACCTGCCGGGAATGGCGAAGGAGGGCCCTCCAAGGCGGGCCTGCGCTCTTGACTTATGTAACTACTTACGTAAATTGTTTAACGACGGAGGCGTCATGACCGGGCTCCATGATTACGGCGGATTGTTGATGGGTTCCCGGCTCAAGCGGTTGAGCGAAGCACTCTACGCCGGAGTGGATGACATCTACCGGGAGCAGGGGATCCAGCTGTCATCCCGCTGCTTCCCGATCCTCTTCCTGCTGAGGGACAATGGCGCGCTGTCCATCACGGATCTGGCTGGCCGTCTGGGGCAAAGCCATCCAGCGCTCAGCCAGATGAGCCGGAAATTGCTGGCAGAAGGAGTCGTGGCGGAGAAGGCGGACGCCAAGGATGAACGGCGCCGCCTGCTGTTGTTATCCAAGAAGGGGCAGGCGCTCATGGAGCGGCTCGGCCCAGTCTGGAAGGCGGTGGAAGGGGCCGTGGACGAGCTGTTTGGCGCCGAATTCGGCGCGGTCTTGGGCCGCGTGGATGGCGCCCTGGAGGAACGTCCCTTCGCCAAGCGCGTCCGGGCCCGCCTTCGGGTCCATGCGGGCGCCGCCGTGGAGATCATCCCCTTCGAGGCCAGGTACCGCGAGGACTTCAAGCGGCTCAACATCGAGTGGCTGGAGAAGCATTTCTATGTCGAGGCCATCGATCACGAAGTGCTGTCCCACCCCGAGCAGAACATCCTGAAACCTGGCGGCCACATTTTTCTGGCACGGCTGGAAGGTGAGATTGTGGGCACCTGCTCGCTGATCCGCGGAAGGCGGGGCTTCGAGCTGTCGAAGATGGCCGTCACGGGGCGCTACCAGGGGCTGAGCATCGGTCAGCGGCTCATCGATGCGGCCATCGCCACCTTCCAGAAGGCGGGCAAGGGGATCCTCTTCCTGGAGACCAACAGCAAGCTGAAGCCCGCGATCCGTCTCTACGAGCGGAACGGATTCGAGCATGCGGAGCGACCCGAGGCCTCCCATTACCAACGCTCCGATGTCTATATGGTCTACCGCCCGACCGCGGAGCGGGGCAAGGGGCATGATTAGTTTCCGGGCTCCGGTTGAGGCGGGGCTTCACCATTGAATCGGTACCCCACATTGGGCTCGGTGGTGAAGTGCTTCGGCCGGGTGGGATCCGTTTCCAGCTTCTTGCGCAGCATGGCCATGTAGATGCGCAGGTAGTGCGTGTTGCCTTCGCCACCGGGCCCCCAGACTTCGGCCAGCAGCTGGCTGTGGGTGGCGACCTTGCCCTGGCGGCGCACCAGGGCCTCCAGCAGCCGGTACTCGAGGGCAGTGAGTTTCACAGGCTGCCCGTTCAGGCTGATGTCCCGCCGTTCGAGGTTGATGCGAAGGCCTCCGCTCACGATCACGGGTTCCGTGATGTCTGTCTGCAGGGTGTGCCGCAGGGCCACCCGCAAGCGCGCCAGCAACTCTGCTGCGCCAAAGGGCTTGGCCAGATAGTCGTCGGCGCCCTGGTCGAGCGCCTGCACCTTGTCGCGTTCCTGGTTCCGGGCGCTGAGAATGACGATGGGCTTGCGGCTCCAGGTGCGCAGTTCCTTCAGCACGGCCATGCCATCGAGATCCGGGAGGCCCAGATCCAGCAGGATCAGGTCCGGATTGTGGGTACGGGCCATGGTCAAGCCCTCATGGGCCGTGGCGGCGGACAGCACCTGGTAGTGGTGGGCCGAGAGCGTGGGGATGAGGAAGCGGCGCAGGGGCGCTTCATCCTCGATGATGAGGATCAGCGGCTGGCTCACAGGGCACCTTCCACTGGTTCCGGCGGCGCCGGGGGAATGCCATCCAGCGGCAGGGCCACGCGGAAGCTGGAACCGCCGCCCGGGCGGTTCTCCGCATGAATGGTGCCGCCGTGGGCCTGGACGATGGCGCGGCAGATGGCCAGGCCCAGGCCCACACCGCCCTCGCCAGCTTCGGGCAAGCGGAAGAATTTATCGAAGATCCGCTCCTCGAAACCTTCCGGGATGCCAGGGCCCCGGTCGGCCACCTCGATGTGGACCCGGCCTGGATCCTCCCAGGCGCGCAGGTCCATGGCCTGCCCCGGCGCATGGCGCTGGGCGTTGGTCAGCAGGTTCACCAGCAGCTGTTCGATCAGGGCCGCATCGAGGGGAACCAGAGGCAGGGCCTCGGGCAGATCCACGCGAAGGGGCAGCGGGCCCTGCCGTTTCTCCAGGCGGCCCAGTGCGGAGCCCACCACTTCTTCAAGGGGCTGCCACTCCTTCTGCACGTGGATGGCCCCGCTCTCCAGGCGGGTGAGGTCCAGCAGGTTGCCCAGCAGGTGGGCCAGGCGTTCGCTTTCGTCCTGGATCATGCTCAGCAGATCGCGGCGTGTGGATTCACTGACCTCACTGGGCAGCAGCAGGGTTCCAGCCGCACCGTGGATGGCGGCGAGGGGGGTGCGCAAATCGTGGCCGATGGCCCCCAGAAGGGTGCTGCGCATCCGTTCGGTTTCGCTCTCCACCTGGGCCTTGCGTGCTTCCTCCAGCCAGCGCAGCCGTTCCAGGGCAAGCGCGATCTGCACCGCGAAGGCCTTGAGCAGCTCCCAGGTTTCCGAGGGCAGGCCCGCAGCATCCCGGGGCAGGATCTGGAGGACGCCCTCGCTCCGGTCGGTGCCGGAGAGGGAGAGACAGTAGGTGCGTCCCAGGGCCAGGGGCTCCAGCGGGTCGCCGAGCCGCTCGCCCACCTCCAGCCGGGGGAGGAGCTCCGCAGGCGGGGGCAGGCCTGGATCGAGCGAAGGCGGTGGCGCTGCCCTCCATCCGCCCTGCGCGGGAAAAAGGAGGCAGGCCTCGACCTTGAACACGCGACGGATGTGTTCCGCCGCGATGACGCCCACCTGGTCGATGCCGCTGCAGCGGGCCAGGGCACGGCCCAGGAGGTAGAGGGAGGCGGTGTGGACCTCCCGCCGCTGCACCTCGCGTGCTTGTTGACGCAGCCGGTGCAGCAGGCCCATCACCGCCTGGGCGGCCAGCAGCATGGCCAGGAAGAAAAGCAGGTTGGGCCAGGGCGCCCCCCCCTGATTGAAGCGGGGGGTTTCCAAGAGGAAGCTGTAGAACAGGGTGCTTAGCACGGAAGCGAGCACGGCGAGGCCCTGCCCCCACCGGTGCGCGATGAAGGTGACCGCCGCGAGGTAGACCGGCAACACCATGGCGATGTTGCCTTCCCGTGGCACCAGCCAAGCGAGGCCGGAACTGGCGGCCAGGACGCTGAGGGTGCCCACCATGGCTCCAAATCCGGTGCTGTGGAACGCGTGGGGTTGGGATTGGTTCAACCCTTCATCCACCACTTCGATGCGGGTATCCAGGCCCCTGCGCAGCAGCTCATTGGCGGTGGAATGCCCCACGCGGGCCCAGGGCCATCGGTCGCGGGACCGGCCCAGGAGCAGCACTTGAGCGTGGGTGCCGCGAGTGGCCTCGGTCAATCCTTGCGCGAGCGTGGGGGCTTGCAGGACACGGATCTCGGCGCCCAGGCGCTGGGCTTCCTGGAGCCAGACCTGAACCTGTTCGCTGTCTTCGGTGGGGTGGCCGCCCGTTTCCACGTGGACGGCGATCCAAGGTGCCGAGCGTTCCTGGGCCAAGCGGAACCCGGCCTGGATCAGGCGGAGTGCGCGGGCTTCGGAACCGAGGGCCACGAGAATGGGCCGGTGGGGAGCGTCCATGGAGGTTCAGGTTAAACGGTGGGGGGGCATATAAAAAGCGCGTAAAAAGTGGCCCCGGCCGACGCTCGTCACAGGCCCGGCTCTGCATACTTCCGGGATCCGGGAAATCTGGACACGGAGGTTGGTTATATGGCGCCCATGCCACTGAATGTCGGTAACACAGCGTTCATGCTGCTCTGTGCGAGCCTGGTCATGCTCATGACGCCGGGCCTCGCCTTCTTCTATGGCGGCTTGGTGGGCCGCAAGAACGTGCTCACCATCATGACCCAGAGCTTCGTCAGCCTGGGCTGGACCACGGTGCTGTGGTTCGCCTTCGGCTACTCCATGTGCTTCGGCCCCACCTGGCACGGCATCGTGGGCAACCCCGCCCACTACGCCTTCCTGAAGGGCATCACCCTGCAGACCATGTTCACGGGCAATGACGCGGGCATCCCCCTCATCGTGCACGTGGCCTACCAGATGATGTTCGCCATCATCACGCCTGCGCTTATCACTGGCGCCTTCGCCAACCGCGTGACCTTCAAGGCCTATTTCTGGTTCCTCACGGGCTGGCTGATTTTCGTCTATTTCCCCTTCGTCCACATGGTGTGGAGCCCTGAGGGCATCCTGGCCAAGTGGGGCGTGCTGGACTTCGCGGGCGGCATCGTGGTGCACAACACCGCCGGCTTCGCAGCCCTGGCCTCCATCCTCTATGTGGGCCGCCGCAAGGTGGTGGAGAACATCCCCCACAACATTCCCCTCATCGCCCTGGGCACCGGCCTGCTCTGGTTCGGCTGGTACGGCTTCAACGCCGGTTCCGAACTGAAGGTCGACAGCATCACCGCCAGCGCCTTCCTGAACACGGACATCGCCGCCTCCTTCGCCGCCGCCACTTGGCTCTTCGTGGAGTGGATGAACGCCAAGCAGCCCAAGTTCGTGGGCCTGCTCACGGGTGCGGTCGCCGGCCTCGCCACCATCACTCCTGCGGCGGGCTATGTGTCTCTCGGCACCGCCGCCATCATCGGCATCCTGGCTGGCGTCATCTGCTACTACGCGGTGGCTCTCAAGAACAAGCTGGGCTGGGATGACGCACTGGACGTCTGGGGCGTGCACGGCGTGGGCGGCCTCATCGGCGTGATCTTCCTGGGCATCTTCGCCTCCAAGGCCTGGAACCCTGCGGGCACGGACGGCCTGTTGCTGGGCGGCGTGGGCTTCTTCGGCAAGCAGATGGCCGCGGTGTTGATCTCCTCCGTGTGGGCCTTCGGCTTCACCTACGGCATGCTCTGGATCATCGACCGCATCACCCCCGTGCGCGTCGGCGTTCAGGCCGAGGAGAAGGGCCTGGATACGGAACTGCACGGCGAAGAGGCTTATCCCCAGGGGCTCTAGTCTCTGTTGATCTTGCCCTGTGAAAAGGCGGCTCCCCGGAGCCGCCTTTTGCTTGAATAGGTCAAGACTCATGAGGGGGTTCGCCACCGTCGATACCTGTGCTTACTGTCTGGACGTGCACCATGGCCAACCTCACCATTCGCAAAAAACTATGGGGCTTGGTGGCCCTGTTGGGCTTCATGGCTGTGGTGATCTCCGCATGGCTGCTGGTGGGGATGGCCGGGCAGAACCGGGTCATCCAGAGCAGGGCTGTGGACCGCCTGGAGCCCCTCCAGCAATTGAAGGCCGTTTCCGATGCCTACGCCGTGAGCGTGGTGGACACCTCCCACAAGGTGCGCAGCGGGGCGCTCGGCTTCGAGGCCGGGCTGAAGAATGTCCGTGAGGCCCTGACTGTCGCCGACAAGAATTGGAAGGCCTACAGCCAGACGCAAATGGATGCGGAGGAGAAGGCGTTGGCTGCCAAGGCCGAAACGGCCAAGACCGCCGCCGATGCCGCCTCGCGGAAGGCGGAAAGCCTGATGGCGGCCAAGGACGCCGCGGGCCTGACGGCCTTCGTGACCCAGGAGATGTACCCGGCCATCGATCCCGCCACCGAGGCCGTGGGGAACCTGGTGGACCTGCAAATCAGGGTGGGGCGTGACCTGGTGAAGGAATCCATCCAGGCCTACACCACCCGCACCTGGGTGACCTTTGGCGGCTTGGCGGTGGCGCTGATTCTGGGTGTGGTGCTCAGCCGGACCATCCTTCACGGCATTCAGGTTTCCATCGAGGATCTCCACACGCTGGCCCAGGCCATGGAGCGCGGCGACCTCACGGTACCTGCGAAGGCCCTGTCGCATGACGAACTGGGCAGCATGGCCCATGCCTTCAATGCCACGGCGGCCCGATTCCGCGAGGTGCTGCGGGAGATCCAGCAGGCGGCTACCTCGCTGGCCAGCGGCACGACTGAATTGGCGGCTGGTGCCCAGCAGATCGGGGCCGTCTCCAGCGAGAATGCGCAGAGCCTGGAGGGGCTGCGGGAAGGTACGGATCGCGTGGCCTCCGCCATTCATGAAATGAGCCGCTCGGTGGAAGAGATCGCCAGCCTTGCGGAGGATTCCCAGCGGCAGGGCGCCGATGCGCTGTCTGCTTCGAGCGCAGGCGGGGCTGCCGGTGCCCGGGCCTCGGGCGCCATGGCCGAGGTGCAGGGCTCCATGACGCAGATGGTGAATGCCACCCGCGTCATCCAGGACATCGCCCGTCAGACGAACCTGCTGTCTCTCAATGCGGCCATCGAGGCGGCCAAGGCCGGGGCCATGGGCAAGGGCTTCGCCGTGGTGGCCGAAGAGGTGCGGAAGCTGGCGGAGCGCTCCAGCACTGCGGCTCACGAGATCCAGGGCCTCATCGAATCCAGCGAGCATGCGGGACAGCTCGGAATGAGCACGGTCAAGGAGGCGGTGGATTCCATCGCGGGGATTCAGAGCCGGGTCGAAGCGCTGGCCTCCCGCGCCGCCGAGATCCGCGCCGCCACCGAGGAGCAGAACGTGGCCGCGGCGGAGGTGAACCGCAACATCACCACCATCAGCGACCGCACCTCCCAGGCGGCGGCAGCCACCCAGCAGAGTTCCGCCACTATCCAGGAGGTGGGCCGCACCACGGCGGACCTGGCCTCGTTGGCTGAGCGCCTCAGCGGCTTGACGGCTTCTTTCAAGGTCTGAGGGATCCATCCGGGGGCCCTGCGGAGGGTTTCCTGATGATAAAGTCACTTATTGATCTGCACTGGTCTGTGCCAACTGCGGTTTCGGGGTGGTTTCCTTTGATGGAAATGCGCTGTAGACGGGTGGCCAGGACTGCTTGGGGGTGCATGCTAGATTGGACTTCTTTTGATGGTACAGACCCCCTTTCGAGGAGAGCCTTTGGCCGCGCCATCCAACCTGTCCCTATCGCCCACCACCCTGTCCCGCGAACAGCGCGTGGGCCTGTACCGCACCATCTACGCCGCCCGCCGCATCGATGACAAAGAGATCATGGGCAAGCGGCAGAACAAGGTCTTCTTCCAGATCAATGGCGTGGGCCACGAGGCGGTTCAGGCCGCGGCGGCCCTGGTGTTCAAGCCGGGCCACGACTGGTTCTTCTTCTACTACCGGGACCGGGCCCTGGCCTATGGGTTGGGCTATTCCGCCAAGGAGATGTTCCTGGGATCCGTGGGCGCGGTGGCCGATCCTGCCAGCGGCGGCCGTCAGATGCCCAGCCATTGGGGGCATAGGGGCCTCAACATCTTCACGACCTCCAGCCCCACTGGGAGCCAGTTCCTGCAGGCCGTGGGTGCGGTGGAGGCGGTGGTGCGCGCCGAGCAGGGCGGCATCCAGGAGCTGCTGGGCATCAAGTCTGACGAG
Organism: Geothrix sp. PMB-07; assembly: GCF_030758935.1. Classification (NCBI taxonomy): domain Bacteria; kingdom Pseudomonadati; phylum Acidobacteriota; class Holophagae; order Holophagales; family Holophagaceae; genus Geothrix; species Geothrix sp. PMB-07. The sequence goes on from NZ_CP132333.1 coordinate 926,410, forward strand.
GTGGCCCTGGTCACCACCGGGGATGGCACCTGCAGCCAGGGCGAGTTCTGGGAGGGGCTCAGCAATGCCGTGAACCTGAAGGCCCCCGTGGTCTTCCTGGTGGAGGACAACGGTTACGCCATCAGCACCCCCAGTGAAGTGCAGTACCCGGGTGGCAACGTGGCGGCCCTGCTGCAGGGTTTCGCCCAGCATGGCCTCTTGATCATCGACGATGTGGATGGTTGCGACCCCCTGGCCAGCTACGAGGCCCTGAAGGCTGCCGCCGCCCACGCTCGCGCCCGGAAGGGCCCGGCCCTGGTGCGCGCCAAAGTGATCCGGCCCTACAGCCACTCCCTGTCGGATGACGAGCAGCTCTACAAATCCAAGGCGCAGCGAGAAGCGGAAGCACAGCGTGATCCGCTGGTCACCTACGCCCGCCAGTTGGTGGAGAGTGGGGACCTGACGGAAGCCCAGCTGCAGATGCTGAAGGATGAAGTGCAGGCGGAAATCGACGCCGCCTGGGAAGAGGCGGATGCAGCCGCCCGGCCCGAACCCGGCAGCTACTACCAGCACCTCTACAGCGAGGACGTGGATCCCACCTCCGCCGCTTTCGACACCGAGCACAACCCAGGCGACCAGACCACGGGCGCCAAGACCATGCTCGACCTCATCAACGCCACGCTGAAGCACGAGATGGCGCGGGATCCCCGCATCCTCGTGTTCGGCGAAGACGTGGCCGACGCCAGCCGCGCCGACATCCTGGACGAGGTCAAGGGCAAGGGCGGTGTCTTCAAGACCACCCACGGCCTGCAGAAGCAGTTCGGCAACCACCGGGTGTTCAACACGCCGCTGGCCGAAGCCACCATCATCGGCCGGGGCATCGGCCTGGCGGCCCGCGGCTTCAAGCCCGTGGTGGAGATCCAGTTCTTCGACTACATCTGGCCCGCCATGCAGCAGCTGCGCGATGAGCTGGCCAACATCCGCTGGCGCTCCAACGGGGCCTTCAAGAGCCCCATGGTGGTGCGCGTGCCCATTGCGGGCTACCTCATGGGCGGCGCCACCTACCACAGCCAGTGCGGCGAGAGCACCTTCACGCACATCCCCGGCCTGCGCGTGATCTGCCCCAGCAACGCCCTGGATGCCGCGGGCCTGCTGCGCACCGCCATCCGCTGCGACGACCCCGTGCTGTTCCTGGAGCCGAAGCACCTCTACCGCCAGACCCACAACAAGGGCAATGATCCCGGCCCCGACTTCATGATCCCCTTCGGCAAGGCCCGCACCGTGCGCGAAGGCACGGATCTCTCCGTCATCACCTACGGCTGCACCGTCCACCGCGCCATGCAGGCGGCCCGCGAGGCGGAGAAGGAAGGCATCTCGGTGGAGATCATCGACCTGCGCAGCCTGAACCCCTATGATTGGGAGGCCATCGAGAGGACGGTGAAGAAGACCCACCGTGTGATCGTGGCCCACGAGGACACGCTGAGCTGGGGCTATGGCAGCGAGATCGCCGCCCGCATTGCCGACGAACTGTTCTTCCTCCTGGATGCCCCGGTGAAGCGCGTGGCCGCCAAGGACACCTGGGTGGCCTACTACCCGGCTCTGGAGGACGAGATCCTGCCGCAGCCCAAGGATTTCCTGGAAGCCTACCGGAAGCTCGCCGGCATCTGATTTTCACCTGGCTGTGCCACACAGGCGCTAGGATGGGCTTGCTTCAGGAGGGTCCATGCGGGTTCTGCCGGTCATCCTTGCGCTCTGCGCCACATCCGCCTTCGCCCAGCTGGGGGCACCCTACCAGGCCGCGCAGGGCTTCCAGCCCACCTGGACGGTGGGGGCGCAGAACTACGGCCCCACCCTCACCGGGCATTTCCAGGGCATCCAGAACGGACAGCCCATCCTGGTGGATCTGGATTCCGACCTGGGCCTGGGCAAGGACAAGACCACGCCCGGCTTCTTCCTGGATTACCAGGGCACCAGCTACGGGTTCCAGCTTTCCAGCGGTTCGGCGGAGTACCGGGGCGACCGCACGCTCTCCCGGGCCATCACCATCAATGGCCAATCCTATGGGGCCAGCAGCCGCGTCCAGTCCCACGTGAAGCTGGCCAGCGTGGATGGCATCTGGACCATCAAGTTCTCCCAAGACGCCGACACCTGGCTGGGCTTCGACCTGGGGGCCCAGGTCTGGACCATCGATCTGGATGCCACGGACGTGCCTTTGGCCCCGGCCACGGCCCGGTCGACCAGCACCCAGGTGAAGGCCCCCATTCCCCAGCTGGGCCTTTCGGGGGGCTCCAGGGCCTTCAACGGGGCCATGGAAGCCAAGGCGTACATCCACTATCTTCCCTATAAACACTCCAAATACACCCTTTATGGCGCCGATGTAAGAGTCTTCCCTGTGCGTTGGTTCGGCTTGCGCGCCTTCTATGAAGCGGGCCGGTTCGACGTGCCCAAGGGCTCCATCAAGGATGATCTGGAGTTCCAGCTGGACCGCAAGGGCCTGGGTGTGGGCGCCGTTTTACGGTTCTGATCTGCCCGGCTGGAGGCCCGAACTGAGATTCGGGTGCGATTAAGCGCAGAAAAAAAAGGATAGACGGCGCCAATCCTGTCATGCTGTCCGCGTGACCCGCCAGGGGCGGACCTCACATACACGCAATGACGGCCTTGTCTGGGGAAAGTCATCGCTACAACATCACCAGACATTCTGCAGGAAACAGTCATGGCTCAAGGCACCGTCAAGTGGTTCAACGCTGAAAAGGGCTTCGGTTTCATCACCCCCGACGAGGGCGGCGCTGACCTCTTCGTCCACCACACCGCCATCCAGGGCGGCGGCTTCCGTACGCTCGACGAGAACCAGCGCGTCAGCTTCGAAGTCGCTCAGGGCCAGAAGGGCCCCCAGGCCACCAACGTCCAGAAGCTCTAATACCTCTCAAAGCTCCACGAAAAAGCGGCCCATCGGGCCGCTTTTTCGTGGAGGCACTTGGCCTAGTGGTGGGCGTGCCCGTGGTCGTCGGCCACCGCGGCCTTGCCGATGAACTCGGGCTTGCGGCCCAGGAAGACCACCCACAGGCCATAGAGGGCCAGGATGCCAAGGCCCACGACCAGGAAGGCGGGGCGCATGGCGGCCACCGCGGAGGAGCGGAAACCCAGCAGGCCCAAAGCGGAGCCAAAGAAGCCGACGGTGATCAGCAGAATGCCCCAGCGGGCGGCGGCCACTGGGCTCTGGCCAACCTCTTCGGGCAGGGTGCCCAGGGGGGTTTTGACCTCCCCGGCGATGTGAGTGCCCTGGAAGATCAATACGATGAAGAGGATGAAGTAGAAGACGAGAAAGAGCATGGGTCACTCCGGGGGGAATCAGAATCGCATGGGGCAATGTTGAATGCGATGATTCGGGACAAAATTCCCAGCTTGACAACATCAAACGATTGATTAATTATTGTTTTTGAATTAATCATTCGATTGATTCATCCGCTCCGAGGGATCTCTGATGACACCTCCCGCTTTGGCCCAAGACACCCGAACCCGGCTTCTCGAGTCGGCCATTCTCCATTTCGCCGCCAAGGGCTTCGATGGCACGGGCATCCGGGAGATCGCCAAAAGCGCCAACGCGAATTCAGCCCTCGTGGCCTACCACTTCTGTGGCAAGGAGGGGCTGTACCTGGAAGCCCTCAAGGCCATCTTCGCCCGCAAGGTTTCGCCCGTGGCCCTGTTGAAGGACCTGCCCCCCGCCGGTTCCCCCGGAGCCCGCAAGGCCGCCCTCAAGGGTTTCCAGGATTACATCCGGGCCTTCTTCACGGAAATCATGTCCTGCGGGTCCGATCCCGTGGATGAGGCCGCCATGATCCTGGTGGGGCGGGAGATGCAGGCCCCGCGAACGGCCTCGTCGGCCCTGCTCATGGAGCATCTGAAGCCCTACGTGGTCTACCTCACCAACTGCCTGCAGATCCTCCGCCCAGACCTCAATGAGGATGAGCTGTTCACCATGGGCGTGAGCATCCAGGGCCTGGTGATCCACTTCCGGAACTCCATCGGCATCATCCGGCTCATCCGTGGCAATCCGGCCTATCCCGAGGACCTGGATCGCATCATCCAGCACCACATCGACTTCAGCCTGCGGGGACTTGGCGTTCCCGAGGCCTTTCCGCAGCCGAGGACCCAACCATGCTCCTGATCTTTCCACCCGCCCTTCAGGCTCAGGCCCTGACGCCACCGCCCGAAGGGGCCAAGGCCCAGGCCCCGCTTTCGCTGGATCTTTCCAGCGCCCTTGCCAGGGCCCGCAACGAAAACCCCATGCTTCGGGCGGCCAAGGCCCGGGTGGAGGAGCGGCGCGGCCTCATCACCAGCACCCGGGCCGACGCCCTGCCGCAGCTGACCCTCGTGGGCGATTTCACCCGGGCCCGCGACGTGTCCATCCTCAACAGCGGTTTCGCGGACAGCGCCGCAGCCTTCGGTCTGTCGCCCAATTCCCTGGTGGGGGCCCGCAGCATCTATACCAGCCAGGCCAACCTCACCCAGCCCCTGTTCTATTGGGGCAAATTGGGCACCGCCATCGACATTGCCAAGATGGGCGAGCAGGAGGCAGCCTTCGGTTTCACCACCTCTGAGCTGGATGTCCTCCATGGGGTGGCCAAGGCCTATCTGGGCGTTCTGTCCGCCCAGGCTGAGCAGGAAGTCATCGAATCCCGGCGAAGCACCGCTGAGCAGTTTGTTTCGGATGTGAAGGCCAAGCTGGAAGCCCAGACCGCCACGGAACTGGACCGCCTCCGCGCCGAGAGCGAACTGCTGGCGGTCATCCCTGAGGCTCTGCAGGCGGAGGCCCAGGTGAAGCGGGCGTTGGAAGTGCTCAATGGGCAGCTGGGCCTGGATCCCAAGACGCCCCTGTCCCTCGCCCAGATGGGCCTGCCGGAGATCGGCGCCAAACCCGCTGGGGCGGAGCGCAGTGAGCTGGCCCAGTTGCGGCAGCAGGAAGCGATGTATCGCGCCAACGAGAAGATCATCACCTCGGATCTGCGGCCCAAGTTCGATCTCAGCGCCAGCTACGGCTACCAGGCGGGCAAGACGGAAAACCTGTGGAAAGAACCCTACGACACCTGGAAGGTGAGCGTCACCATGAAGTTCCCCATCTTCGACGGGCTACGCAGCTCCGGCAAGCGGGCCCAGAACACGGCCCAGCTGGAGCAGGTGAAGCAGGCCCGCATCGATCGCGAGCGCTCTGTGGCCATCGAGCAGAGCACGGCCGACCGCGAACTGGAGAAGGCCATCGCCCTGAATGAGGCGGCCCGGCGCGCTCACGACGCCACTGTCGAGGCCCTGCGCATGAGCCGGGAATCCTTCGAGCAGGGGCTCATCACTTCGCTGGATCTGCTTCAGGCCGAGCGCGCGGAGCGCCAGGCCGAAAGCCAGCGCCGCCGCGCCGAGCTGGGCCTCTGGTCTGCCCGCTTTGACCAGCGCCGCTCCCTCGGCCTTCCCCCTCTTTGATATCGACGCATTCCTTGGAGCTGACTATGAACCGCAAAACCCTTCTCCTCTACGTTGCCCTGCCCGTGGTGGTCATCGCTGGCGCGGCCACCTACCACCGCGGCCAGCGCAACAGCGAACTGAGCCACCAGGCCACCGTGAAATCCGAAGGCATCGTGCCCGTCACCCTGGTGCCTGTGCAGGAGCGGAGCTTCCACCCTGCGGTGGCCTTCACAGGCACGCTGCTGGCCGTGAACCGCGCCGAGCTGAAGGCTGAAGTCACCGGGCGGGTGACGCGCGTCGCCGTGCAGGAAGGCGACACGGTCGCTGCGGGAGCCCTGCTGGGCGCCCAGGATGAGGATGACTACCTGCTGGGTGTCCAGGCCGCCGAGGCCCAGCTGGCCCAGGCCAAGGCCCAGGCTCTGCAGGCCGCGCGCGACAACGAGCGTTCGGTGGCCCTGCTGGAGAAGCGCAGCATCACCCGCCAGGCGGCCCAGCAGGCCGAGACGGCCTACAACGCCACCAAGGCCGCGGCCCAGGCCGCCGAGAGCAACCTCGGCATGGCCCGACTGCGCCTGAAGAAGGCCCGCCTCGTGGCGCCCTTCGCGGGCCAGGTGGCCCGTCGTGCCGTGCAGCCCGGCGAAATGCTGAACCCCGGCCAGACGGCCTTCGAGGTGGTGGACAACCGCAAGCTGGAAATCCGCGCGGACCTGCCCACCGAAGCCATGGCTTCCGTGAAGACCGGCCAGAAAGCCACGTTCCGGGCCGTGGGCCTGGATCGCCCTGTGGAAGGCAAGGTCGCCCAGGTGAGCCCAAGCCTTTCGCAGGATGGCCGCACCCTGCGGGTGCGCATCGAAGTCGCCAACCTTGATGGGCAGCTCAAGGGCGGCCTCTTCGTGGAAGGTGTCATCCTCGGCGAGGGCGAGGCCAAGCGTCCGGCCCTGCCTGCCACACTCCTGAAGGCGCAGGATCGTGATGCAGAACTGTTCGTGGCTGAGGAATCCGTGGCCCGCCGCCGCAAGGTGGTGCTCGGCGTCGAGCAGGATGGCTTCCGCCCCGTCACCGGGCTCGCGGTAGGTGTCCAGGTCATCGACAGCGGCAAGGATCTCGTGGGCGAAGGCAGCCGCCTGCGTGTCATCACCGCTGTGGCCCCCGCGACCAGCGCCCCCAGCGTGGGAGGGAAGTGATCCATGTTCCTGTCTGACCTTTCCATCCGCCGGCCCGTATTCACGGTCTGCATCATGCTGGCGCTGGTGGTGCTGGGCCTCTTCTCCGTGAAGAGCCTGGGCATCGACCAGTATCCCAACACCGACATCCCCACCGTCACTGTTTCCGTCATCTACCCCGGCGCCAGCCCTGAGTCCGTCAAGCAGGACGTGGTCCGCAAGATCGAGGAGGCCGTCAATCCCATCGAGAAGATCAAGGAGATCAGCTCCACCAGCCAGGAGGGCCTGGGTACGCTCGTGATCCAGTTCCATCTGGGCCGCAACGTCGACAACGCGCTGAACGATGTGCGCACGAAGATTGGCCAGATCCGCCGCGACCTGCCCAGCAACATCGAAGAGCCGGTCATCTCCAAGTTCGACCCGGCCCAGCTGCCGGTGCTGTCCTTGGTGGTGAAACCCGATGCCAAGCATGCGGACATGAATGACCGGGAACTCACCCGCATCGCGGAGGATTTCCTCAAGCGCCGCATCGAGAACATCAACGGTGTGGGCAAGGTCGATCCCGCGGGCGTCAGCACCCGGGAGATCCTCGTCAACATCGATCCCCAGAAGCTCGAGTCCCAGGGCCTGTCGCTCCAGGCCGTGAAGAACGCCCTGGGCAGCGACACCATGGCCATTCCCAGCGGCAACCTGCTGCAGGGCAACCGCGAAGTCTCCGTGAAGGTGGATGCCAAGGCCAAGTCCGTGTCCGACTTCAACCACGTCATCGTGGGGAACAAGGAAGGCCGTCCCATCGAGCTGCAGGAAGTGGCCAAGATCGTGGACGGCATCAAGGAGAAACGCAGCCTGGCCCGTCTCGACGGCAAGGATGTGGTGGCCCTGGAAATCCAGCGGCAGACCGGCGGCAACACCGTGGCCATGGTCACGGCCGTGGAGAAGGCCCTGGAGGAGTTGAAGCCTGAGCTCTCCAAGCAGGGCGTGGAAGTGGTCAAGGCCAAGGACAACGCCCGCTTCATCATCGACAACGTGGATGACGTGAATGTCTCCATCTACGTGGGCGGCATCCTCACAGTGATCATCGTGTTCTTCTTCCTGAAGAGCTGGCGCTCCACCCTCATCACCAGCCTCACGCTGCCCGTGTCCGTGATCTCGACTTTCATCATCATGCGGGCGCTGGATTTCACGCTGAACACCATGACCCTCATGGGCCTCAGCCTCGCCATCGGCATCCTCATCGATGACGCCATCGTGGTGCGCGAGAACATCACGCGGCACGCGGAGATGGGCAAGGATCACGTGACGGCCGCCCGCGAGGGCACCGCCGAGATCGGGCCCGCGGTCATCGCCACCACCCTGTCGATTCTCGCGGTGTTCGTGCCCGTGGCCTTCATGGGCGGCATCGTGGGCAAGTTCTTCTTCCCCTTCGGCATCGTCGTGGCCTTCGCCGTGGCCGTGTCGCTGTTCGTCAGCTTCACGCTGGATCCCATGCTCAGCGCCGTGTGGCCTGATCCCGAGCACGAGAAGAGCGCCGACGGCCACGTGCACTACCAGGGCCGCAACCCCATCATGCGCAGCGTGGAGGCCTTCGGCCGCATGCTCGACCGCTGGGAAAGCCTCTACAAGACAGCCATCGAGTGGTCCCTGAACCACCGCTGGACGGTGATGGGCCTGGGTTTCGGCACCTGGATCCTGGCCATGGGTCTGTCGGGCCTGCTCGGCAACAACTTCATGCCCGACTATGACCGGGGCGATCTGCAGGTGACCTTCAAGGCGGAACCCGGTTCCAGCCTCAATGCGACCCGCCAGAAGGCTCTGGCCCTGGAAACGGTCATCAAGAAGGTGCCTGGGGTGGATCTCACCTACACGACCATCGGCACGGGCCTCAACGGCACCGTGGATTCCGGTGGCATCTACGTGAAGCTCAAAGAGGGCCGTCGGCCCAACCATGTGGCCATCCGTCGCCAGATCCGCGAAGGTTTCCGCTCCGTGCCTGGTGTGGATGCGGCCGTGGGCGCCGTGAGCGACTGGGGCACTTCGTATCCCATCATGGTGGCCGTGCAGGCTCCCGAGCGGGATGCGGTGATCCAGGCCGTGCCCCTGGTGAAGGAGGCGCTGCGCAGCGTTCCCGGCGCCGTGGACGTGACCACCAGTCTCGACAGTGGCAAGCCCGAACTGAAACTGGTTATTGACCGCAAGGCTGCGTCGGACCTGGGCGTGAGCCCAGCCCTGGTGGCCCAGATGGTGCGTCCCCTGGTGGATGGCGAGAAGGTGGCCAAATACGAAGACGAGAAGGGCGAACAGCGCGATGTGCGCGTTCGCCTGGAAGACCAGCAGCGGCGGTTCACCACCCAGCTGGCCAACATGACCGTGCAGAGCACCAAGGATCTGGGGGGCGGCAAGCACCCGCTGGTGCGCCTGAACCAGGTGGTGCGCTTCGAGGAGGGCATCGCCCCCGCCAAGCTGCAGCGCCACGACCTCATGGAAGAAGTGGAAGTGGACGCCAACTTCGACGGCTCCACCCTGGGCGAAGTCTCGGGCCTCGCCGCGAAGAAGGTGGCCGAGCTGAAGGCCAGCGGCCAGCTGCCGGAAGGCGTGCGCGTGGAGTTCCTGGGCCAAACACGCGACAGCAAGGAAACCGCCGGTTACATGGGCACCTCGCTGCTGCTGGCGGTGTTCTTCATCTACTTCGTGCTGGCCAGCCAGTTCGAGAGCTTCAAGCTGCCCGTGGCCATCATGGCCAGCCTGCCGCTCTCCATGGTGGGCATGGTGCTCATGCTCCTCATCACCGGCGACTCCATGTCCATGATGACCAGCATCGGCATGATCCTGCTCATGGGGCTCGTGACCAAGAACGCCATCCTGCTGGTGGACCACGCGCTGCATCTGGAACGGGAGGAGGGCATCTCCCGCCGCCAGGCCATCATCCGGGCGGGCACCGTGCGTCTGCGGCCCATCCTCATGACCAGCTTCGCCATGATCGGCGGCATGCTGCCGTTGTTCCTGGCGCTGGGCGCGGGCGCGGAAATGCGCGCACCCATGGCCCGCGCCGTGGTGGGCGGCCTCATCACCTCCACGCTGCTCACCCTCATCGTCGTGCCCGTGTTCTTCGAGTTCATCGAAGAGCTGAGCCTGGCGAAGGGCTGGAACTGGATCCGGCAGCGCCTGGGCATGGCGGTTCCCGAGCCCGTGGCAACCCAGCCCCGGGTGGAGGCCCCTGATGCCTGAGTCTGGTTTCTACAGTGCGGTGGAAGCCCGCCGCACGGTGCGGGACTTCCTGCCCGAGCCGGTGCCTCAGGAGGTGTTGAACCGTTGCCTGGACGCGGCTCGCCTCGCGCCGAGCTCCAGCAACCTTCAGCCCTGGGAATTTGTGGTGATCCGCGATCCAAAGGCCAGACAGGCGGCCAATGCCGCCTGTCTGGACCAAATGCCTGCGAAAACGGCTCCGCTGTTGATCGCCCTGGTCACCCATCGGGAAACCTGGCGCCGCAACCGCGATGAAATCGTGCGCGTTTTCGAGGGACGGGGCCCCCTGCGGCCGAGCCAGGCCTCCTACTACAAAAAGATCATTCCCTTGATCTACACCACCGGGCCCTTGGGCATCCTCGGGCCGCTCAAGCGGGTCTTCAGCCGCGTGGGCTCGCTGTTCAAGCCCACGCCGAACCTCATGTCCCAGGCGGATATCCGCGTCATGGCCCATAAGAGCACGGCCCTGGCCGCCGCCACCTTCATGCTCGCCCTGCGGGCCGAAGGCTACGACAGCTGTCCCATGGAGGGCTTCGATCCCTGGCGGGCCAAGGCGCTGCTTGGCCTGCCCAGGGGAGCGGAGGTGAACATGTTCCTGGCCATCGGCAAGCGCAGCGAGTCTGGCGTGTGGTGGGACCGGGTGCTCATGCCTCGGGATTGGGTGGTTCGGGAGTTGTGATCCCCTCGGCATCGGCCATGACTTCCAATACGGCCTTGCGGAGTTCCCGCATGGGGTAGGGCTTGGGCAGGAAGCGCACCTGCCCGAGCTCCACCAGCCGTTGGGCAGCGGCATCTGCATCGTAGCCGCTGCTGAGGATCACGGGCAGGGCGGGGTGGGCTTGCCGCATCTCGTGGAAGGCCTCAAGGCCATCCATGCGCGGCATGGTCAGGTCGAGCAGCGCCAGTCGCACCTGGCTGCCGGCTTCCGCAAACCGGGCTACAGCCTCTGCACCATCCCGGGCGCTGATGACTTCAAAGCCCATGGATTCGAGGGCCGACACGGCGAAATCAAGCACCATGGGCTCATCGTCCGCCATCAGGGCCAGCCCCTGGAACATCCGCCGCGGGCCCGAGTCCTCCCTCAGCAGTTGGGGCAGCAGCTCCTGCGTGGCAGGGAAGAGGATTCTGAAGAGGGTTCCGTTTCCCGGCGAACTCTTGATGTGAATGCCTGCGCGGTGGGTTTTCAAAATGCCGTGGATGGCCGAAAGGCCAAGCCCGTGCCCGGTCTGCTTGGTGGTGAAGAAGGGGTCGAAGATGCGCTCGATCAGCTCGGAATCCATGCCGCAGCCCGTATCTGCGACTTGAAGGATGGCGAAGGAGCCCGCCTCCAGGCCCTGAGTGGGGCAGAGGGCTTCCAGGGCTGGCTGGTCGAGATACTCGGCCGAAGTGCTCAGGGTGATGACCCCTTCCTGAGGGCCGATGGCTTCGGCGGCATTGGTGACGAGGTTCAGCATCACCTGCTGGATCTGCGCGGCATCCGCCAGGATGGGCGGAACATCCGGGGCGAGGTTCAGAATCAGGGTGGTCTTTTTGGGAAGGGTCACCTGCAGGAGGTGGCTCATCTCCTTGACCGAAAGGTTCAGGTCGAGGGGCTTGATCAGGAAATGCCCGCGGCCTGAATAGGCCAGCATCTGACGGGTGAGGTCAGAGGCTTTCTGCACGGCCATTTCGGCCTGTTCCAGGGGCCGGTGGGCGGGCCCACCTGGATCGATCTGGGCCTGGGCCAGGTTCAGGTTTCCCTGCACCGCCGCCAGCAGGTTGTTGAAGTCGTGGGCGATGCCCCCGGCGAGCACCCCGAGGCTTTCCAGCCGCTGCGAGTTCAGCAGGGCTTCCTGGGTGCGGCGCTGCTCCTCCTCGCGCTGGGCCAGGGCCAGGCTCGTGCGGCCCAGTTCTTCGCCCAGCTGAGCCACCTCCCGGGAAGCGGTGCGCAATTCGGGGCGGTGGTACAAATCGCCTCGGCCAATGTGGCGCGAGGCCTGCACCAGCTGCCGAATGGGCGTGGCGATCACCCGCGTTCCCATGGCGCGGGCCGCAAGCAAGGCCAGGGCGCCGGTGACCAGGAGCAGGATCATGTTGCGGCGGTCGGTTCTCAGGCTTTCGCCGAGCACCTGGGATTCGGGCCGACCCACTTGGATGTAGAGGTAGGGACGGGTCTGTCCAGGGGTGCGGACCTGCCGGTAGGCGAACAGGGCGCGCTGGCCGTCCCGGCGCTTGTCCCAATAGGTGCCTTCAGGCCCGCCGCCCATGACCCGGTCGGCCTGGTCTTTGGGAAGCCTGGTGCCGACCAGGGTGCCGTAGCGCTGAGCGATGTGGGTCAGGTGGTACAGCACGGTGCCCGCATGGTCGAGGACCACCAGGGAGGTTTCGGCGGGCAGTTCGGAGCGGTTGAAGAGGTCGCCGTAGCGGGTGAGATCGTAGGACACGGCCAGCACGGCAAGCAGGTCGCCGCGCTCGTTCATGACGGGCAGGGAGAAATGGATGACGGGAGTGCCCGTGGTTCGCCCAAGCACGTACTCGCCCACCGTGAAACGGCGCGTCTCAACAGCCTCCCAGAAATACTTCCGGTCCTTCATCACGAGGTTGGTGGTCGGGACGGCTGAGGCGAGGAGGTTTCCGCTGGGGTCCAGGGCCAGCAGGTTGACGAAGCGGGGATCCTCCCTTTGCAGGGCGCGGAGGATCCGGCCGAAGGCGGGGCCATCGCCCCGGCGCAGCTCGGGAAAGAAGGATAGGGTGGTGAGCATTTCCAGGGCGGAGCTGGTCACCTGCTCCTGCTGGTGCGTGAGATCGTTCACCAGCTGCAGCAGGTGCTCCTGGGCGCGAACCTTGGCCTCTTGGCGGCGCTCAAGGTTTGAGGCGTACTGGATGGCCAGAGCGGGCAGCAGGGCAAACAGAACCACCCAGGTGAGGTGAGTGCTCAGGCTCCATCTGCGATTCGTGGGACCGGTGGGGGTCATGGCCCCTGACCTTTCTGAAAGACATGCAACCCGGCATCGGGCAATCTGGAGAGATCTATGAATGATACGGGTCACGATCTGCGGGATCTACTGCGGTCTGCTGAAGCGCCTTTCGAGGGCCTGGGCGCTCCGGGCGCCAAGCTCCGGTGGATGTCGCCTTCGGCCCTGGCTCTGGTGCTGGCCCGCTGGGCTGGCAAGGATGGGCGGGTGCAGTCGCTCTGGGTGGATGCGCCTAGCGAGGCGGAGGCCCGCAGCCTGGCCCAGGACCTTCAGGCCCTGCTCCCGGGCACCGGGGTGGCTTTCTTTCCTGGGTACACAGCCTATGCCGGTGGGGAAAGCAGCCCTCCGGGCATGGTGCTGCGGGAGCGGCTCTCGGCCTTGGTGGGCCTATTGGAGCGGCGGGTCCAGATTCTGGTGACCGGTCCCCTCTCGGCCTGTGAGCGGCTCCCTCATCCCACCTGGTTCCAGAAACAGAAGCTGGAATTGCGCAAAGGCGCCGAGGTGCCCCGGGAGCTGCTGCTGGAAACCCTGGTGGCCCTGGGCTACCGGCGCACCGAGATGGCCTCGGCGCCGGGCGAGTTCAGCTCCCGCGGCATGGTGGTCGATCTCTGGCCCGACCACCTGGACCAGCCTCTGCGTTTGGAGACCTTCGGCGACGAACTGGAGCGCCTCAGCCCCTTTGATCCCGACAGCCAGCGCCGCACCGGCGAATCGCTGGAGGCTCTGACGCTCTATCCCCGTTTCGAGGGCGACCGCGGGAATGGGGAGGCGCTTCTGGCCGCAGTGGAATCCCGTGCCCATCTCACCCAGGAGCCCGAGGATGATCTCGCCTTCCGCCGGGCGCGGCTGGCAACCCACGGCCATTTCCCCGGGGAGGAATTGTTCCATCCGCTGCTGTCGCAGCCCAAGGGCCAGCTCACGCATTGGATGCCGCCCTGCCTCCGGGTGCGGCTGGACGGCGACTGGGAAGAGGCGCTGCGGGATGCCGAACGGGCCCGCATCGAGGAGGGGCTGGCCATGCTGCGCCGAGGCGGCGTGGTGTGTCCGGATTTTGAGGACCGCTTCCTGCCCGCCGATCCCAGCCGTCCCACGCTGCTGCTGACGGAATGGCAGAGCGAGGCCACGGTGCCCCTGGCGGCCCGGCCGGTGCGGGAGTTCCAGGGCCGCCTGCAGGAGCTGGCGGACCACCTGCAGGATCTCGCCCTCACAAGCCACCGCGTGTTCCTGGCGGGCTCCACGCCTGGCATGCGCGATCGTTTCCAGGAGTTCATCCGCGAGTACGAGCTGCCCCAGGCCTACGGCACCGAGATCGGCTGCCGGACGCTGCACCTGTCCCTGAGCGCCGGGTTCCACCTCAAAGAACCCGGTTTGGTGGTGTTCACCGAGCGCGAGGTCTTCGGACGCAAGGCCATCCAGGCCGCGCCGAAGAAATCCCGAAGTTCGGCCTTCCTCTCGGACCTGCGTGATCTCAAGCCCGGCGACCGCGTGGTGCACATGGACCATGGCATCGGTGAGTTCGTGGGTTTCTCGATCCTCACCGTGGGTGGTGAGGAGCAGGAGGTGCTGCAGCTGCGCTACGCCGATGGTGGCCAGCTGAACGTGAGTCTGGAGCGGGCCGACCTCATGCAGCGCTACAGCGGCGCCGAAGGCCACCTGCCGCCCCTGGACAAGCTGGGTGGCGCCTCCTGGGCCAAGGTCAAGCGCAAGGCCAAGAAGGCCATCCGCGACATGGCCGACGAGCTGCTGAAACTCTATGCCCAGCGTAAGCTGGAGAAGGGCCATGCCTATCCGCCTGACGGCCCTGACATGGCTGCCTTTGATGCCAGTTTCCCCTTCACGCCCACGCCGGATCAGATCGAGGCCATCGAAGCCGTCAAGGCCGATCTCGAGTCGCCGCGCCCCATGGATCGCCTGTTGGTGGGCGACGTGGGCTTCGGCAAGACGGAAGTGGCCATGCGCGCCGCGGCCAAGGTGGCCCTGGAAGGCAGGCAGGTGGCGGTGCTGTGCCCCACCACCATCCTGTGCTTCCAGCACCACCGCACCTTCAAGGAGCGTTTCTCCGGCTTTCCCATTCGCATCGAGATGATGAACCGCTTCGTGGATGCGGCCGATCAGAAGCGCATCCTCCAGGAGCTGGCGGATGGCAAGGTCGAGATCGTGGTGGGCACGCACCAGATGCTGGGCGCCAAGGTGAAGTTCGCGGACCTGGGGCTGGTGATCATCGACGAGGAGCAGCGCTTCGGCGTGGGCCACAAGGAGAAACTGAAGAAGCTCCGCCTCAACGTGGACCAGCTGGCCCTCAGCGCCACGCCGATCCCCCGCACGCTGCACATGAGCCTCACCGGCCTCAGAGAGATCAGCCTCATCGAAACGCCGCCCAAGGATCGCCTGGCCATTGAGACGGTGGTGGCGCCCTGGAGCGACGAACTGGTGCAGACCGCCATCCAGTTCGAGCTGCGGCGGGGCGGGCAGGTCTACCTGGTGCATAACCGGGTGGAGTCCATTGTCTCCATCGCGGCCCGCGTGCGCGAACTGGTGCCCGATGCCCGCGTGGCCGTGGGCCACGGCCAGATGACGGACGAGGCTCTGGAGCAGGCCATGCTGGGCTTCATGGAGGGGCGCATCGATGTGCTGGTGGCCACCACCATCGTGGAGAACGGCCTCGATGTGCCCAACGCCAACACCCTCATCGTGCACCGGGCCGACGCCTTCGGTCTCAGTCAGCTCTATCAGCTGCGCGGTCGCGTGGGCCGAAGTGACGTGCCCGCCTACGCCTACCTGCTGATCCCGCCCAAGCACGAGATCAGCGAGGATGCCCGGAAGCGCCTGCAAGCCCTGGAGGATTTCTCCGAGCTGGGCTCGGGCTTCCGCATCGCCGCCATGGACCTGGAGCTTCGGGGCGCGGGCAACCTGCTGGGCGGCGAGCAATCGGGCCACATTCACGACATCGGCTTCGAGCTGTACGTGAAGCTGCTGGAGGAGACGCTCCAGGAGCTGCAGGGCCAGCCCAGCGGCAGCTTCGACGTGAAGCTAGACGGCCTCGCGCCCGGCGCCCAGCTCAGTCGCCGCTGGATCGATCAGGCCAGCGAGCGCCTGGTGGCCTACAAGCGTGTCTCGCGGCTGCGCGACGAGAAGGAACTGGAGCTCTACAAGCTGGATCTGGAAGACCGCTTCGGCCGCATTGCGGAAGATGACTCAGACACCCTCCGCTTCTTTGAGCTGCTCAAGATCAAGCTGAGGGCGCAGCAGCTGGCCGTGTCGGAAGTGGGTGTAGAGAAGGGGCAGCTCAAATTCCGCCTGAGTCCCCAGACGCCGCTGGATCCCGCCAAGCTCATGGCCTGGGTGGGTCAGAAGAAGGGTGCCCAGCTCAGCCCCGACGGGGCCCTGCGCCTGCCCCTTCTGGGCACCGAAGCCGGGCCTCTCCTGCAGGCCCAGCGCATCCTGGTGGAGTGGGCAGAGCTATAGGTCTTGGCACGGCCCCCTGGTGGAGATTCAGCCGACTGGATGAACTGGCCGAAAGGCTGGCATGGGCCCTGGAACAGGTGGGCCCAGGAGGCCAGAACTGAAGCCATGAAAACCCGTGTGCCCGCCAATCCACAGAATCCCCGGGGCCTGGTCACGCTGACCGTGGCCGGAATGGTCGGCGCCTTGGCCATCGCCGGGCTCATCGCCACGCGCGGGATCAATCAGGGTGTGGATTCGGTGACCCTGCCCGTGGTGGGCCGGACGTTGAATCAGTTCATGGCCGTGGTGCTCACCTGCATCGCCCTCATCGTGCCGCTCACCGCCAACCTCTATACGCCCAAGCTGGTCACGCTGTACGTGCGTCACCCGTTGATCGTGACCATGCTTTCGCTGCTGCTGGGCAGCCACATCATCTGCCTGTCCCTGAATTTCATCCCCGCGGGCAGCCTGCTGAACCGCGTGCTGGTGGATGTGCTGGCGCTCATCTACCTCCTGGTCATGCTGGGCGCACTGCCCTTCCTCTACGGCATCAGCCGGTTTTTGCGACCCAGCTATTTCATGCCCATGCTCACCCGGAAGGGCGTCCGCAGCCTCAAGGAATTGGCCCGCGGTCGCCGCATCGAGGCGAACAAGGATGAGCTGTTTGAAACCGTCGACGTGGTGACCAACGTGGCGCTGACGGGCATGGCCCGCGGGGATCGGCAGCTGGTGCTGCTCTCCTTGAAATCCCTGCACACCCTGCTGGGGGACATCATCCGCTGTGTGGGGACGGAGGCCTCCTACTGGCGCGCCTCCCGGCCCTGGTTCGTGCCGGGCCTGGCCAAGGAGGGTCAGGACTACCTCACCCGCGAGCTGATCTGGCCGGAGGCTTACATCCTGGCGCAGACCTTGAAGGTGTCCGAAGTGGCCAACCGACGGCAGCACGAACTGCTGTCCGAAATGGCCGCGCACCTGGTGGACACGGCCCGTTTGGCCAATGACGCCGGTGAGCAAGGCGTGGTGGAGCTCCACGTCATGACGCTCAATACCCTGCTAAGGGAGGCCCTGGAGGAGAAGGATCTGCGCCGCTTCCAGAACCTGTCGTACCACTATCGGTTGCTCATCGAGGCCTTCGCTTCGACGCCGGAGCGCATGCATGGCACGGTCCGGCATCTGCTGCACTACGCGCGCCTGGCCGCGCGACAGGGCCTGGCCTTCGCCTATGAAACCGTGGTCTACGATCTGGGCGAGCTGGTGATCAGCATCGCGCCAGACAACGAGGATCGCGCCGTAGAGTTGATCCAGGCCTGGGCCGGGCCGGTGTGGCAGGAGGCCATCGCCCAGGACAGCGGCATGAAGAAGGTGGGCTGGCGGGCCCTGCTCCGCACCCACTGGGAGCTGCGCAGCCAGGGGCTGAAGGAGGCCTCGGACGCCATCTACTGGCGCTTTCTCACGGACGAGGCGATCCACCGAGAACAGCTGGAGCTGCTGCTGGAGGAGAACCGAGAGCTGCACTACGAGTTCAATGATCGCCTCATGCGGTTCGCGCACCTATCCCCGCGGGCCGAGCGTGAGGCACAGACCTTCCTGGAGCAGTGGTAGGTCTGCGCGCCCACGATGCATGAGGCCCTCCTGGGGCCGTTCGCCGGTGCCGATCCGCCGTTCGCCGATCCCCCCCAGGTTCTGCCATCAGGAGGGCTAGCTTGAAACCATCGCCCGGGGGTTCCGATGCTCTCCTTCCTGATGACCGAAGTGCTCAGCCTGGTCCGTGCTGTTCAAGGCGTGGCTCTGTTCGTGATCATGGCCTCCTTCGCTCCCGCCAGCCTCCGTGGCGAGGAACCGCGCATCCTGGGACTGCATGGCTTCGAGACCACCGAAGTGCGCCAGCAGGGCTTCACCCTGTCGCGGGCCATGAAGGTCCATGTCTACGCTAAAGGAGGAGGCCTGCGGCGCATCATCCACAGCGAAGGCGATCACCCGCTCTTCGCCTATGGCTGGATTCTGAACGCCACCACCCGGGAAGTGGTGTGGCAGATGGATGGCTCGAACATCAAGCGCGATTGGGAATACTGGGTGGCCGACCGCTACATCGATCTGCCCGCGGGTAGCTACGAAGCCTATTTCGCCAACCATGGTTTTGGCCAGAGCCTGCTGTTCG
The DNA here is from genome assembly GCF_030758935.1 of Geothrix sp. PMB-07. NCBI lineage: Bacteria > Pseudomonadati > Acidobacteriota > Holophagae > Holophagales > Holophagaceae > Geothrix > Geothrix sp. PMB-07. The sequence goes on from NZ_CP132333.1 coordinate 944,805, forward strand.
CGCAGTGGAGCCGCAACATCGACAGGCGGACCATCCAACATGAAGGGCGCGGGCGTTCCCATGGATTTCTTGCAGCCATCGGCGCCGATGAATCCAGCCTGCTGCGTCACTGGCGGGAGCAGGTTGGGAACTACGGCATGGAACTCTACGCGGCTGGCGGCCAGGCTTCAGAAGTGACGACCTTCGAAGCCCCCCTGCGCTGGAAGAACATCGTCGTGTCCCTGCCCGCCGCCACGGATGACGGCCACTGGACTCAGGCCTTCCACGTGCGCCGGCCCATCACCCTGCACATCTATGCAGAGGGCGAAGGCAGCGGACGGCGCATGCACGACTATGGGTGGATCACCAATGCCCGCACTCGCACGCGGGTATGGGAGATGACCATGGACAAATCCCAGTTCGCAGGTGGGGCCCGCAAGAACCGTCGGCAGGTGGAGACCCTCCAACTGCCCGCCGGGGATTACGAGGCCACCTTCGTGACGGACGATTCCCACTCCCCCGCGGATTGGAACGCGGCACCCCCCTGTGACCCAGGAATGTACGGGCTGACGTTGTCGGTGCCTTCGGATGCCGACGTTTCAGCGGTTTCTCTGACTGCATCCCTAGCCTGGACTCCGCTGGCGGAGCTGGTGCAGGTGGGCAATGACCAGGATCGCAGTACCACCTTCACCCTAGGCAGTTCGCAGTCCGTGCGCATCTATGCCATTGCGGAAGGAAACGGCGACGAGATGGCAGACGAGGCCTGGATCGAAGATGATGCTGGAAAGCGAGTCTGGGTCATGACTCCCGATCGCACCAGCCACGCCGGGGGTGCCGCGAAAAACCGGCTGGCCGATGAACTTGTGAACCTGCCGAAGGGCACCTACCGTCTCCGTTTCCGTACCGACGACAGCCATGCCTACGACCACTGGAACGACGACGCCCCCTGGGACAAAGAACACTACGGCATCACCGTCTATTCAGTCCACTGAGGTGGTTTTCAGGACCTGGAGCACATTCTTCTCCTCACTGATGACCTCGAAAACCGACTTGAATGCCTCTGGGATGTTCCGGGCCCGCCCCGTGTCTCCATCCACGAACACCCATACCGTGCGGGCCTTGGCGAGGATCTTCCGGTCGCGCCCCCGCCAGAAGAGGTAGTGGCGGGGCGAGGACTGCTCCTCGAAGCCCCCGATCCAGGTCAGCAGGGTGATCTCCTCGCCGACGAAGGCGGGCCGGAGGTACTCGATGCTGTGGGAACGGATCACCCAGGTGGTGCGGGTGGCCTGGTAGCGGTCCAGGGTCCAGCCTTGAGCATCGGAGTGGGCGGTGGCAACCTCCTGCATCCAGCGCAGGTACTCCAGGTTGTTGGCATGGCCGTTCACGTCGATGGCGGATTCGGGAATGGTGAAGGTATGGGAAAAGAGGCCGGCGCTCATGGGTGGCCCTACTCCTTGTTTCCCGCCGGATCGTGGGGCAGGTTCCCGCGCGGTGAGCGGAAGTAGGCATAGGGCGTGGCGTGGAGGAAGTTGGACACGCGGCTGGTGTAGATGTCGGCGTAGCGCTCGATCTGGCGAGTGAGGTGGCTCTTGTCGTTGCCGGCGCGGGTGAGCAGGCCCCAGCGCGCATTGGTCAATTCGGTGCCCGCCTTGGCCAGGGGGGCGATCTCCGCATCCAGTGCCAGCAGGCGGTTCCGCAGCTCGTGGACGCGCGTCTCGGCTTCGGATTCATCGGCTCGGGTTGGCTTGGGCTGGGTTCCGCGCAGGCGCTGAAGCACCAGGCGGGCCCGGGATAGGCGGGCCTCCAGGGTTTCCTTCTCACGCATGAGCGCCATGAGCTGAACCTCTATGGGGCGATAGCCTTCGAGGGCCAGCACCTCGCCCTCCAGCTCCCGCAGCACCAGGGCCGTCCGCCAGCTGAGGGTGCGCTTGCTCACATGCACATCGCCGAACATGTGGTCGCCCACGTAGAGGATCTCGTCGCCGGAGACGCCCAGGTCCCGCTCCACCTGGGCTGCAGAGCCACCCAGGTACATCCCGCCCAAGTGCAGGGGACCCACCAGCGGGCGCAGCAGGCCGGACTCGTCCACCACTTCAAAGAAGGGCCCGCGCTCGGTGAAGAAGGCCGGCTTGCGGGCGGAGACGATGACTAGGTCGAAGAGCTGGCGCCAGGTCATGCCCTCGGGCAGGTGCCGGTCATAGGCGTGGGCCATCATCTTCGACGTGAAGCTCCATTCAGAGTTGGTGATGAGCAGCAGCTTCTTCCCGGCATTCTTCTGATCGAGCAGGGCCTGCGCCGCCTCGGGATCCTGCACCACGTATCGATCAGGCGCCGCGGCGATCTCGGCCTTGAGGTGGCCTTCCAGGTGCTGGGCGTCCACCCGGGCGCGCACGTGCCGGTACAGACTGGCGTATTCAAAGGGGCGGGGCAGGGCGCCGCGGTCCAGCAGGTCCACGGCCTGGGCGAAGAGGCAGCCCTCCGATAGCGAGAAGAGTGTGTTCAAGAAGACCCAGCGGGGATCGGAGAGGTCCACCAGGGTTTGGGCGTAGGCCTCTCGCTGCTCGGCGAATTCCAGCATCCGCGTGCCGTGCATGGCGCGTTTCACGAAGCCGAAGCGGTTGGCCTTCACGAGGTTGCCCAGCTCGGTGTCGATGACCAGGCCACGGGTCACCATGCGTGCATCGAACTCCAGGCCCTCCGTGGGCCAACCCTCGGAGGCCAGGCGCTGCTGGGCCTGGGCGTAGACCATGCGTTCGAAGGCATCCACCCGGTAGTCCACCAGGGTGTAGTCCATGTCGTAGCCGATGGCCTTCACGGACCGCATGTTCAGCGTGCGGTTGCAGAAAATCCCGCGACCGCGGGGAACTTCGGGGAGCTCGGGATTCAGCATGCGTCAGGATACCTTGGCCCCAGCAGGGATGCCCACCGGTGGAGGCGGACCTCCCAATGTGCCATTCTTGACCTTCGCCTCTGGAGGCCCTTATGCCCCTGCCTTGTCGGCTCCTGATTCCCGCCCTCCTCATCGCCGCGTTGCCTGTTGCCTCAGCCGCCGAGAAACGCGCTTTCCAGATCGAGGATCTCTATCGGATCAAGGGGGTGCAGCACCTGGCCCTGAGCCCCGATGGCGCCAAGCTGGCCTTCGAGGTATCCAGCCAGGATCTGAAGGCCGCCACTCGGAACACCCAGATCTGGGTGCTGGATGTGGCTTCGGGCCAATCCAAGCAGCTCACTTATTCGGGCAAGTCGGACACGGCGCCGCAGTGGTCCAAGGATGGCAAGACCCTCTACTTCCTCTCCAGCCGGGCGGGTGGCAGCCAGCTGTGGGCCCTGGATGCCAGCGGCGGCGAGGCGCGCAAGGTCACATCCTTTGAAACCGGCGTAGGCGCCCCGAAGCTGACGGGGAACAAGGTGGTGTTCGAGGCCTCGGTCTTCCCCGAGGCCATGACCGATGGTGCCAAGCAGAAGGAATGGGGCGAGAAGCTGGAGAATGGCCCGGTGCAGGCCCACATGGCGGATTCGCTGCTCTACCGCCACTGGACCGAGTGGCGCGATTTCCAGTACACGCACCTGTTCACCACCACACCCGAGGGCAAGGTCGAGGCCATCACCAGCGGCAAGCAGGACTATCCCGCCTTCTGGCAGAGCTGGGATCTGAGCCCCGATGGCAAGGAAGTCTGCGTCACCACCAACACCGATGCGGTGGCCGCCCGCAGCACCAATCAGGATCTCTTCCTCATTTCACTGGAAGGCGACCACACGCCTCAGCGCATCACCGGCGACAACCCTGCCGCGGATCAGGAACCCAAGTACTCACCCGATGGCCGCTACATCGCCTACAAGCTGCAGACTCGGCCTGGCCATGAATCCGACCGCTTCCGCCTGGCGCTCTACGATCGCACAGCCAAAACCCGCAAGGTTCTCACCGAGGGCATCGACAACTGGGTGGACGCGTTCCAGTGGTCGGCGGATGGCAAGGCCCTTTGGTTCACGGTTCAGGAAAAGGGCCGCTGGCCCCTGTACCGCATGGACGTCGCGACGGGCAAGGCCGTGCGCATGCTCGAAGGCCAGAGTGTCCGCGAATTCCAGGTGAGCGCGGACCAGAAGGCCGTGTTTCTTACCAAGAACCGCGTGGGTGAACCCACGGAAATCTGGCGCTACGCCTTCGACACCAAGGAACTGAAGCGGCTCTCCGCTTTCAACCAGGCCCTGGCCGATGAAGTGGATTTCCGCCCGGCGGAAGAGCAGTGGGTGAAGGGCGCCGATGGCAAGGACATCCATGTCTTCCTGGTGAAGCCCCACGGCTTCGATCCCGCGAAGAAATACCCCCTGATCATGAACGTGCACGGCGGCCCGCAGATGATGTGGTCCGACACCCTGCGCGGCGATTGGCAGGTGTACCCCGGCGCGGGCTACATTGTGGCCTTCCCCAATCCGCACGGCTCCACGGGCTACGGCCAGGCCTTCACCGATGCCATCAGCGGCGATTGGGATGGCAAGGTGCAGACCGACATCGACAAGGTGGCCGATCACCTGGCGGCGCTCCCCTACGTGGACAAGGACCGCATGGGCGCCATGGGCTGGAGCTGGGGCGGCTACGCCATGATGTGGCTGGAAGGCCACACCAACCGCTACAAGGCCTTGGCCGCCATGATGGGCGTGTACGACCTGCGCTCCATGCACGGCGCCACGGAGGAGCTCTGGTTCCCCGAGCACGACCTCACGGGCACCCCCTGGGAGAAGTCGGCTGCCTATGAGCGCATGAACCCCAGCAGCCACGTGAAAGCGTTCAAGACGCCCTGCCTGGTCATCACCGGCGAGCGCGACTACCGTGTGCCCTACACCCAGAGCCTGCAGTTCTTCACGGGCCTCCAGGAGATGGGCGTGCCCAGCCGCCTCATCGTCTTCAAGAACGACGGACACTGGCCTGACAACCTCAAATCCATGCCCGTCTACTACAACGCCCACCTGGAGTGGTTCCAGAAATACCTGGGTGGCGGCGCGGCGCCCTGGAAGACCGAGGACATGATCCGCAACATCGCCTTCTCGGATAAGAAGTAGGCCAAGGTCATGAAAAGGGCGCCCATCGGGACCGATGGGCGCCCTTTTGCGTGAAGGATCGGCGTGGATCAGCGCTTGATGCTGAGGGTGTATTTGGCGCTGCTCCCCTGCTGGGTCAGGCTGTAGACCTGCAGGTAGACCGTCATCTGGGCCAGGCCGCGGGGCTGGGCCGGAATGGTGATGACCTGGCCGCCCGCGGACTGGGTGGGCTGGCCGACGAGGCCCTGACCCGCGAGGCCTTGAGGGAAGGCGATGCCGTAGTACATGCCCGGCGGCGGCATGAGGATGAGCTGGACGGATTGGCCCGCCGTGAGCGTGAGGGCGTAGGTGTCCACATCGGTGCCGGTGGAGATGGCGCCGATGACCGTGGTGACGCTGCTGCCGATGACATTGGCTGTGGCCACGGTGTCGTTGAATTCCGTCTCGAGCAGGACGCTGGAGGGCGGGGCGTTGTTGATGCTGAAGGCCACGGTGGCGGAAGTTCCGACGTTTCCGGAGGCATCATAGGCCTTGGCCACCAGGCTGTGGCTGGCGTTGGTCACCGTCGTCGAGTCGAAGGCGAAGGTGTAGGGCGAAGCCGTGGCGCTGCCTTTCAGTGCGCCATCCACGTAGTAGTCCACGCGGGTGACGCCGACGTTGTCGGTGGCGGTGGCGCTGAAGGTGACAGTGCCTGAGGTGCCGGAGACCTGGGCCGCCACCGTGGGCGCTGTGTTGTCGTTCTTGATGGCGAAGGCGAGGGCCGCAGAAGTGCCCACATTGCCGGCGGCATCGTAGGCCTTGGCCACGAGGGTGTGGTTGCCGTCGATCAGGGTGGTGGAGAGGAAGGCGAGGTTGTAGGGCGAAGCGGAGGCACTGCCCTTGAGCACACCGTCCACGTAATACTCGACGCGGGTGACGCCGACATTGTCCGCGGCGGTGGCGCTGAAGGTGAGGGTGCCGGAGGTGCCGGTGACCTTGGCCACCACGGTGGGTGCGGTTAGGTCATTGCTGAGTGAGAAGACCACCGTCGCGGAGGTGCCGACATTCCCGGCGGCGTCATAGGCCTTCGCCACGAGGCTGTGGTTGCCATTGGCAAGGGCTGTAGAGACAAAGGCGAAGGCATAGGGCGAAGCCGTGGCGCTGCCCTTGAGCACGCCATCCACGTAGTAGTCCACGCGGGTGACGCCGACGTTGTCGGTGGCGGTGGCGCTGAAGGTGAGGGTGCCCGAGGTGCCCGTGACCTTGGCGGCCACGGTGGGGGCGATCAGGTCATTGTTGACGGTGAAGGTCACCGTGGCGGAGGTTCCGACATTCCCGGAGGCGTCATAGGCCTTGGCCACGAGGCTGTGGCTGCCGTTGGCAAGGACTGTGGACACAAAGGCGAAGGCATAGGGCGAAGCCGTGGCGCTGCCCTTGAGCACGCCATCCACGTAGTAGTCCACGCGGGTGACGCCGACGTTGTCGGTGGCCGTGGCGCTGAAGCTGAGGGTGCCGGAGGTGCCGGTGACCTTGGCCACCACGGTGGGTGCGGTGATGTCGTTCTTGGTCGCGAAGGTGAGGGTGGCGGAAGTGCCCACATTCCCCGCGGCGTCGTAGGCCTTGGCCACCAGGCTGTGGTTGCCGTCGGTCAGGGTGGTGGAGAGGAAGGTGACGTTGTAGGGCGAGACAGTGGAGCTGCCCTTGAGGGCACCATCCACGTAGTAGTCCACGCGGATGACGCCGACATTGTCGGTGGCAGTGGCGCTGAAGGTGAGGGTGCCCGAGGTGCCCGTGACCTTGGCCACCACATTGGGGGCCGTGAGATCGTTGTTGAGCGTGAAGGCCACGGAGGTGGAGGTGCCGACATTCCCGGCGGCATCATAGGCCTTGGCCACGAGGCTGTGGCTGCCGTTGGCCAGGGCCGTGGACACAAAGGCGAAGGTGTAGGGCGAAGCGGTGGCGCTGCCCTTGAGCACGCCATCCACGTAGTAGTCCACACGGGTGACGCCGACGTTGTCCGCGGCGGTGGCGCTGAAGGTGAGGGTTCCGGAGGTGCCGGTGACCTTGGCGGCCACGGTGGGGGCCGTGAAGTCGTTGTTGAGCGTAAAGGCCACTGTCGAAGAGGTGCCGACATTCCCGGCGGCGTCGTAGGCTTTGGCCACGAGGCTGTGGCTGCCGTTGGCCAGGGCCGTGGACACAAAGGCGAAGGTGTAGGGCGAAGCGGTGGCGCTGCCTTTGATTACGCCATCCACGTAGTAGTCCACGCGGGTGACGCCCACGTTGTCGGTGGCTGTGGCGCTGAAGGTCACGGTGCCGGAGGTTCCGGTGGCGGACGCGCTTACCATGGGCGCAGTGGTGTCCGCAGGCTTCCAGGCGCTGCCCACATTGATGGCGGCAAACGCGTTCCAGACGGCGGCTTCTTCGGCTCCACCGGCGCCGTAGAGCTCGGCCGCTGAGGCAATGGCGCCGTTGCGGGCGGCCAGGTAGTTGCTGGTGGACGTGAGGCGCGTGCTGAGGGTGCGCCACCAGATGCGCACGGCCTTGTCGTTGCCGATGCCCTTCATGCCTGCGGGAAGGTAGCTGCTGTACGAGGTGCTGGAGGCGGTGGCGGAGCTGCCCTGGCTGAGGAAGTAGAAGGCGCGGTTCATGGGGCCGGAGCTGTAGTGGACGTCCAGGCTGCCCAGGCTGGCGCTCCAGGCGTCGGGGCTGGCGCCGTCGAGGCTGGGCTTGTACATGTAGCGAAGGGGATTGGGGAAGGAGGGGTTGGTGAGCTGCTCTCCGATGGTCCAGGTGCCGCCTGTGTCAGGAACCACCGTTCCGATGCCTTGCGCGCCACGGCTGTAGAACTCCACCATGGTGCCCAGGATGTCGGAGTTGGCCTCGTTGAGACCGCCACTCTCGCCGTAGTAGGCCAGATTGGCGGTGGTGGCGCAGACGCCGTGGGACATCTCATGGCCCGCCACGTCCAGGGCTGTGAGGGTCTTGAGGACGCTGCCATCGCCGTAGGTCATGCAGAAGCAGGCATCCGACCAGAAGGCGTTGTCATAGCGCGAACCGTAATGCACCCGGCTGGTCACGGTGCGGCCGGTGCCGTCGATGCCATTGCGGCCGAGGACATTCTTGTAGAAATCCCAGGTGGCCTGCATGCCGTAGTGGGCGTCCACCGCGGCGGTTTGGCCATTGGCGGAGGTGGTGCTACCACCAGCCACGAAGTTGGTACCGTCGCCCCAGCTGTCCGCGGTGGAAGTGTAGATCGTGCCATTGCCCGAGGTGGCACCCGCCATGTTCACGGTGGCGTTGCTGGAACGGCGCATGTCCCGCAGCTCGTAGCCTGAGGTGAGGCTGTTGGTGCTGAGGGTGACGGTGCCGCTGTACTCCGATTTGCCGACGCCATCGTGGACCGCCGTGTGCAGGGTGGACCACTGCTTGATGACGCCGCCGGTGTGGGCATGGACCAAAAGGTCTTCATGCCGGGTGTCGGCATCCTGCTCCATTTCGGCATGCACCAGGTAGGCCAGCTCGTGACCCACGGTGACTTCCTCGAAATCCTCGGCGTTCACGGCCTTCTTCACCCCGGTACGGGGCACCAGCCGCGTGATAGGGACAATGACCAACTCAGCGCTAGGTGGTGCCGAGTAGCCGAATTTGGGAGCGATCTGGAGGTGAGCTGTCGCCAGGGCCTCGCTGGCTTCAAGCGTGGGTTGAGGATGGATGAAAAGCCCCCTGGACAGGGTGTCTGCGGTGGCTTTCAGACTGCCATCGTGACCTTCCCGCAGGATCAGTTCGCCCCCAAGCACCCGGAGGCCCTGGAAATACTGCAGTCCGCGGTGATGAACTGCGGCAGTGGCGTCGGGCACGGTCCGCTGCTGCCGGATGGTGTGGCGCTCATCCAGGCCGCGCCCAAGCTCAGAGTGGGCCCTGACCGCGGCCGTGATCCGGTAATCAGCACTGCGCTCTTCGCCGGAAAGCGTCGGCGTCTCCGCGGCTAGCACGAAAGAGAACACGCTAAGGCAGGGAAGGCCGAGACAAGGTAGGGCGATGCGACGGCAGCAACCGGTCATGGTGGCCTCATGTGGGTGACGGGTGGAGGAGGCAGTGATCGACTCTGCAGCCCGACGAGCTCTGCGCGCGAATCACAGCTCTTCATCGACGCCCCCTGCTTAAGGCTTAATCGTGCCGAAAAAACACCATTGATGGTTAAGCGATATAATGAATTTGAATTCCATGTGGTGATTGCGTAATGCCGGATGTTTAAACAGCTCAACAAAGACTGAGCTGCACCGTGGGGCCAGACCGAGTGGGACTGTCCCTTGCTGGTGGTCGCCAAGTCCTGCACCATCCAACTGGCTGTTTCAAGAAAGGACCACCTCATGACCCGGCGCCTTCTGATGCTTCCTGCCCTTCTGGCCCTGGTGGCCGTTCCTCATGTCATGGCGCAGCCCGCCGAGGCCCAGGCGGCCCCCGCCAAGGCCCAGGAGGCTCCCGCCAAGGTTCCGTTCTCCCGCCTGAAGGCGGATTTCATCGAGGCTTATTGGCGCCAGAACCCGGAAAGCGCGGTGGGGGTCGGCTACTACAAATACGCGGATCGCCTGCCCATTCCCGATGCGGTGGAGCGTCGGCGGAGCCTGGCTTTCGCGGCCCAGTGGCTGCTGAAGTTCAAGGAGGTGGATGAGCGTGCCCTGGATGTGCAGGAACGCATTGACCTCCGGCTGATCCAAAGCCAGCTGGAGGCGGAACGCTGGTACACCACCACCTTCAAGAGCCATCAGTGGGATCCATCGAACTACAACGTGGCGGGCACCTTCGGACTGCTGCTGGGGACCGAATACGCCCCTCTGGAAACGCGCCTGCGAACCGTGGCCAAGCGCCTGCCCAAGGTTGCGCCTTACTACGCCGCCGCCAAGACGAACCTCAAAGGCCCCACGCTGGAGCATACGCAGCTGGCCATCCTTCAGAACAAGGGGGCCCTGGGCGTCTTCGGGGAGGGTTTCCTGAAGCAGGTGGACGGTTCACAGCTTCCGGCGACCGAAAAGGCGCACCTCAAGGAGGATGCGGCCAAGGCCAAGGCTGCGATCCAGGACTACATCACCCATCTGGAAGGGGTGGAAACGAAGCTGAAGGCAACGGGCGCCCGCTCGTTCCGCATCGGCAAGGATTTGTTCGAGCAGTCCTTCTTTCATTCCATCCAGGCGGATTGCACAGCGGAGGAGCTGTATCGCCGGGCTCTGGCGGAAAAGGAGAAGCTGCACGTTCGCATGGCCGAGACGGCCCGCCAGCTTTGGCCGAAATACTTCGGTGCTGAACCCATGCCGACCGACCGTTTGGAGCTCGTTGGCCGCATGGTGGAGAAGCTTTCCCAGAAGCATGTCACTGCCGAGGGTTTCGTGGCGGAGGTGAAGCGGCAGATCCCGCTGCTGGAAAGCTGGGTGCGTGAGCACGACCTGGTGGAGCTGGATCCCAGCAAGCCCTTGGTGGTGCGCGAAACGCCCGAGTACATGCGGGGCGTTGCGGGCGCCAGCATCAGCGCCCCCGGGCCCTATGATCCCAAGGCCAACACCTATTACAACGTGACGCCCCTGGAAGGCACCGATGCCCAGAAGGAGAGCTACCTCCGCGAGTACAACGAGTACATCCTCCAGGTGCTCAACATCCACGAGGCGGTGCCGGGCCACTATGTGCAGCTGCTGCACGCCAACAAATCCCCCAGCCTGGTCAAGGCCATCTTCGGCAACGGGGCCATGGTGGAGGGCTGGGCGGTCTACTCCGAGCGCATGATGCTGGAATCCGGCTACGGCGGTGACACACCGGAGATGTGGCTCATGTATTCCAAGTGGAACCTGCGCGTGGTCTGCAACGCCATTCTGGATTACAGCGTGCATGTGCAGGGCATGACCGAAGAACAGGCCATGAAGCTCCTGGTGCGTGAAGCCTTCCAGCAGGACACCGAGGCCCGGGAGAAGTGGCACCGGGCCCAGGTCACGTCTGTCCAGCTCTCCAGCTACTTCGCCGGCTATGCGGCCATTTATGATCTGCGCGAGCAGCTGAAAACCCGCCAGGGAGCTGCCTTCAACCTGAAGCGCTTCCACGAGCAGTTCCTGGGTTACGGCAGTGCCCCTGTGAAGTTCATCCGGGAACTCATGCTGCCCAAACCCTGAGCCGTTCCACTGTTCCAGAAGGCATGTTTGTGGAGCGCCCATGGCCGATCCTGGAGATCCCGAGACCAGTGCCGTGGGCCAGCTTTGGCCCTGGCCCGAACAGGCCGAGGTGATGCGGACGGTGCTGGATGCCTCCACGGATCCCATCTTCAACATCCTGGAGGACGGCACCTACCGCTACGTCAACGCCGCCTTCTCGGGGCCCTTCGGGAAGACGCCGACGGACATCATCGGAAAGCGGATCTGGGATCTCTTTGATCGGGCTGAGGCCGAAAAGCGCATGAGCGTGGTCACCCGGGCCTTCGCTACCGGCGAGACCATCGTCTTCGACGTGCGCGTACCCACCGCGACGGGCGACCGCCACTACATCACCTCGGTACGCCCCATCCTCGATGCAGAGGCGCGGGTGAGTTCGGTGGTCTGCATCTCCAAGGACATCACCGAGCGGAAGCGGATCGAACTGGAGCGGGAAAAGCTCATCCAAGACCTGCAGACCGCTCTGGCACGGGTGCAGACCCTTTCAGGCCTGCTGCCCATCTGTGCCCATTGCAACAAGATCCGGGATGAGCAAGGCGATTGGACGCGCATCGAGTCCTACATCAGTGCTCACTCCCGCGCCGAATTCAGCCACAGCATCTGCCCCGACTGCGCCCGGGGGGCCTTCCCGGAAATGAACGGCTGACGTGCCTGCCTCGTATGATGATGCTAGAGTCGTGAATGACTCCAGGAGCATCCATGCGCCCGCTTTCTGTTATGACTGCCCTCATGACGCTGCCCATGCTCGCCGCCGATCCCGCGCAAGCCGCGAATCCGTTCTTCGCGGAATGGAAGACGCCCTTCGGCGTACCGCCCTTCCAGGAGATCCGGGAAGACCACTTCATGCCTGCCTTCAAGGAGGGCATGGCCCGGCAGAAGGCCGAGGTGGCCGTCATCCTCGGTACCCAGGCCGCGCCCACCTTTGAGAACACCATCCTGGCCCTGGAGCTGTCTGGCCAGTTCCTGGATCGGGTGGGTTCCGTGTTCTTCAACCTCACGGGGGCGGAAACCAATCCCAAGCTGCAGACGGTGAACCGCGAAGTGATGCCGCTGATGTCAGCCCACCGCGATGACCTCCACCTGAATGCGAAGCTCTTCCAGCGGGTGAAGGCGGTGTGGGACGGCCGCGGCGGGTTGAAGCTGGCGCCGGATCAGGCCCGGCTCCTGGAGAACACCTACAAGGCCTTCGTGCGGGCCGGTGCGGCCCTGACGCCTGAACAGCAGGGGCGCATGCGCGCCATCAACGCCGAGCAATCCCGCCTGGGTGTGGAGTTCAATGATCGCGTGCTCAAGGCCACCAAGGCCTTCCAGCTGGTGGTGGAGGCCAAGGACCAGGCGGGCCTGCCCGCAGGGGATCTGGCGGGCCTGCCCGAAGGGGTGCGCCTGGCCGCGGCGGCTGCTGCGCGGAAAGCCGGCCTGGACGGCAAGTGGCTGTTCACCTTGGATGGCCCCAGCATCTGGCCCTTCCTCGAGTACGCGCAGGACCGCGAGCTGCGGAAGCGCCTCCTCACGGGCTACCTGGAGCGCTGCAACCAGGGCGGTGATACCGATACCAATGCCATCGTGAGCCAGGTGGCGGCACTGCGGGCCGAGAAGGCCCAGCTGCTGGGCTACGGCACCTGGGCGGATTTCGTCCTCGAAGAGAACATGGCCAAGAATGCCAAGGGTGTCTACGGCCTGCTGGATCAGATCTGGAAGCCGGCGCTGGAAGTGGCCAAGAAGGAGCGCGCTGAACTGCAGGCCATGATGGCCAAGGACCTTCCAGGCCAGAAGCTGGAGCCCTGGGATTGGCGCTACTACGCGGAAAAGGAGAAGCGGGCCAAGTACGACTTCGACGAGGAATCGGTGAAGCCGTACTTCGCCATCGATGCCGTGAGGCAGGGCGCCTTCACCTTGGCGGGCCGACTCTACGGCATCACTTTCACGGAAGTGAAAGGCCTTCCCGTTTACCAGAAGGATGTCCGCTGCTTCGAGGTCAAGGAGCAGGACGGGCGGCACCTGGGGTTGATCTACGTGGACTACCATCCGCGGCCGGGCAAGCGCGGCGGCGCCTGGATGAGCAGCTACCAGTCCGCTTGGGTGAAGGACGGCCAGCGGGTGGATCCCGTGGTGGTGAACGTCTGCAACTTCACCGCGCCCGCCGGGGACCGGCCTGCGCTGCTCACGGCCGACGAGGTGCGCACGCTCTTCCACGAGTTCGGCCATGGGCTGCACGGCCTCTTCTACAAAGGGCGCTACCGGGGCACGGCGGGCACACCGCGGGATTTCGTGGAACTGCCCAGTCAGGTCATGGAGAACTGGGCCATGGAACCCGAGGTGCTGAATCTCTACGCCAAGCACTACCAGACTGGCGAGGTCATCCCTGAGGCCCTGGTGGCGAAGATGAAGAAGGCCGCCACCTTCGGCCAGGGCTTTGCCACGGTGGAATACATGGCCGCCTCGCTGCTGGACATGGACTGGCACACGCTGACCAGCACCAAGCCTCAAGACACCGCCGCCTTCGAGAAGGCCTCCCTGGCCAAGTGGGGCCTCCTGGCCGAGATTCCGCCCCGCTACCGCAGCCCCTACTTCAGCCACATCATGGGCGGCTACGCCGCGGGCTACTACAGCTACATCTGGAGTGCGGTCCTCGACAGCGATGCCTTCCAGGCCTTCAAGGAGAAGGGCAACCTCTTCGATCCGGCCACCGCGGGCAGGTTCCGGGCGGAGGTGCTCTCCAAGGGCGGCACGGCCGATCCCGCGGAGCTCTACCGGCGGTTCCGCGGGCGTGATCCAAAGGTGGAACCGCTGCTCGAGAAACGCGGGCTGAAGTAGCCTCGCTCAGGAACGCCAGGGAAGAGACTGTGGCAAAGTGGTTCCACCCATCGGAGCCCCCATGCGCTGTCTGACCGCTGCCCTTTCCATGGTGTCGCTGCTTGGATCGCTACCTGGATCCATGCTTCTCGCCCAGACGCCGCAGGCACCCATGGCCCATCATGGCCTGCGCCTGCCCGACGCGTTCTTCGCGGGCAACCGGGCGGCGCTGCTGGCCAAGGCCAAGGCCATGGGGCCCGGCACCCTGGTGGTCGCCAAATCCATGCCCACCCAGCCCAGTTCCGGGGACGGCGAGCATCCCTACCGGCAGGATTCGGACTTCTACTACCTCACCGGGGTGGAGGAGGAACATGCCGTGGCCCTGCTGGACGCGGACAAGGGCACCTACACCCTGCTGGTGCAGGCCCGCGATCCCCGCCGCGAAACCTACACCGGGACACGGCTGGGCGTGGCCGGGGCCAAGGCCAAGGGTGCCGACGAGGCGGTGGAGTACCCCGCCGCCGAAAAAACGCTGAATGAAGCCCTGCAGCGGGCCAAGCGCGTGGTCTTCATCAACAACTTCGACGACGCCTTCCGCCTCAAGGTGCTGGATGCGGTCTATCCAAAGGGCACGGTGGGCTGGAAGGTCGATTACGAAAAGATCCTGGTGGATGGACGCCCCATCGTCGGGGAGATGCGGGTCATCAAGCAGCCCATGGAAGTGCAGATGATCCAGCGGGCGGTGGATGCCAGCATCGAGGGGCACCTTGCGGCCATGCGAGGCAGTGCCACTTTCACCAACGAGGGTCAGGTGGCGGCGGCTCTCGAAGGCACGGTGCGGGCGCTCGGGGCGCGGTTCCTCTCCTACCAGACCATCGCCGGGGCGGGTGGCAATGGCTGCGTGCTGCACTACCCCTTCAACGACCAGCCCATCACGCCGGGTTCGCTCATCCTCATGGATGCCAGCGGCGAAATTGGCTTCTACACCTCGGACATCACCCGCACCTGGCCCGCCAACGGCACCTTCACGGGGGAACAACGCGCCCTTTACGACATCGTGCTCAAGGCCCAGGAAGCCGGTATCCAGGAACTGCGCCCGGGCCGCCCCCACGGCGCCAGCATGCGCGCGGCGGCGCGGGTCATCAGCGATGGTCTGGTGGACCTGGGCCTCATCCAGGGCGACAAGGAGGAGGCCTTCAAGCGAGGGGACTGGAACAAGTTTCTGCCCCACGGGGTGAGCCACTACCTGGGCCTCGACGTGCATGATGCGGGCAGCTACGGGCCGGCGGACACCTTCCACCGGCATGCGGGCACCCGGGCCCTGGCGGCGGGCATGGTGCTCACCATGGAGCCTGGCATCTACATCCCGAAGGGGATGGAAGGCGTCGCGGCCAAGTGGCAGGGCATCGGCATCCGCATCGAGGATGTGATTCTCGTGACCGCCAATGAACCATGCAACCTGAGCGCCCGTCTGCCCCGGCGGGCAGAGGATCTGGAGGCCCTCGTTCGCGGTGGGGCCAAACGCCTCAAGTAAATTTGCCTGTTTGGCCTAAAACTTCATGGTGGCGCCGACCATGAGGCCCGTCGCTGTGAGGGTTGAGTTGATGGGGCTCCAGAAGCCGCGGACTTCCACCCCGAGCCGGGGGGAGACCTGGTAACCCAGGCCGCCGTTCACGCCCAGCCGTGTGGCGTTGATGGTTGAAGGGGTGTCGCCGGTGGCGACGATGTGCCACTGCTGCCCGCCCGCGGCGCCCACGAGGTAGGCTCCGTGCTCCGGATCACCACCGGGATACCAGAGCCCTTCCAGCATGAAGTCGATGGAGGCCACCCGGGTCTTGGTGCCTGTGAGGCCAAGGGTGTCGCCCTTGGGGATGTATTGGAAGCCGATCAGCGGGCGCAGCAGGAGCCCATCGCTGATTGGGAAGGCCACGAAAACAGCACCGCCGAGGCCGATCTGGTTGTTGGTCAGGGTGTTCAGGTCTCCCATGGGCGCCACCGCGTGGGCCCTCGCTCCGATGGTGGCATCCTGAGCGGCCAGGGGCAGGGCCAGGGTGGAGGCCAGAGCAAGCAGCAGAGCGGGAAAGGGTTTCATGTCAAACCTCGTAGCTGGCCACGATGTCGGCCCAGCGCCCCTGGGCCTTGAGGATGCGCTCGGCCACAGCGCGCAGCAGGCCATGGCCGCCTGGAAGATCGGACACCCAGTGGCAGGCGGCTTTCACTTCCGGCACGGCGTCAGCGGGACAGCAGGCCAAGCCCACCCGGCGCAGCAAGGGCAGGTCCGGCAGGTCGTCACCCAGGTGCGCGATCTGATCGTAGGCCAGGCCGTACTTGGCGCAGAGCTGATCCAGCACGGGCTTCTTGGCCAGATGTCCGGCGAAACAATCCTCCACGCCCAGATCCTGGGCCCGGTGCTCCGTGGCCTTGGAGGCCAGGCCGGAGATGAAGGCCACAGGGATGCCCGACCGCTGCAGCCACTTGATGGCCGCGCCATCCCGCACGTGGAAGGCCTTGTCGTTGCCCGGGACGGCCCCGTACTGCAGGGCACCCGTGGTGAGCACGCCATCGATGTCGGTGCACAACAGGCGGATCTTGGTGGCGCGCAAATCCAGGTCGTCCACGGGCATCTCCAGCACCAGCCTAGCAAATCCAAGCGCCGGTGGAGGAGGCCTTCGTGCTCTCGTTTTTGGGGTGAAGCGGGGCAGAAGTTACGTGGTCCGATGAACAGATGGGTATAGAGTTTTTTTGAGAGAAATGCTGTCTGGGGATTGACAAAGCTAAAAACTGAATGACTATAGTCGCATGGAGTTTTGAACGTGAATCACCAGCTCAGCAATCCCATGATCGACGAAGTGAGCGGCCTTTTCAGCGCGCTGGGGGACGCCTCTCGGCTGAAGATCCTGCGCTCGCTGCTGGATTCCAAGATTCCCCTTAGCCAGGGCGGGGTCGCCGAGGCGGCGGGTCTCTCCCAGGCCAATGCGTCCAAGCATCTGGCCTGCCTCGTGCGGGTGGGCCTGGTGGCGCGGGAGCCCGAGGGCAACGCCGTCTACTTCACCCCCGTGATGCCCCTGGTGGGCGAACTGTGCGACCTCGTGTGCGGCCACGTCAGTGACCGGGCGCGGAGCACCTACAAGGCTCTGAAATGATCAGGGCCTTGGCCCTTTTTTTGGTTTGGAGTATTCCTTTATGAGTATTAAACGAAGTTTTCCTTGGATGTTGCTCGGTGTTGGCCTTCTGGCTCAGGAGCCGCTGACGGTGGCCGAGGCCATCCGCCGCGCATGGACGGACCAGGCGGGCCTCCGGGCCGGTCAGGCCCTGGTGGAGGCCCGCGAGGTCGATGCGGAGGCCCTCCGCGACCTCCGCTTGCCCAGCCTCACCCTGAGCGCCAACGGGGTGCGCACCAACGAGCCCATGCAGGCCTTCGGCATCAAGCTGAACCAGGCTCGCATCGCCTCCTCGGATTTCAATCCCACCTCCCTGAACCATCCCGATCCCATCAGCGCCTTTGGCGGCTCTTTCGTGGTGCAGCAGCCCCTTTACGCGGGTGGCCGCATCAGCTCGGCCCGCAGGGCTGGCGCCTTCATGGCGCAAGCTGAGCAGGCCAGCCAGGAACGCCGGAAGCAGGAGACTGCCCAGCAGGTGGTGGAGGCTTATTTCGGCGCTCAGGCGGCGGAGCAGGCTTTGCTCTGGGCGGAGGAAACCCTCGCCTGGGTGCGGGGCATGGAGGCCTTTGTCGATGCCCGCGTGGCCCAGGGCCTGATGCTGGAAGCGGAAGCCCAGCGCCTGAAGGCCGCCCATGCCCAGGTGGAGGCCCAGCGGGTCGAGGCTCAGGCCCGGGTGCGCAACGCCCGCTCCGGCTTGGGCCTGCTGACGGGGAAGGGGCCCTTTCAAGGCGGCTTCGCCACGCCACTGGATTTGGTGCTTCCCGAAGCGGTGATGGGTTCGAATCGCGCGGATCTTGTGGCCGCGAGCTTCCAGGCCCAAGCCGCCCAGGAGCAGGCCAAGGCCGCCTCGGGGAGTCTGCTGCCCGAGGTGGGGCTTGAGCTGGGCGTCGGCACGCTGCACCAGTCCTGGTCCGATAAGGGCAACTGGAGCTGGGCGGCGGTGGGCGTGAAGTGGCGGGTCTTTTCGGCACCGGACCGCTCCAAGGCCCATGCGGCCCGCGCCCAGGCTCGGGCGGCGGAAGAGACCAGGACCTTCAAACAGCAGCAAGCCGAGCACGAAACCCGTGTGGCCCGCGAAAACATGTCGGCTGCCGAAGCCCGAGTGGTGGCGGCCCGCCAAGCCCTGGCCGCGGCAGAAGAATCGAAGCGGCTCCGCGAGGCCCGGCACCGGGAAGGGCTGACGCCCCTGACGGAAGTGCTGGACGCCGAAGCCGTCCGCCAAGGCGCCCGCGCCCTCCTGCTGCAAAGCCTCTATGACCTGCGAACCAGCCGGGCGGCCCTGGATCTGGCCACCGGCGCCCCCATCGAAGGAGTGACACCATGATGTTGAATCGGAAGGCTGCGGGCGTCCTCGCCCTTTCCACGCTGTTGCTCGGAGCCCTCGCCTGCGGGCGCCGGGAGTACCACTCCGAGATCAAGGACCTGCCCAAGGTGGCCGTCACCCTGGTGGCGGGCAGCTCTTCAGAGAGCGGCAATTGGTTGGCCGCCACCCTGCAAGCCACTCGCACAGCGAACCTGTCGACCCGCGTGGGCACCCAGGTGAAGCGGGTGTTGGCGCAGGAGGGCCAGCGTGTGGCCGCGGGCAGCCTGCTGCTCGTGCTGGGCGATGAGGACCTGCAGGCTCAGCTCAGGGCTGCGGAAACCGGCCTGGCCACGGTGGAAGCCCAGCATCGACGCATGACGGCACTCTTCGCGCAGAAGGCCGCGACCACCGCCGAAGTGGAGCAGACCCAGGCCCAGCTGGCCCAGGCTCAGGCGGGCGTCGCCTCCCTCAAGGCCAACATCGCCTACACCCAGATCCGCGCGCCATTCGCAGGCGTGGTGCAGGCCCGCAAGGTCAACGAAGGTGACTTCGTGGGCCCCGGCATGCCCTTGATCGAACTGGTGGGTGAAGGCGAGCAGGAGTGGGTGGCTACCTTCTCTGAAGCTGAAGGGCGCTTGTTGAAGGCTGGCCAGAAGATCCGGTTTGAATCCGAAGGCACTGCCGGCGAGGCCCAGGTGACCGCGTTATCTCCCGGTGGCGACGCCTTCAGCCACAAGGGCACCCTACGCGCCCGGGTGCTGAAGCCCAAGGACCTGCGCCAGGGCGCCTTCGGCCGCCTTCTGCTGTCTGGCGCCAAATCAGAAGACCTGATGGTGCCCCGCAGCGCCCTGGTGCTGCGCGGCGAACTCACCGGCGTGTTCCTGGCCAAGGAAGGGCGGACAGAGTTGCGCTGGATCACCCTCGGCGAAGGAAGTGGCAACAGCCTGCCTGTGCGTTCGGGGCTGAAGGCCGAAGACCGCGTGATTGATCGGCCGGGAAGTCTCCAGGATGGCCAACCCATCGACATCAAGCAAGGTGGGGTGAGCCATGTCCACTGAGAGGTCAAGCAGGAGCGCCGGTGAGTCCAGGATCGGCTTGGCGGGGCGGCTCGCCAAGGGCTTCCTTCGCAGCAAGCTGACGCCGCTGCTGGTGCTGGCCTCCCTGATGCTGGGCCTTCTGGCCGTGTGGCTCACCCCGCGCGAGGAAGAACCCCAGATCGTCGTTCCCATGGTGGACTTGTACGTGCCCTATCCGGGCGCCAGTCCCAAGGAAGTGGAAAGCCAGGTCACCACGCCGCTGGAGCGGCGCCTGTGGGGCATCCCCGGCGTGGAATACCTCTACAGCATGAGTCGTCCCGGCATGGCGCTCATCACCGTGCGCTTCAAGGTGAACGAGCCGCAGGAGCCCAGCCTGGTGAAGCTGCACCAGGAATTGGCAGCCCATCCGGAACTCCTGCCTGCCGGGGCCATGAAGCCCATTGTGAAGCTGCAGACCATCGACGATGTGCCCTTCCTGGTGCTCACCCTCCACGGCAAGGATCAAACTCCCGGCCAGCTGCGCAAAGTGGCCGAGGTGCTTGGACAGGAGTTGTCCACCGTGCCGAGCACGGCGCAGGTGAAGGTGCTGGGCGGGGCCCGCCGCATGGTGCGGGTGGAGCCCGATCCGGACCGCATGCGTTCCCTGGGCTTCTCGCTGGGGGAACTCCAGCCCGCCCTGCAATCCGCCGAGGCGCAGCTGCCCGCTGGCGCCCTGGTGGACCGGGGCCGACGCACGGAGGTAGAGGCCGCGGGCTTCATCCTGCAGGCCGCGGAACTGAACCGCCTGGTGGTGGGGGTGCGCAACCAGCGGCCCATCTACCTGGCTGACGTGGCCAAGGTGGTGGATGGCCCCGACCCCGAGCCGCCGGTCACGCTCTTCGCGGGGCGCGGCACCCAGGGCTTTGAGACCGCCGTCAGCGTCACGCTCTCCAAGCGGGCCGGCACCAATGCCACGGCCTTGGCCGAACAGGTGCTGGCCAAGGTGGAGGCGCTGAAAGGCGGGCTCATCCCCCGCGACCTCACGCTCACCGTGACGCGCAATTACGGCGAGACGGCAGGCGACAAATCCAACGAACTGATCGAGCACCTGCTCATCGCCACGCTGAGCGTGATCGCGCTCATCCTGCTGGCCATGGGTTGGCGCAGCGCCGTGGTGGTGGGCATCGCCGTGCCCGTGACGCTGGCCCTCACGCTGCTCATCACCTATCTGTTTGGCTACACGCTGAACCGGGTGACGCTCTTCGCCATCATCTTCTCCATCGGCATCCTGGTGGACGACGCCATCGTGGTGGTGGAGAACATCCACCGGCACATGCAGATGCCGGGCCAGCGGAAATCCTTCGCGGCCATGGTGGTGGAGGCCGTGGATGAGGTGGGCAACCCCACCATCCTGGCCACCTTCGCGGTCATCGCCGCCATCCTGCCCATGGCCTTCGTGCGCGGGCTCATGGGCCCCTACATGCGGCCCATCCCCGTGGGGGCCAGCCTGGCCATGTTGTTCAGCCTGGTCATCGCCTTCGTCATCAGCCCCTGGGCGAGCCTGATCGTCTTTAAAAAAGAAGCCCATCTTCCGGAGGTGGATGACAGCGGCCTGCACCCGGCCACACCCGAGAATGCCGCCGCGGAGCCTGTCCACGACTGGCCCCACAAGAACCCTGAAGTGGCGCCGGATAGCCGCATGACCGCCCTCTACCGCAAGGTCATGCACGCCCTGTTGACCCGCGCCTCGGTGCGCTGGGCCTTCTTCGGCGGGGTGGTTGCCCTGTTGCTGGGAGCCATGTCGCTGGTGGGCTTCGGCGTGGTGAAGGTGAAGATGCTGCCCTTCGACAACAAGTCGGAGTTCATGGTGCAGCTCGATCTGCCCGCGGGAACGCCACGGGAAGATGCCCTGGCGGTTGGTCAGGATCTCGCACGGCGCCTGCTGAAGGAGGACACAGTCAAGGATGTGCAGGTCTACGCCGGGGAGGCCGCGCCCTTCACCTTTGTGGGCATGGTGCGCCACAGCTTCCTCCGCAAGGAGGCAGAGATGGTGGACCTCCAGGTGAACCTCGTGCCCAAGGGAGACCGCAAGGAACAAAGCCACGCCATCGTGGTGCGCCTGCGGCCCGAGTTGGAGAAGCTTGCGAAGCCTGCCGGGGCCAGAATGAAACTGGTGGAAATTCCGCCCGGCCCGCCGGTCATGGATACCATCGTGGCGGAAATCTACGGGCCCACCGATACGGAGCGCATCCGTTTATCGAAGGAAGTGCTGTGTGCCTTCCAGCAGGTGGAGGGCATCGTGGACGTGGATTCCACCCTCAATGCCACTGGTCCCAAGATCAGCCTGGTGCTGGACCGCGAGAAGGCGGCCCTGCACGGTGTGGCGCCCACCCATGTCATTCAAACCCTGGCCATGGCAGGCTACGGCCATCAGGCAGGCGCGTTTCATGTGTTGCGCGGCTCCAGCCAGGTACCGGTGGTGATCCAACTCGCGTCAGGCAAGCGTCAGAACCTCGAGCAGCTGCTCCAGCTCACGGTGCCTGGGGCCCGGGGGCAGGTGCCGGTGCGGGAACTGGTGGCAGTGAAGGAGGGCGTCGAAGATTCCGCCATCCACCACAAGAACCTCATGCCGGTGGTCTATGTGTTTTCTGACCTCGCTGGGGCCATCGAAAGCCCGGTGTACGCCCTGGCCGCGCTCAACAAGAAGATCGACGCCATGAAGGGCACCGCAGGCGCCGCCGTGCCCCGGCTGGGGTTGGCCCACCCCGAAAACACTGAATCGCTCTCCCTCAAGTGGGATGGGGAGTGGCACATCACCCTCGAAGTCTTCCGCGACCTCGGCATGGCCTTCGCGGCGGTGTTGGTGCTCATCTTCGTGCTGGTGGTGGGCTGGTTCGAGAGCTTCGAGATCCCGTGGGTGATCCTGGTGCCCATTCCGCTTTCGCTCATTGGCATCATTCCCGCCCATGGGCTGATGGGAGCCTTCTTCACGGCCACCAGCATGATCGGCTTCATCGCCGGGGCCGGCATCATCGTCCGCAACAGCATCATCCTGGTGGACTTCATCGAACTGAAGCTGAAGGAGGGCATGTCGCTCGAAGCGGCGGTGGAGGAAGCGGGCGTGGTGCGCTTCCGCCCCATGCTCCTCACGGCCTCCGCCGTGTTGGTGGGCAGCGCCGTCATGCTGGCCGACCCCATTTTCCAAGGGCTGGCCATCAGCCTCATGGCGGGTGAAGTGGCCGCCACCCTGCTTTCGCGCATGGCCGTGCCAGTTCTGTATTACCTCGTGGCCCGCCGGGGCCACGCGGCCAACCTGCAACGCCAAGCGGCTGTTTCCCTCACTGAGGAGTGACCTATGACCGTCGACCGCATCGTCCACACCATCGCGGGAAGTTTCATCCTGGCGAGCCTCGCCTTGGCGAAGCTGCACCACCCCAACTGGCTCTGGTTCACCGCCTTCGTGGGCGCGAACCTGCTGCAGAGCGGCCTCACCAACTGGTGCCTGATGTCGTCCATCCTGCGCAAACTGGGGGTTCCCGTGGGTGGCCCCGTGGGGGGTTCACGGTGAAGCCGATGCTGATCCGTATCGCCCTGGGGCTGGTGATGGGAGGTGCGTTGGGCTACGGGTGGCACCGCCTGGTGGGCTGCAGCACAGGTGCCTGTCCGCTCACAGCCACGCCGCTGCGGGGCATCAGTTATGGTGCTTTCATGGGAGTGATATGGGCCTGCATGCGCTGAGTGAATACTGGATCTACCTGCTGCCCCTGGCAGCACTGGGCTACTTCTGGTGGAGCCGCCGTTCGGCTTCTCCGGCCGACGTGAAGGCCCTGCTCGAACGGGGTGCCGTGATCGTGGATGTGCGCACCAAAGGCGAGTTCCAGGCCCAAGCACATCCCCGGGCCCTCAACATCCCCCTCGATCAGTTGGAAAGCCGACTGAAGGAACTGGACCGCTCGAAGCCGGTGCTCTGCTGCTGTGAATCCGGGGCCCGCAGCGGCTCCGCCGTGGCCCTTCTGAAACGCGCGGGGTTCACCGCGGTGGCCAACTTGGGTTCCTGGCGCCGCATCGCTTCCCTTCTTCCTCGAGGTGATCATGACGGCCACTAGCACCGTTTCCTGGGATTCAGGCTTGGCCTTTCAGGCAGAGCAGGATGGGCATCGGTTCATGCTGGATGCCAGTGCCGAGGCCGATGGCCGGAATCTGGGACCGCGCCCCAAGGCCCTGCTGTTATCCGCTCTGGGTGCCTGCACGGGCATCGATGTGGTGAGCATCCTTGAGAAGATGCGCGTGAAACTGGATGGCCTGCAGGTGCAGGTGAGCGCGGAGATGCGCGAGGAGCATCCCCGCATCTATACCGGCATCCATGTGCGCTATGTCTTCCGGGGCAGGGATCTCCCCATGGACAAGCTGGAGAGGGCCGTGCAGCTGTCAGA
Organism: Geothrix sp. PMB-07; assembly: GCF_030758935.1. NCBI lineage: Bacteria > Pseudomonadati > Acidobacteriota > Holophagae > Holophagales > Holophagaceae > Geothrix > Geothrix sp. PMB-07. The sequence goes on from NZ_CP132333.1 coordinate 968,697, forward strand.
AGACACCTACTGCGGCGTCTCGGCCATGCTGCGGCCCGCGGTGCCCATCACCTCGGAGATCGTGGTTGAAGGCTGAGTGACCCCAACTGGCGGATAGGCTATCGCCGCTGCCAGGGTGAACCTGACATTCCAGGCGGCTGGCATGACCCTAGAACGGGTCGCCCCAGCTCAATGTGGCTCCGCCCCAGGAATCTGGTGCCCTGTTTTGGCAGGACCAGATTGAGGGGTCATGCATCGCATCCCCGATTGTTCAGACCTCTGTTTGGCCTCCTTGAAGGCACGGCAGAGGTCTGAAGGTCTGTCGTCAGAGCGGGTTGCCTCCCCGTGCCCTGGCGGCGGACGGAGATGTGCGGCATCCGACACCTCCGCTCTCGATCTGCCCCCCTTGGATTGAGATCCCTTCCCTTCGGGACGCGCCCCAACGTCCCACCCTTCTGGAGCCGCTATGAATCTCCTACCCCATCGTCTCAGCCGGTTGACGGCCCTTATCGCTCTGGGAAGCGCCGTGCTCTGCGCTCAGGGAACTCAGACCGGAAACATCGCGGGCACCGTCAAGGAAACCGGCACGAACAAGCCCATTGCCGGAGCCCGCGTGGTGTTGACCACGCAGCAGGGCGACCGAGTGACCATCACGAACGCTCAGGGGGCTTTCCGGTTCGCGCTGCTGATACCCGGTCCCGTGACGGTGAAAGCCACGGCCGATGGTTTCATCGGTGCTTCGCTGAATTCTCGTGTTCTCGTGGGCGACACGAACATCACCGATTTCCCGCTGAAACCGATCGGTGCGGCTCAAACCACGGTGGTGGTGGTGGCCTCCGCCAACATCGTGGACAAGACCGACGCCAAGACGGGCCAAACGTTTGCACTGGAGAACATCAACGATCTGCCCATCCAGAACCGCACCGTCAACAACATTGCTTCGCTTGCGCCGGGGGTGAGCGCCGATGCCAACGGCCTGACCATTCGTGGCGCCCAGAGCACCCAGGTGCTCTACCTGGTGGACGGCGCTGATGTGGCCGATCCTGTCACAGGCGGATTCACCGCCCAGCTGAATGAGGACATGCTCTCAGATGTGCAGGTGCTCAGCGGCGGCATCTCGGCGGAGTATGGCCGCTTCACGGGCGGCGTCGTGAATACGGTTACTCGGTCGGGCACCAACGAGTTCTCTGGGGTTCTCCGATTCAGCGTGCTCGACCCTGCTTGGAATGCCTACAATCCGTTGGGGCGGGGCTTGTCTGGATCCACCACCTTCAAGGATGCGCACAGCGTCCAGCAGAACATCGTGATCGCCGGTCCCATCCTCAAGGACCGCCTTTTCTTTGTGGTCGGTTATCGGGCCCAGGCCCCCTTTGCGCGGCTCACGGCGAACCAGACCACGGCTGATCCCGTTTTCGGAGGCGGCCAGCAGTACTACCTGGCCCAGACCGATGATCGCAAGGACATCAAGCTGGACTGGCAGATCAACACAGATCATCGGGTGTTCTGGCAGTACAACAAGACACAGATCGACCAGAGGGGACGAGACTACGGCTTCTTCCTGGGGGGCGGAAGCACCTCCCTGGCCACCCTCAGCAACCAGCCCAATACCTTCTCCTACTACACGCTGGGGTACCAGGGGCAGCTCACCTCGAACATGCTGCTCACCGCGCATTACGGTTACAAGAAGGAAATCCTCGGCGGTCCCGGCGGTGGCGGACAGGGTGGCAAGGCGCCGCTCATGTCGGACAATCAGACAGGCAATATTTTCGACAATGGATTCTTCGGAGCCGATGGCGACTCCCGTCCTATCCAGAACGGCTCCATCAGCCTGCTGAACTACCTCACCGGAGCTGGGGAGCATGAACTGAAGGTGGGCATCGACTGGTACCAGTCAGCTCATGCGGCGGCCAATTCCCAGAGCCCCACCAACACGTTCATCTACTTCAACGGCTTCACCGTGGATCCTGCGGCGGGTGGAAGCACGGCCATTTCCAACCGCATATTTGACATCAACAGCCCCACCACCACCTGGCTTCAGGTGTGGGTCCCGGTATTTGGCGCCAAGACCAAGAACACGATTCAGGCCGCCTATGTGAACGACAAGTGGAAGCTCAATGCCAACTGGAGCTTCAACGTGGGGCTGCGTGCGGACAATTTCAAATCCACCAATGACCTGGGAACCAACAATTTCAACCTCACCACGGTGACGCCGCGCCTCGCCGCCATCTGGGACTTCAAGGGGGATGGCGCCTGGATCGGGCAACTCTCCTATGGGGAATACGCAGGCCAGGTGCTGCAAGGCTCCACAGATGGCTCCTCCGTGGTGGGCAACCCCGCCGAGTACGACTATGTCTATCTGGGCGGCGATCCGCTTCAACGATCGAGTTTCTCTGCCACGCCCTTCAAGGTGGTGGATCCCAACCGTTACCGAGGCTCCTTCTCCATCGACCCGAACCTCAAGATGCCCACCATGCAGGAGGTGTCGATCAGCCTCAAGCATGCGGATGCACAGAACGGCATCTGGAGCCTGGCTTACAGCCGCCGTCGCTGGAAGAACTTCGTTGATGACGCAGTCGATCTCCAGACCCACCCTGTGGATGCCGCCGATCTCATCAAGACCGCGATCAGGAATGACCACACCCTTTGGCGCACCTACCAGAGCCTGGAGCTGCAGTTCCAGCAGCAGATCACGGAGGCCTTCAACTGGGGCGGCAGCGTCACTCTAAGTGAGCTGCGCGGCAACTATGAAGGCGGCCAGGTGGGAACCACCGAGCAGCTGAACAATTTCGGTCCCTTGGCTGGAACCCCTGGGGCTTCGCCGGATGCGCTTTCCCGGGCCCAGCTGGGACCTGATGGCTACCTCATCGCCGATGTGCCCGTTCGGGCCCGCATCACCGCCAACTATCTGGTGCACTTGGGAACCGGCAAACTGAACCTTGGCGCCATCTTCGCCTACACTTCCGGTGCGCCCTACAACAAGAGTGTTCCGACGGCCCCCGTTCCGGCTTCGCTTGCGGTGTTTGGCAGCACCTACACCGAATACTTTGCGCCGCGGGGGGCCTTCCGCTTCCCGGACACCTATCGCATGGACTTGCAGGTGGCGTACGAAGTGCCTGTGTGGAGGAAGGCCGCCTTCTTCACTCAGCTGAACCTCATCAATTTCCCGAACCACCAGCAGCAGCAGACCTGGAACACCACGGCCTCGGTGGTGGGCGGGGCCTGGAGGCCCGGCGCGAACTACGGGCTGGCCCGCACTTCCAACGACTACATTCCAGCCCGCACGGTCCAACTCTCGGCCGGCATCAAGTTCTAGTCATTCCATTCCAGGGATGGAGGGGCAGGGTGGCCCGAGTGGCACCCTGCCCCTCCTCATGCGTTTCCAGGTGCACCCTGGTGAAAGCTGGCCGGATGACCGGCCATTTGACGTAGTGTGAAAACAATGAATAAATGATGCATAAACAAGGCTTGAATTGAAAACATGGGCCCCGGACTGACCGCCCGCGTGGAAAAATAGACAACCGACGTCAGCTATGGGTGTCGGGTTGGGGAGGCACCTTGGGCGATCCACTGTTCTGGCACCGGCTGCAATTCGGCTTCACGGCTACGTATCACTACCTGTTCCCCCAGCTCACCATGGGCTTGGCCTTCATCATCGTGGTGTTGAAGGCCTTGGGCCTGAAGACGGGGGAGGCCCGCTACAACGACGCGGCCCGGTTCTGGATCCGCATCTTCGGCATCAACTTCGCCGTGGGCGTGGTGACGGGCATTCCCCTGGAGTTCCAGTTCGGCACCAACTGGGCGCGCTTCTCGCGGCTTTCCGGCGGCATCATCGGCCAAACGCTGGGCATGGAGGGCATGTTCGCCTTCTTCCTGGAGAGCAGCTTCCTGGGCCTGCTGATCTGGGGCGAGAAGAAGCTGTCGCCCAAGGGGCACTTCGGCGCCGCGGTGGCGCTGTGGCTGGGCAGCTGGCTGTCAGGCTTCTTCATCGTGGCCACCAATGCCTTCATGCAGCATCCCGTGGGCTACACCCTCATGGCCGATGGCACCCTGCAGCTGCAGAGCTTCTCGGCCTTCCTGATGAACCCCTGGGCCCATGTGCAGTACGCCCACACGATGATCGCCTCCGTGGTGACCGGCTCCTTCGTGGTGGCGGCCATCGGTGCGTATTGGACGCTCAAGGGCATCCACCAGGAACAGGCGAAACTGAACCTGCGGGTGGGCACGATCCTGGGCCTCATCTTCAGTGTGCTCGTCGCCTTCCCCACGGGCGACCTGCAGGGTAAGCAGGTGGCCAAGCACCAGCCCGTCACGCTGGCGGCCATGGAGGGCCGCTTCGAGAGCGGGCCCAAAGCCAGCCTCACCCTCATCGGCCAGCCCGATGTGGCGCAGCGGAAGATTGAGAACCCCGTGAAGGTTCCGGCGGTGCTGAGCTTCATCGCCTATGGCACCTTCTCCAGCAATGTGAAGGGCCTGCTCGAATTCCCCGAGGACCAGTGGCCTCAGAACATCGAGCTGCTCTACTACAGCTTCCACATCATGGCCGGCCTGGGCACGCTGATGATCGCGCTGATGGCTCTGGCGGCGCTGCTGCTTTGGAAAGGGAAGCTGGATGGCAACCGGCCCGTGCTCTGGGCGCTGATGCTGGCCTTCCCCTTCCCCTACATCGCCACCACGGCGGGTTGGGCCGTGGCCGAATTTGGTCGCCAGCCCTGGCTCATCTATGGCGTGCTGCGCACGGTACACGGCGCCTCGCCTACGGTGCATGCGGGCCACACGGCCTTCACCACCCTGGGCTTCGCCGGCATCTTCGTGGTGCTGAGCGCCCTGTGGCTCTTCCTCATCGGCCGTGAGATCGCCCACGGCCCCGCTTCCCACCAAGCCTAGGAGATCGCCATGGAAATGCTTTGGTTCTGGCTGGTCTCCGTGATGGTCGCCATCTACGTGGTCATGGATGGCTTTGATTTCGGTGCGGGCATCCTGCACCTCTTTGTGGCGAAGACCAACGAGGAGCGGCGCGAAGTGCTGGGGGCCATCGGCCCCTTCTGGGATGGCAACGAGGTGTGGCTGCTGGCGGGCGGCGGCTCCCTGTTCCTGGCCTTCCCCAAGGTGCTGGCCTCGGGTTTCTCCGGGTTCTACCTGGCCATGTGGCTGGTGGTCTGGTGCCTGATGCTGCGGGGCATCTCCATCGAATTCCGTTCCCACGTGGAAGACAGCCTCTGGCGCGCCTTCTGGGATGGCACCTTCGCCGTGTCCAGCATCCTGCTGCCGGTGCTGTTGGGCGCGGCCCTGGGCAACGTGCTGCGGGGCGTGCCGCTGGACGCCAGCGGCTACTTCGGCATGGCTCTCTGGACGAATTTCCGCATGGGCGCCCAGCCCGGCATCCTCGATTGGTACACGCTGCTGGTGGGCGTGCTGGTGCTGGCCACGGTGGCGGGCCACGGCGCACTGTTTCTTACCTGGAAAACGGAGGGGGCCGTGCATGAACGCTCCCGGAAGCTGGCCGGGCCACTGTGGCTCGCGGTGCTGGTGCTGTGGGTGCTGGCCACCGCCGCCACCTCCACCGTCAACGCTGGCCTCTTTGTGAACTGGCAGAAGGCGCCCCTGGCCTGGCTGGCCACAGCCATCTTTGTCGGTGGGCTGGGCGTGGTGTTCTTTGGATTGCGCCGCGAGAAGCACCTGCTGGCCTTCCTCGGATCCGGCGCCTTCATCGTGGGCATTCTGGCCGCCAGCGCCGCCTGCTCCTACCCCGTGATGCTGAAATCGACCCTCGACCCTGCCTACGACCTCACGGCGCTCAACGCCAGCGTGGGCCAGCACGGCCTCCGCACGGGCCTGGTCTGGTGGTTCATCGGCTTCCCCCTGGCCATCGGCTACCTGACCTTCCTGTTCCGCTTCCACCGCGGCAAGGTGAAGGCGGCGGCGGAAGGCGAGGGCTACTGAGGCGGCCCCTTATACCAAGTTGCGTTCAATCCAATAAAAAGGACTTTCACGACCAAGGCACCAAGAACTACCTGAATAGCGGCTCTGGTTTTTCTTGGTGTCTTGGCGCCTTGGTGGTGCTCCTGATGGTTTGAACTCAAATCCGGATGGATGGTCCTCAGGCAGGCTTGGACATCAGATGTCCAGTGAAGCCCGCCTCCACCAGGGCTTGCCAGGATTCCAGCACCGCTTCCGGCAAGGCGTGAGGCGCCTGGAAGCCAAGGGCCGGGTAGGCCTGGATGCGCTGCACGTCGCCCACCATTTCTTCGATGAGCCCGAGGATGCCCACCACGTTGGAGGTCTCTTCAGGGAACCGGATTTCGGGAGCATCCACGCAGGCGGTGATCTCCTGCCACTGGATGGGAAGAGATAGGGCCACGCGGAGCATGGAGTTGGGCTTCGTGACGAAGGTCGCGCTCTGGAGGTTCGGAAGCAGGGCTCGAGTGAAGCGGAGGTTCTCGCCGAAGTTGGTGGCACGGTCCTCCACCAGGATGGCTTCGGGTGGGATGCCCTGTGCGAGGGCATGATCCCGGAAGATGTGCGACTCGGGCCGGGACCAGAGGTGCCGGGTCCAGGTTCCCGTCTTGCCGGTGAAGACGATGCGGGGCGCCAGCCCTTGGTGGAACAGCGCGCAGGCGTGATCGGCCACGCGGAGGTCGTAGGAGCAGCACACGACGATGGCTTCACAGACCTGCCGTTGCCGACCCGAGGCAAGATACTCCCAAAGGCGGGTGGCGTGGGCGAGGGTCGCGGTTGCGCAGGGCTCAGGCATGGGCGAGGTGCTTCGCCACGATCCAATCCACCACCTGATCCAGGCTCAGGTCGCTGGAATCCAGCTCGGTGGCGTCTTCGGCCTTGCGCAGCGGGGCCACGGCGCGGGTGCTGTCGGCGAGGTCACGGCGTTGGAGATCGGTCAACACCTCGTCGACATCCGCGGGCTGGCCCTTGGCCTCCAGCTCCAGGAAGCGGCGACGGGCCCGGGCCTCGGGGCTGGCGGTGAGGAAGACCTTGCAGCAGGCCTGGGTGAACACCACGGTGCCGATGTCGCGGCCATCCACCACCCAGCCACCGCTTGCACCGATGCGCCGCTGCTGCTCCACGAGCACCTCGCGCACTCGGGCATGGGCGCTGGCGGGCGACACCAGGCGGGTGACCTCCTGGCTGCGGATGGCTTCGCTGATGTCTTCACCGCCGAGGAACATGCGGCCCTGATCTTGAGCAAGGTCCAGCCTGGAAAGCAGGCCTTCCAGGGCGGGGGCATCGTCCAGGGAGATGCCGGCACGCTGGATGGCCAGGGCCACGGCGCGGTACATGGCGCCGGTATCCAGATACTGCCATCCCAGGCGTGCCGCGACCCGCCGGGCGGTGGTGGATTTCCCCACACCCGACGGGCCGTCGATGGCGATCAGTGGAAGGGCGGACGCGGTCATGCCTTCATTCTGGAGTGCCGCGCACCGCCATTCCATCACTTCATGCCGAAGTCCTTGAGGATCTTCGGATCCTTCTCATCCTGGGCCAGGATGGTGTGGCAGGTATCGCAGTCGCCCTTGATGGTGCGGCCATCGGTGGCGGTGTGCATGCCGTCGTGGCAGCGGAAACAGCCCACGGCTTCCTCATGCCCGATGTTGTTGGGATGGGTGCCCCAGGTGATCTTCATTTCGGGGAAGACGTTGCGGAGGTAGATGGCCTTCACCACCTCACCGGCGGTGTCCACGGCCGCGCGCTTCTGCTTGTAGATCTCGGGGTACGTGGTGCGGTAATACTCGGCCAGGTCCACGGGGATCTTGGCGGCGGCGGCCTTTTGATCGGTGTATTCCACCTTCAGCAGTTCCACGGCCTTCTTCTTGATGAAGGGCAGCTCGGCGCTCATGCGCTTGCTGGCCAGGGCCTTGTCTACGGCGCGATCCGGCAGCTGGAAGGCGTGGGTGGGGCGGTTGTGGCAGTCGATGCAATCCATGGCGCGGGTGCTGGCCTTGTCCAGCTTCTCCTTGGGCAGGGTCTTGTAGTCGTCTGACACATATTCGGTGAGCGTGCCGTTCTCCTCGCGGTAGGTGACCTTGGGGATCTCCTGGCGGCGGGGATCGGTGCTCACGTAGGTGATGCGGGACATGGCATCGAGATGTCGGCCATGAATGCCCGTGGTGCCATTGGGCGTGTGGCCGCCGATCTTCAGCAGCAGGATGCTGGTGGTGGCGGTGTTGGCTTCGTCATCCGCGAACTTGGTGCGCACGATGAGCTTGTCGTCGGAGAACTTCTGGGGCCAGTGGCACTGTTCGCAGGTTTCGCGGGCGGGGCGCAGGTGTTCGACGGGGCTGGGAATGGGGCGGGAGAAGGTGCCGAAGGCCACCGCGAAGAGCTGGCGGGTGCCCGAGAGCTTCGCGCGCACCAGGGCCGGAGCGCCATGGCCGATGTGACACTGGGCGCAGCCCACGCGGGAGTGGGGTGAATCCAGGAAGGCCGTGTACTCGGGGCTCATCACCGTGTGGCAGGTGAGGCCGCAGAACTGGTTGGAATCCATGTATTCCACGCCCTTGAGTCCGGCGGTGCCCAGGATGCTCACGTTGATGAAGGTGAGCACGCCCACCACGGTGAGCAGGCGCCGCACACCCGGTTGTTTGAAATCCACGGCCTGCAGGGGCAGGGTGGCTTCACCCGCGGCCTTGCGCTTGCGGCGCTCGCGCAGGATGCCGAAGGGGATGAGCACCAGGCCCACGAGGAACAGGGCAGGCAGGGCGATGAACAGCAGGATGCCCGCGTAGGGATGGATCTGCCGGGGGCTGCTGAGTTCCATGAACCAGAACCAGATGAGCACGAAGGCGGAGCTGGTGGTCAGGGCCGTGCCCGCCAAGGTCATCCAGTTGTTGCCCATCTGGAAAGCCAGCCGGGTCAGATCCCTGACGCGTTCTCCCAAAGTCATGAACCACCTCCAAAATTCGGGGCATACCAAAGGACATCCGAGTGTGAAATGCCTTTGATTACCCTAATTTCCACCCCTGAGTTCCGCAAGACGGCGAAGGGTCACAAGAGCTACTAACTGCTTTGATATCAATCGACGACACTCCGGGTTGTGACAGATGTCCTGACCGAGATTGGGCCCTTCAGTGCCCCTGCTGCCGGAGCAGGTGCAGGAAGGCGTCGCCGTACTGCTGAAGCTTTTTCGGACCGACGCCGCTCAAGGCTAAGAATTCTGCTTCGGTGGCGGGTTGGAACCGGGCCATCTGCTGGAGGGTGGCGTCGCTGAAGATCACGTAGGCAGGTACGCCCTTGGCATCCGCCAGGCGCTTGCGCAGCGCCTTCAGGTCACGGTACAGACCCTCTTCGCCGTCCACGGGCCCCTCGGGCAGCGGGGCTCGGGTTCCCCGCGGCGAGCCCCGCTTGGCCTTGCCGGGTTTTGGGGCTGCTTCCATGGGATCGGCGCCGCTGCAGATGTCGCAGGAGGTGCCGCAGGCAGGCATGCTCTCGCCGAAGTGGGCCAGGAGCGCCTGATGCCGACAGCGCAAGGACTCGGCGAGCCGGAAGAGGTCACGGGTCTGCTTCTGCTGGGCCTGGGCCAGGGTGGCTTCGAGATCTTCAGTAAAGCGGTCGTAGCTGAGCACATCACCCCAGCTGTAGAACATGATGCAGTCGGCATCGGCGCCATCGCGGCCGGCGCGGCCGATCTCCTGGTACCAGCCCTCCACGCTCTTGGGCATGTCGCGGTGGATGACGTAGCGGATGTTGCTCTTGTCGATGCCCATGCCGAAGGCCACCGTGGCCACGATGACATCCACATCGTCGCGCTGGAAGGCTTCCTGCGCCGTGGAGCGCGCGGTGGCATCCATGCCCGCATGGTAGGCGGCAGCCCGCACCCCTTCCCCGGAGAGGAAGGCGGCTGTGGCCTCCACGGCCTTCCGCGACAGGCAGTAGATGATGCCGCTCTCGCCCCGACGCGCCAGCACCAGCCGCAACAGGGCCTCGCGCACCGGCGGAAGTCCTTCGACGCCCTTGCGGTAGGCACTGATGCGCAGGTTGGAGCGGTAGAAGGAGCCCTGCACGTCCAGAGGGTTCTTCATCTCCAGCTGCGCGGCGATGTCGCGGCGCACTTCGGGTGTGGCCGTGGCCGTGAGGGCCAGCACCGGCACTTTGGGGAAGCGCTGCTTGAGGCCAGCCAAGGTGCGGTAGGCGGGGCGGAAATCATGGCCCCAGTGGCTGATGCAGTGAGCCTCGTCCACGGCGATGAGGCGCAGATCCACCTCTCGCAGCAGATCGGCGAGGTAGAGTTCCAGCCCCTCTGGCGCGGCGTAGACCAGTTCCAGTTCCCCATTCTTGAGGGCGCGGATGCGCTCTCGGCGAGCCTCGGCATCGAGGCTGGAGTTGAGGAAGGTGGCTCGGAGGCCCGCTTCGGTGAGGGCATCCACCTGGTCCTTCATGAGCGCGATCAGGGGCGAGACCACCAGTGTCACGCCGCCCAAGAGCCGGGCCGGCAGCTGGTAGGTGAGGGATTTGCCCGCGCCCGTGGGCATGATGCCCACCACGTCGCGGCCCGTCAGCACGGCCTCGATGATCTGGCGCTGGCCGGGACGGAAGGAACCGTAGCCGAAGGTGGCCTTGAGGGCCGACTCCAGGTCTGGATGATTCGCGCTTGAGATGGAAGGATCCACCACGGAGGGGCACGGAGCGCTCCGTGTCCCCTCCGTGCATTCCGTGTCTCCGCGGTGATCCGTTATCTTTTGAGGCTGGCTTGTGTTCGACAGAGTCTCCAATGCTGAGGCCAAAGCCCTGAGCGCAGCGATGGATTCAGCATCAAAGTCTCCGGGATCCACCCGGTAGCGGGCCCGCAACGCCTCCATGCCTTGGCGGCAGGCGGACCGCTCTCCACGCTGGAGGAGATCCTTCAGGAGGCCGATCTCCTCGGTGATTGGCGCCAATCAGCAGCCGCCATCGAGGATGGGCGCTGCCGCAGCCCAGAAGGCATCCATCTCCTCGGGCTTGCCGAAGGTGACACGAATGTGGTTCGGCAGCCCGTAGCCCTGCATGGGACGGACGATGACGCCGCGCTGCAAGAGCTCCTTGAACAGGTCAGCCGCTGGCAGGGCGGTTTCCATGAGCACGAAGTTGCCGCTGGTGCCCGAGAGCTGGCAGCGGTGCTTCGCAGCTTCGAGGCTGAAAGCCAGCCGCGCTTCGGCGTTCTTCTGCCGGGAGAAGGCCTCGAAGGCCAAGTCCTGGACGGAAACCTCGGCCGCTGCCTGGGCCAGATGATTGGTGTTGAAAGGACTGCGCACCCGATCGAGGTAGGCCATCAGCTCTGCAGAACCCAGTCCGTACCCGATGCGCAGACCCGCCAGGGCGTGGATCTTGGAGAAGGTGTGGAGCACCAGCAGATTGGGGCGCTCGTCCAGGTAGGCCGCGGCATCCGGATATTCCGCGGGGTCTTCGTATTCGGCGTAGGCCTGATCCACCACCAGCACGATGTCCTCGCGCAGCTGGCGCACCAGGCGCTCCAGGGCGCTGCGCTCGATGCGGATGCCGGTGGGGTTGTTGGGATGGCCCAGGTAGACCAGGCGGGTGTCTTCAGCCACGGAGCGCAGGATGTCATCCACATCAAGTTCGATGGCGCTGGCGCGGGATTCGATCACCCGGCCTCCTGCGGTCTGGGTGGCGATGCCGTAGATGGCGAAGCTGTGTTTGGGGATGACCGCGCTGCCACCCTCCAGGAAGGCGGCCTTGGCCACCATTTCGAGGATTTCGCTGCTGCCATTGCCCAGGACCACGCGATCCACGGACAGGCCCTTGCGCTCGGCGATGCGCTTGCGGAGGTAGTAGCCGTCGCTGACCGGGTAGAGGCCCAGGCCCTCGAATTCAGAACCGGCGATGACAGAAGCCACGCGGGCCTTCACCGCTTCGGTGGGGCCCCAGGGATTCTCGTTGGAGGCGAGCTTGACGATGCGGCTGAGGCCCAACTCGCGCTGGACTTCCTGGATGGGCTTGCCAGGGACATAGAGGGGAATGCGGGAAAGGCGATCGAAGCCGGTCACGCTGGAAAGCTTGGAATTCATCAGGCGGGCCGCTCCGAAAGCACCTTGTCGACGATGCCGTATTCGAGCGCCTCTTCAGCGCTCATGAAGAAGTCCCGGTCCATGTCCTTGATGACCTTCTTCAAGGGCTGGCCGGTGTGCTTGGCGAAGGTGGCGGCGAGGTTGTCCTTCAGGCGCTGGATCTCCTTGAAGGTGATCTCGATTTCGGTGGCCTGGCCCTGGGCGCCGCCGCTGGGCTGATGGATCATGATGCGGGCGTTGGGCAGGGCGAAGCGCTTGCCCTTGGTGCCCGCGGACAGCAGGTGGGCGCCCATGGAGGCGCACTGGCCGATGCAGTAGGTGACGATGTCGTTCTTCACGAACTGCATGGTGTCGTAGATGGCCAGGCCCGCGGTGACGCTGCCGCCGGGGCTGTTGATGTAGATCTGGATGTCCTTGTCCGGGTCTTCGCTTTCGAGGAACAGCATCTGCGCGACGATGGCGTTGGCCACGCTGTCATCGATGGGCGTGCCCAGGAAGATGATGTTGTCCTTCAGCAGGCGCGAGTAGATGTCGTAGCTGCGCTCACCGCGGGGGGTCTGCTCGATGACGATGGGGGGATAGTAGCTGCTGGGCATGGGCCCTCCGGCTGAATCCATCAGAATAGCAAGAAGGCGCCGTGCGGCGCCTTCTCGATGAAGCGGCGACCGGCTACTTCTTGGCGGCAGTCTTTTTGGCCTTGGGTTTTTCTTCAGCCGGTTCCTCAGCCTTGGTTTCCTTGGCTTTGGCGGCCTTCTTGGGTTTCTCCTCGGCGGGTTCCTCGGCCTTCTTGATCACCTTCTTTTTTGGCTTCGCTTCTTCCGCCGGGGCCTCGTGCTCGTGATCATGGTCGCAGTCAGGGCCGTGGACATGGCCCGCGGGAGCGACAACGGCGGGCTCGCCGCCCTCCTGGCCTTCCAGGTCACCGCCTTCCAGGCCGCCCGCGTCGAAGCGGTTCACGGGGATGCCGGCCTCGCGCTTGCGCTCGAGCTCCACCAGGGCCTCGAAGGCCTCCTTGTCGAGGAGCTCCTCGGTCACCTTGGCGGTGGCGAGCAGGTGGTCGAAGATGCGGTCGGTGCGGAGGCGGCCCTTGATTTCGGTGGTATTGCCGCGCTTCTCCAGCTCGGCCTTGAAGGCCTCGAAGGGTTGCTGGATCTGATGCTCGGCCATGAGGTTGCGGATCTCAACGTCGATGTCGGCCTCGGGCACTTCAATGGATTCGGCGTTGCCAACGGCCTGCAGCAGGTAGCCGCTGCGCACCGCGCGTTCGGCATCGTTGAGGCGGTACTGGCGGTAGGCCTGCCAGTTCACCTTCTTGGGATCCATGCCCTGGCGGCTCACGTGCTGGGCGAACTCCTGGCAGTAGTCGTCCAGCTGCAGGCCCACCATGGAGCGGGGCACTTCGAAGGGCGCGGCCTCCAGGAGGGTGTCGAGCATGGTGGCGTGGAGGCGGGCCACGGCGTCGCGCTCGGCGGCCTCTTCCAGATCCTTGCGGACGGCGGCCTTCAGCGCCTCGAGGTTCTCGAAGGCGCCCATGTCCTTGGCGAAGTCATCGTTCAGCTCGGGCACTTCCTTGCGGCGCAGGTCCTTGACGTGCACTTCGTAGGCGATGGTCTTGCCCGCGAGCACCTTGTTGGCATCATCGGCAGGGTGGGTCAGGGTGAAGGACTTCTTTTCGTCGGCCTTCATGCCCGCCAGTTCGCCATCGAAGGGGCGGGTGGTATCGATTTCCAGCACCTGGTCCTGGTAGGACTGGGCCTTCAGGCCCTGGGGCTTCACGCGGATGTCGCAGGTGACGATGATGCCGGTCGCCACGGCGCCGTCATCCACAGGCAGGAACTTGGTGGCGCGCTGACGCAGGCCTTCGAGGTGTTCCGCCAGGGTGGCTTCGTCAAGGGCGCGCTTCTTCTTGGTGACGACCATGGCCTTGTAGTCCGGCAGCGCCACAACAGGCGCCACGTCGAACTGGGCGCGGAAGACGGCATCGGCGCCTTCCTTCAAATCTAGTTTCTCAAGGGAGGGGTGGGAGATGGGCATGGCGCCCGCTTCCTGGGCGGCCTTCCAGAAATGCCGCTCCACGAGCTGCTGCGCCACATCGGACTGGATCTCCCGGGCGTACTTCTGCAAGAGCACGGGACGGGGAGCCTTGCCCGGGCGGAAGCCGGGAATCCGGACCTTGGGCGCGATCTTCGCCACCACATCGTTGAATGTGGCGCTCACCTCGGCGGCGGGCACCGTCACTTCGACGGCTTTGCGGGTGGCGGACTGGTGGTGGAGGGTGGCGGACATGGATGCTCCGTGATGCGAATGAAATGCCTTGGAATCATTCGGCTTTTTTTAAAACCCCAGAATCGCTGAAGGCGATTCTGGAGTGGTGCGAACGGTCGGACTCGAACCGACACGGTGTGAACCGCTGGAACCTAAATCCAGTGCGTCTACCAGTTCCGCCACGCTCGCAAAGCCGAATTGTCAAACCGGTGGTGCGCCCAGAGCGACTCGAACGCCCGACCCTCAGGTTCGAAGCCTGATGCTCTATCCAGCTGAGCTATGGGCGCGCACCGAATCCACTAGTCTACCTGGAACCGGGGATGGCATCGACCCCTGGTTGTCGGGTGGCCCTTGAAGCCTCCTGGAACCCTGATGGCTGGGTCAATCCTGGAGGCACCAGGCATCTTTCGCTCCGTTCTGTCGAAGGGTGGCCAGGGCCGCGTCATCCAGCCCCATGGCGCGGCAGGCGCTGGCTTCTGTTCCCAGGTCGCAGGGGATCACGCCGGGATCATCGGTGCCCAGGGCGCAGCGAACCCCCGCGGCGAGCATGCGCGGCAGGGGATGGGGCGTCACGTCTGAGGCGAGGGCGCGGTTGGAGGAAGGACAGACATCCACCGGAATTCGGCGTTCCGCCAGCAGATCGAAGGTGGCGGCATCGGCTCGAAGGCCGTGGATGATGCGCGCCACACCCCCTTCCAGGATGGCCTCGCGAACGTTGGAGCCGGGCCCGTTCTCGCCCGCATGGGCGGCGATGCGCAGGCCCGCGGCCCGGGCGCGGTCGAAGATCGGGGCCCAGTCGCGGAAGGGCGTGCCCTCCAGGCCGCCGGTGGAAAAGCCCTTCACGAAGGAGGGCAGGCCGGGCAACACCAGGTCGAGAACGGCCTGGCCGTGGGTGGGGCCAAAGTGGTTGACCGCATCGATCACCAGGCAGCCGCGCAGGCCCAGGGTGGCTGCTTCCTCCAAGCCTTCCTCCACGCCCCGCCAGAACGCGTCGAGATGGATTTGCGCGCGGTGGACCACCAGGAAATGGGGCGAAGCCCAAAGGTCGAAGCCCGAGCCACCGGCCTTCTGCGTGCGCCTCGCCACGGCCAGCACGGCCTCCCGGATGGCGTCGCGTCCATCCAGCAGGGACGCGCCAAACAGGAAGGCTTCAATGAAGCCCTCGAAGGGAACAGGCTCACCGGACCACAGCACCTCGAGGTTCCGGGGCAGGCTCAGTCCGCGGCGATGCGATTCCTGCCGCACCCAGGAGGGATCCAGGGCTCCTTCCAGGTGGGTATGGCGATCAATGAGGGGGGGGAGGGCGGGCGCAGTCACCGGGACATTATGCTCACCACTCGAACCGCCCTACTCGCCCTACTCGTCGTAGTCGTCCATGCGCAGGTCGCCGGGATCGAAACCTTCGCCGCGGCCGCGCTCGACCACCACGCCGCTCTCGCTGAAGGTCTCTTCGAGGTTCTCGGCCTCGGGCTCGGCAGCGAAATCATCTTCGATGACGTGGACGGTCTTTTCCTTCTTCACGGCCTTGGGCTTGGCGGGGGCGGCCTTCTGATTGGCCCCGCACTTGGGGCAGAGAGCCTCGGGCTTCCCGAAGTCGTAGAACTTCGACGCGCACTGAAAACATGTGAACTTCTTGCCAAGATCCGCCATTGCCATCCCCGTCCAAAGCCTCGTCCAAACCCAAAGGAACAAGGTTTTACCAGAATCCGACAGGAATGTCACCCCGCTTTCGGGTGAACTTTATGCCCAGGGGGCGGCTCCCAGCTTGGAAGCGTCGCCATCGCACAGCAGTTGAATGAGGGTGGTGGTGAAAATCCGGTGTCGATTTTCCACCTCTTCGCCGAACCGTTCCACGAAAGTAGCCCGGCTCCGTTCAAGCTCGGCCCGAAGCTGCCGGTAGAGATCGCCCTGGGCCCGGGCCTGGGCCACTTTGGCAGGGAAGTAGAGCTCCACATCGCCCACCAGAACCCGCGCCAGGCGCTCAGCCGCGGCTCGGGCCTTGGCGTCGAGTTCCACGGGAGGCGCCGGTTCGATGGGCTCCGGGATGATCTGGGTGGGCCCGCTGGCGTTGGGGCTTGCTGCGGGGGCGATCTGGTTCTTGGGCTCCTCCTCCTTGGTGGCTGCCAGGAGTCCAAGCATGGCTGAGGCGGCCAGGACCAGGGCCCGGGCATGTTCGGGGTGATCGAGTTTCTGCCGCAGGCCGCTGTCCACCAGGACGACGGCCACGGGCCGACGCTTGTGTAAGAGGGGGAACAGGGCCACATCCGCGGCCTCGAAGCCGCTGATGGCCGTGAGCAGGGCCGAGTAGGCGGGCCCTTTCCTCCGCAGGTTTTTGGTCCCGCCGTGGATGAGGCCCTCCAGTTCAGGCGGGGGCAGCACAGAGCCGGGCTTCTGGGGGGTGTCGGCCTCGAAACCCCGGTGGGCGTACACCGAGGCCAGTCCCTGTTTGAGGATGAAGATGGCGCTGC
Organism: Geothrix sp. PMB-07; assembly: GCF_030758935.1. Taxonomy (NCBI): domain Bacteria; kingdom Pseudomonadati; phylum Acidobacteriota; class Holophagae; order Holophagales; family Holophagaceae; genus Geothrix; species Geothrix sp. PMB-07. The sequence goes on from NZ_CP132333.1 coordinate 985,423, forward strand.
GCTCCACCAGGATGGCGAGGCCATCCAGCAGGCGCTTGAGCAGATCGCTCTGGCTGGTGGCCCCTTCCAGCAGATCCAGGGCAGCTGCCAGATCCTGATCGGCCGAGCCTGTGGGGGCGGGCGCTTCGGGAACGGGCACGGCGTCCTGAAGATCCGCGATCAAGGCAGCGTCAGGCCGGAAGTGGTCGAGCCCCTTCTGCCAGGAGGCCATGACTTCTTCCAGGAGCGCCTGGTTCTGGCGGTTGAGCCAGGCCTCCAGACGGGCCCGAAGGGCATCGTTCTGGGGCTGGTCCGCGGGGCGGGGGTCGCTCATCAGTGGCTCGCCGGTAGTAGGCTTCAAGGGTATCCCATTCCAAAGGTTTTCCAGTCTGCTGGCATTTGGACCGGGGAACCGATAGCATGGCGCAGGTTCCTTGGAGTCGTCGGATGGCGGATCTTTCTATTGCGGTAAGGCAAGTCGGGGATGTGGCGGTGCTCCTTCCCGCCGGCTTCATCAATGCCCATACCGTCCGGGACTTCGAGGAGGGCCTCGAAGGACTGGTGCAGGAGGGGCGCTACACCATCCTGCTCAACTGCAAAGACCTCCACTACATCAGTTCCGCTGGCCTGGGCGCCATCATGGGCTTGATCGAGACGGTGCGTGAGCATGGCGGCGATATCCTGCTTTCCAACCTCCAGGCCAATGTTTTCGCCATCTTCGATACCCTCGGCTTCACCCAGCTCTACCGTGTGTTTGAGGACGAGGAGCAGGCCCTGGCGGCGGCAACGCCGGAGCGGAAGGGCTGAGGGTGGCGGCTAAAATGGACCACGCCCAATTCAGGCTCGTCATCCCGAGCCAGACCCGTTATCTCAACCTAGTGACGGGGTTGGCCAAGCGGGCCTCCCTGGTGGCCGGGCTGGATGACGCCGCCGCCGCCAAGGTGAGCATCGCTGTTGATGAGGCGGTGACCAATGTGATTCTCCACGCCTACAACGGCGAGGGCGAGCACAGCGTCGAGCTGGAACTGCGCTTCACGGAAGCGGCCCTGGAAATCCACATCTGGCACTCCGGCAAAGGCATCCGCGGCGACCAGCTGGTGCTGCCGGATCCCAAGGAATACATCAAGCACCCGCGCAAAGGGGGGCTGGGGCTGCTGCTCATGAGCCGCTTCATGGACGAAGTCCAATTCAAGGCGGATGAAGTCTCCGGCCGCAACGAGTGCTGTCTGATCAAGAAGATCAGCTGAACCGCTCCGGTTCACCGCCCATGCCCACCAATCCCTTCGACCGCCTCCGCCAGCTGGCGCTGAAGATCCCTGAAGGGGCCCAGGAACTCCTTCCGCTCCTCGACTTCCTGGAGACCTTCCCGGAGCAGGGCACGGAAGAGGATCTGGTTCACCTGGTGGGCATCACCGCCATGGGCATCGCCAAGGCGCGCCAGGGCGGCATCTGGGATGGCAGCAAGTGGCTGTTCCTGCGGGGCGCGGCGCCCGCCTTCCCCACCCATCCCGGCGAGGGCTGGCAGGTGCTGCCCTGGCAGTACGGCGACGAGCACTATGGCCACCTGGTGCTGAAGGCGGAACCGCCTCCGGATGCGGTGCCCCTCCTGCTTTCCATCAGCGCGCCGCTTCTGGCCTGGCGCCGGGCCGAGGCCGTGCGCAGCATCCAGAACCAGTCCCTGGCCCTGCAACTGTCCCGGTTGAACACCGTCTTTGATCTGACACGCAACCTCGGCGAGGTGGAAACCCGCCGCGACCTGGTGCGGCTCATGGCCAACACCCTCATGGGCGAGTTCCGCATCATGCGGCTGCTGGTGGTGGATGCCCAGGGTCAGGTGCTGCATGCCAAGGGCCTGGGCACCGTGCCCGAGGTGTTGGAGGGCGAGCAGCTCCACGACGTCGTGCAGGCCCGGGAACTGGTCCATGCCATCGAACTGGGAGACCAGTCCCACAGCCACGGCTTCGCCTACGCGGCCGAGCCAGCCGTGGGAAAGCTCTCTGAAGATGATCTGGTCTTCCTGCGCACCCTGCTGAACCTCACCTCCTCGCAGTTGTCCAGCCTGGAGCTGCGGGAAGCCCGGCTGCAGGCCGAGCGCATGGAGAAGGATCTGGACCTGGCCCGCAACATCCAGCGCAGCCTGCTGCCCAACACCCTGCCCGAACCCGAGGGCTGGCAGTGTGCGGCGGCCAACCTGCCCTACCAGGCCGTGGGCGGCGACCTCTACGACCTTTGGATGGCGCGCGATGAAAGCCATGGTGACCGCCTGCATATCGCGGTGGGCGACATCTCCGGCAAGGGGCTGCCCGCCTCGCTCATGATGACCCAGCTCTCGGCCTTCCTCCGCGCCATGGCGGACCGCCGGGTGGACCACTGGGGCAAGCTGGCGGAGCGCGTGAACCGCCGCATGAACAATGTCCGGGATGGAAACCGCTACACCACCCTGTTCGCCGGAAGCCTCAACCCCTTGAATGGCGACCTCCGCTATGTGAATGGTGGCCACAATCCCCCACTGCTGGTTCGGGCCAACCGGGAGGTGGTGCGACTGGCTCCCACGGGTCCCATGGTGGGCCTGCTGCCAGGCGTCAGCTTTGCCGAAGGCCGGGCCCACGTGGATCCGGGCGACACCCTGGTGATCTTCACCGACGGCGTGGTGGAGGCGGAGAACGCCGCGGGCGAGGAACTGGGCGATGGCCGCCTGGCCGACGTCGTGTTGCGCCGCCCTGGCGCCGGCGCGGATGAGCTGTTCGAGGCCCTGCTGGTGGAGGCCTTCCAGCACCTGGAAGAGGGGCGCTTCCGGGACGACGTCACGCTGGTGGTCATCAAGCGCATGGGCTGACGGTCCTTGAAGGCTTTCGTATCCTGGTTGTTGGAGGCCGGCATGAATCAGACCAAGACCCTGCTCATCATCGTGGCCATGACCGGCCTGCTGGTGTGGATCGGCGGGATGTTCGGAGGCCAATCAGGCATGGTGCTGGCGCTGGCCATCGGCCTGGTGATGAACGGCGTGAGCTACTTCTTCTCCGACAAGATCGTCCTGGCCAGCTACGGTGCCCAGCCCGTCACCCAGGCGCAGGCTCCGGAGCTGCATGCCATCGTGGCAAACCTGGCCCAGCGGGCGGGTTTGCCCATGCCCCGCATCGCCATCATTCCCGACGACACCCCCAACGCCTTCGCCACGGGACGCAACCCGGAACACGCGGTGGTGGCGGTCACCGAAGGGATCATGCGGGTGCTGAGCCGGCCCGAGCTGGAAGCCGTCATCGGCCACGAGCTGGGCCACGTGAAGCACCGCGACATCCTCATCGGCAGCCTGGCCGCCGTGCTGGCCCAGGCCATCATGTTCCTCTCGCGGCTCGCCGGGTATTTCGGCGTGCGGGATGAGGAAGGCCGCTCCAATCCCATCGCGGGAATCGCCATCATGATCCTGGGGCCCATCGCCGCCTTCATGCTGCAGATGGCCGTCAGCCGCTCCCGCGAGTACATGGCCGACGCCTACAGCGCGCACCTCACCGGTCGGCCGGACATGCTGGCCTCGGCCCTGGAGCGCCTGGAGGGCTACAACCGCCAGCTGCCCATGCACGACGCCCAGCCGGCCACGGCCCACATGATGATCGTGAACCCCCTGGCCGGCGGCGGTCTCATGAGCCTTTTTTCCACCCACCCTCCCATGGCGGCCCGGATTGAGCGCCTGCGTGGCATGCCCATCGAGGCCCGGTGATCCCCGATCTGAATGCTGGACGGGGATCTGCCGATAGAGGGTCCATGCGGGAGAGGCTCGGGAAATTCGAGGTGGTGCGCCTTCTGGGCAAGGGCGCCATGGGCGAAGTCTACCTGGGCCGGGATCCCAAACTGGGCCGCGAGGTGGCCCTGAAGGTGGTCAGCACGGGGTCGGCCTTCGGCGAAGAGGCCAACGCGCGCTTCGAGCGAGAGGCCCGGGCCGCGGCTCTTCTGAACCACCCCCACATCGTCACCGTGTTCGAGTTCGGCGAGGACGAGGGCACCCACTACCTGGCCATGGAGTACATCCAGGGCGAGGAGCTGGAGGCCATCATCCGCGCCCGCAAGGCGCCCAAGGCGGAGTTGCTGGAAGTGCTGGCCCAGGTGTGTGAGGGCTTGTCTTACGCCCACGAGCACGGCGTGATCCACCGGGACATCAAGCCCGCCAACATCCTGGTGACCCGGCAGGGCAAGCGCGTGCGGGCCAAGCTCATGGATTTCGGCGTGGCTCAGCTGGGCCCTTCGGGCCTGACCCAGGCCGGTACCTGGATGGGCACCGTGAGCTACATGGCTCCAGAATACCTGGATTCCGGCCAGGCCAATGCCAGCTCCGACATGTTCGCCCTGGGGGTGATCCTCTACGAGATCCTCACCGGTGGGCGCAAGCCCTTTCAGGGGGATAGCACGTCTGCGGTGCTGAACCGCATTCTGCTGCATCCCCACGCGCCCTTGGTGGCCGATGATCTGCGGGATGTCCCGCGGCGGCTCCAGGCCGTGGTGGAGCGGGCCCTGGCCAAGCGACCCGAGGACCGCTACCCCGATGCGGAAGCGCTGGGAACGGCCATCCGCGATGCCCTGGCCGAACCGGCCGAGCCAGTGCCTTCCCTGCCCCTGGTCGTTCCAGCCCCGGCGGAGCGCGAGGCCACAGGGCAGCGCATCCGCGTGGGCAAAGGCGGCCAGGGGCAGTGCCTGAGCCTCAAGGTGGCGATGCGTCAGGCCCGGAATGGCACCGAGATCATCCTGCTTCCGGGCATCTACCGGGAATCGGTGGTGGTGGACAAGGACGTGACCATCCTGGCTCTGGGTGAGCCCGGGGAAGTGGTGATCGAAGGCGCTGCCGCCTCGGCCCTGATCATTCAAACGCCTGCGGCGATCCTGCGGGGCCTTACCCTGACCTCCACGGGCACGGCGTCGGCGCTGCGGATCCAAAGCGGCTCGCCGCTGATCGAGGGCTGCCTGATGCGCGCCCGAAGCTGCTGTGCCGAACTGGAGGGCGCGGGCTCGTCGCCGCTTTTTCGCGACTGCACGTTCCTGGCTGAGGGGGCCGCCGGTCTGCGCATCGGCGTGGGAACCCAGGCCCGGGTTGAGGGTGGGCACGTGCTCGTGTTCCCCGGCGTGGGCATCACGGTGGAGCAGGGCGCTCAGGTATCCATGCAGGGCGTGGCGGTGGGACCGGGTGAGGGCCTGGGGCTGAAGATCCGCAGCCGCGGTCATGCCAACCTGGATGGGTGCTCCATCTCGGCGGGATCGGGCTCGGTGGAGGTGGAGGGCGATGGGCGAGTGCAACTCAACCACTGCCGCCTCATGGAGAGCCGCTTCGCGGGCCTCGTGGCCCTGGAGCACAGCCAGGCGGTGCTGGAATCCTGCGACATCGACCACCACGTCTGTTCCGGCGTGCATGTGCTGGCGGGTGCCAACGTCTTTCTGAAACAGTGCCGGATCAATGGCAATGCTGGTTTCGGTGTGTCAATCATGGACCGTGGGCTGGCCACTCTGGAGGGCTGCCTGGTGCAGGGCAATGGGGGGACCGGGCTGCTGATTCACCACGGGGCCACCGTGCAAGCCCGCAGCTGTTCCTTCTCCGAGGGCAAGTCGCTGGGCGTGGATTGCGCCGAGGGCGGCCAGGGCGTGCTGGATGCCTGCGAAGTATCGGGCAACGGTGGCGCAGGTGTGCAGGTGGAACCGGGCGGAAGCCTGTTGTTGGTCCGCTGCACCCTCAAGGAAGGGCGGGACACGGGCCTGCTGTTGTTGGAGGATTCGCAGGTGACCCTGGAAGAGTGCGTGGTGCACCGCAACGCCCGGGGCGGCATCCTGCTGGCCAAAGAGGCGGCGGATCCCATCCTTCGCGGCGGCAACCGCATCGAGGACGGCTTCCTCCGGGTGGATGCCAGCGGCAACCTGGTGCGCCTGGCGCCGCTTTAGTGCTCGTGTTCCAGCCCGGCCAGCTCGTCCAGGATGGGCTGCCAGGAGGTGCTGACGGCCTCGGGCCAGGGCACCGGACGGATGAGCGGATCCTCGCTGGGCGGCAAGTGTTCTTCCCGCATCAGCAACGCCACGGTCAGTTCCCGCGTCTCTCCCAGATCCTTCTGGAGGGACTGGATGGCCGTGATGGCGCGGGCCTCTGCGGGACCCGATTCCAGCACGAGGAGGGGGCAGGCGGCGCTTCGTTCGGCGCGGACTTCAGCCAGGGCGCGTTCCAGCGTATCGACGGCTTCCAGCCTGAGGAATCCCGCCGAGTGGAAGGCCTGCTGGACCTGCTCCCGGGCCTGCCCGGGCTCCATGGCCAGGATGATGCGCGTACAGCGGCGTCCCAGGCGATGGAGGGCGTCTGGTGTCTGGGTTCCAGCGGGGGAGACTCTGGCGGCTGGCCCTTTGTTTTCCCGAGCGCTTCTCGGACTGGCGTCGCGCCGAGCCTCGCCGGTGGACACGGAGGCCGCCCGCTGCATGTTCTCCCGGATGGTCAGGACATCCAGGATCTCTTTGAGTTCAGACTCCCTGAGCTCGCCGAATTGCACGCCGATGATGAATTCCCCATCGCGCTCACAGGCGTTGGCCAGGGTGCCGCGGGCCTCGAACAGGGGCAGGTTGGGCAGGTCGCGGATCTTGAGCATGGGCAGCGCCTTGCCGCGCTCGAAAAAGCCCAGGCCCGGCGTGATGCGCATGTGATCATCCAGCCGCATCACCCGGTCCACGCGGAAGGACAGGCCTCCCACGGACAGGTTGACCAGGGGGCCCGAGAGGCCATGCCCCGGGACGCCACCATCCTGGGCGATGACATAGGCCTTCTCCCGGGGGCGGAAAGGGTAGCGCTTGGCCACCCGGCGGTCCGAGGGCTGGAGGCGGACAGGGATGCTGAAGCGGTAGAGCAGGTAGTCTTCTCGGCCCTGGAACACCGTGGGGGCCTCGAAGCGTTGCTCCATGAGGGAGAAGAGCATCTCAAAGGCCGCCCCCGCGGGCAGTTCGTGGGGCAGAGGCCGAATGAGCTTGAGGTGGATCAGGCCCTTGGTCTCGTCCACGCGCAGCACCCGGGCCGTGTAGGGCAGGGTGTGGGTGCCCTCCACCTTGATGGGGAATTCCACCTCCTGGGCCCGGAGATCCTGCATGGCTTGGCGGATGAGGGCAGGGTCCTCCACTGGCGTGGCACGCCCAGACCCTCCACTGGCTTTCACCTGGTTCATCGCCCCGCCTGTGACCATGGCATCGGGAGGTGGCGCATCAGGAATGAATCTTAGACATTGAACAGGAAGTTCATGAGGTCGCCATCCTTGACCACGTATTCCTTGCCTTCGGTGCGCATCTTCCCGGCATCCTTGGCACCCTGCTCGCCCTTGCAGGCGATGAAGTCGTCATAGGCGATGACCTGGGCGCGGATGAAGCCCTTCTCGAAGTCCGTGTGGATGACGCCGGCGGCCTGGGGGGCCGTGTCGCCCTTGTGGATGGTCCAGGCGCGGACTTCCTTCACCCCTGCGGTGAAGTAGGTCTGAAGGCCCAGCAGGTCGTAGCTGGCGTGGATGAGGACGTTCAGTCCCGGTTCGGCGAGGCCTGCCTCCTCCAGGAAGAGCGGGCGGTCCTCCTCGGGCAGATCCTGGATCTCAGCCTCGAGTTTGGAGCAGATGGGGATGCAGGGGGCGTCGCGCTCGGCAGCGAGGGCCTGGAGCTTCACGTAGTGGGGATTGCCTTCGGGGTTGCGGATGTCCTCCTCGCCGATGTTGCCCACGAAGAGGGTGGGCTTCAGGGTGAGCAGGCCGTAGGACTTCACCAGGGCCTTGTCCTCGTTGGACAGGCCGGCGGTGCGGGCCCACTTGCCCTCGTTCAGCACGGCGAAGAGGCGCTCCAGCACCGCCACCATGGCGATGGATTCCTTGTTGCCCGTCTTGGCGACCTTGCGGTGGCGCTCCAGGCCCTTTTCGATGGCGTCGAGATCCTTGATGACCAGTTCCGTCTCGATGATGCTCAGGTCGCGCTCAGGGTTCACGCCGCCCTCCACGTGGGTGACGTTGGTGTCCTCGAAGCAGCGCACCACCTGCACGATGGCATCCGTTTCGCGGATGTGGCCCAGGAAGGCGTTGCCCAGGCCCTCGCCTTTGCTGGCGCCGCGCACCAGACCGGCAATGTCTACGAATTCCTGGGCCGCGGGCAGCACCCGCTGGGGCTTGACGATGTCCGCCAGGAACTGGAGCCGGGGATCCGGAACATCCACCACGCCCGTGTTGGGCTCGATGGTGCAGAAGGGATAGTTGGCCGAAGCCGCGCCCGCACGGGTGAGGGCGTTGAAAAGGGTGGATTTCCCCACGTTGGGCAAGCCCACGATGCCACAAGCGACCGCCATTCCATCCTCCAAGCCTTCCAGTATCCCAGAGACGAGATGTGACGAAAAGAACTGCTTCCGGGGCTTGCGCAGGACCTCGTGGCGCCATACTCTCCCCGCCAAGGTCTCGGGTGGACTGAGGGGAGGCAGCATGATTGTGCGGGCGGAATGGCCGGGTTACGTGGTGGACGTTCTCGTCCGTCCCGGCCAGGAAGTGGAAGAAGACGAGCCCCTGATGATCCTTGAGGGCACGGATTCCTCCCGCACCTCGTTCTACATCAACGCTCCCGAAGGCGGCAAAATCCGCGAGATCCTCCTGGAGGAGGGCGACTTCGCCTACGAGGACGACGACTTGGTGGTGATCGGCGATTCCGACCGGGATGATTGATGCCACCGGGGGGAACGCTTCCGGCTCGGGGCGAACCCGCGCCAGAAGCCGAGTTGCTTGACGCGGGTGTTGGCTGGATACACTGAGGCCAACATTCCTCAACAAGGAGCGGCTGATGGTGGTGGTGCGGGCCGAAATGGCTGGGAAGGTTCTGGAAGTCTGCGTGGCCGAAGGCGACGCCGTGGGTGAGGACCAGGATCTGGTCATCCTCGAATCCATGAAGATGCAGATCCCGGTGGCAAGCCCCGAAGAAGGCACGGTCAAGAAGGTGTTCGTGACGGCCGAGCAATTCCTCAACGAGGGGGATCCCATCGTCGAGCTGGGCTGATGGACATCCGCCTGGAACGACTGGAGGGGGCGGACGCTGGAATCGTCCTGCTGGGCCTGGATCGGCCCGCTGCCAAGAACGCCCTGGGGCGCCAGCTTCTCGCGGAATTCGCCGAGGTCATGCAGGCTTTGACCGCGGATCGCTCCGTGCGAATCGTCATCGTCCATAGCCTGGTGCCCGGTGTTTTCTGCGCCGGGGCTGACCTGAAGGAACGGGAGGGCATGTCCCAGGAAGAAGCAGCTGCCTTCGTGAAACGGCTCCGTGCCGCCTTCACGGAGCTGGAACAGCTGCCCATGCCCGTGCTGGTGGCCTTGGAGGGCGCCGCCTTCGGTGGCGGCTTGGAACTGGCTTTGGCTGCGGATCTGCGAGTGGCTGGGAGCGAGGCCCGGATGGGCTTGGTGGAGACATCCCTGGCGATTATTCCCGGCGCGGGGGGGACTCAGCGCCTCCCGCGCCTCATCGGGGCGTCACGAGCCAAGGAACTGATCTTCACCGCCCGCCGCCTGGGGGCGGAGGAGGCGGGTCGCCTGGGGCTGGTGGACCGTGTGGTGCTTCCAGGGCGGGCGCTGGAATCGACCTTGGCCCTGGCGCGGGAGATCCTGCCCAACGGCCCCATCGCGCTGCGGATGGCCAAGCGCGCCATCCAAGAAGGCATGGGCTTGGACCTGACCTCTGGTCTGGCGCTGGAGGAAGCCTGCTATGCCGAAATCCTTCCCACCAGGGATCGGTTGGAAGGCTTGGCAGCGTTTCGCGAAAAGCGCAAACCGCAGTACAAAGGCGAATGATGAGTCATTCTCACGGTCGCACCACCACCGGGCGCTTGGCGCTCAGTTCGCTGATCTTCGGGCTGAACTTCCTGGTTCAGGGCCTGGGAGGCCTGTGGACGGGTTCGCTGGGGCTGGTCTCTGACAGCCTGGAGAACCTGAACGACGCGGCGGTGAACCTGCTGGCCCTGGGCAGCATCCGCCTGGCCAATCGCCGCGAACCCTGCGACCGCTGGACCTACGGCTGGCACCGCATCGAGATCTTCAACACCCTCCTGGGGGCCTTCCTGCTGGTGGCCCTGGCGGGTGCCGTGTTGTTCGAGGCCTGGAACCGCGTGCGCCATCCCCGCCCCATCCTGCTGGGTTGGGCCATCGGGTTTTCCATCCTGGGCCTGCTGTTGAACCTCGCGGCCACCTTTGTGCTGGTGCCGGCGGAGGGCACGGGGGAGGAGCGCGACCTCAACCTGCGCAGCGCCTACCTCCACGCCTTGGGCGACAGCCTCGCCAATGTGGCCGTGGTGCTGGGCATGGTGATCATCCGTTTCACCGGCTGGCGTTGGGTGGATCCCCTGCTGGCCGCGGGCATCGCGGCGGTGATCCTCCGTGGGGCCTACCTGCTGCTGAAGGACGCGGTGAACATCCTCATGCATCGGGCCGCCTTCGACCAGGAGGAGGCCAAGGCTGCGCTGCTGCAGCTGCCAGGGATCCACGGCGTGGAGGATCTCCGCTCCTGGCGCCTTTGCAGCCATCTCACGGTGTGTTCCGCCCACATCATCGTGGAGGCCGAGCGCCTGGAGGACACCGAGGCCCATCAGCACCGCATCGAGCACCTGCTGGCTGACCATTTCGGCGTCCGCCACCTCACCCTGCACTTCGAGACCCGGGCCATGGCAGAGCGGCACCAGCACCGCTTCGTGCATGAGCACGAGGCGGAAGGGCACGACCATCATCACTGCGACGGCCAGGGGTAAAACGAGGGGGGCCCCGGAATCATCTAAAGGAAAGGGCGGCCGAGGCCGCCCTTTCCTGTTTCCTGTATCGGAGAGCAGATCAGTTGCCCATGCCGTGCTTCTTCATGATGGCGCCGCGCTGGGCGTCGTACTCGGCCTGGTTGATGAGCTGGCTGTCGAAGAGATCCTTCAGCTCGACCAGTTCCTCCTTGAGTGACTTGGCGGGGGCGGCAGCGGCAGAGGCGGACCCGGCCGGGAAGGGTTGCTGGGCCATCTGCTGCTGAGCACCGGCCATCTGCTGGCCCATCATGTTGCCCATGCCGAAACCCACACCCATGCCCATGCCCATGCCGGCGATGCCGCCCTGGTTCTGGGCGGCCAAGGGCACACTGTCGGCCACCTGCATCTGCGTGTAGGCGCCCATGACCGGGGCCATCATGCCCACGCTGGTGCGCTTGTCCATCATGGCTTCCACTTCTTCGGGCAGGCTGATGTTCTCCACGAAGAACTTGGAGAGTTCGAGACCCATGGTCTTGAACTCTTCGGCCAGCTTCTGCTTCACCAGGTCCGACAGCTCGTCGTACTTGGAGGCCAGATCCAAGGCGGGTACCTTGGCTTCGCCCAGCACATCCGTGAAGCGGCTCATGATGGTCTTGCGCAGCTGCTCGGAGATGTCGGGCACGGTGTAGACACCGTTGGTGCCCACCAGCTGGCGGAGGAAGGTGGCGCTGTCGACCACTTTGATGGAGTAGATGCCGAAGGCCCGGATGCGCAGCATGCCGAAGTCGGCGTCGCGCATCATGATGGGGTTCGAGGTGCCCCACTTGAGGTCGTTGTAGAGCTTGGTGGAGATGAAGTAGACATCGCTCTTGAAGGGGCTCTCGAAGCCATACTTCCAGCCCTTCAGCGTGGCGAGGATGGGCAGGTTCTGGGTGGTCAGCCGGTGGGTGCCGGGCTTGAACACGTCCGCCATCTGGCCTTCGTTGACGAAGACCGCCTCCTGGCTTTCCCGCACGACGAGCTGGCCGCCGTTCTGGATTTCCTGGCCCCGCATGGGGAAGCGCCAGGCCAGCGTGTCGTTGGAGTCATCCAGCCACTCGAGGATGTCGAGGAATTGGGCTTTGCCCCAGTCCATCAGACCCATGTGTCGTTCTCCTTGTGGCATCGGCCACGGGTACGATTCTAGGCCCGGTGGCAAGCCAGACAGGGGGTTCCGTGGGAAAAACCGGCGAATCGACGCCGGGCGCCGGGCAGCCGCCCTCAGCGGGATCCCTTGACGATCCTCACCGGGCCCTCCGACTTGCCCTTGGCGCCCGGTTGATCGATGCGGGTCTTGGTGTGAACCATGTGGGTGTCTGCATCCACCACGCATCGCCAGCCCTGGCTTTCGTGGGGCATGCGCACGTCCACTTCCCAGCCTCCCGAAGCTCCGTTCAACGGGACGCGGCGGGCGGAGGTGGCCTTGCCCCCGGTGTCCTGCTCGGCGATGGCCTTGGCTTCCTTGGCGGATTTGACCGGCCCCGAGGCGTGCTTGTGCGATTTGGAGCCGGCTGCCGAAAGCGTTGCAGCGGGGATGACAAAAGCCATGGCCAGGGCCAAGGCCAGAGAGGCGATGCGCATGGGAACTCCGGAGGGTGCCAGGATTCTAGCCAAGGTCGCGGGGGATCGGCAATCAGGTGCGATAGAAAGCTGCGCCCCAGTGCAGGCCCGAGCCCAGCGCCGTGAATGCCAGGTTCATGCCCGGTCGGATGAGGCCCTGGGCGCGGCACTCGTGGAACAGCAGGGGCAGGGTGGCGGCGGTGGTGTTGCCGTAGCGCTCGATGTTGTGGGGCACCTGCTCGGCTCGCAGGCCCAGGGCTTTCTGGACGCCCTCGATGATGCGCAGGTTGGCCTGGTGGATGAGCACCAGATCCAGGGCCTCCACGGCCACGCCAGCGATCTCGCAGACTTCCCGCACGGCCTGGGGCATGAGGGTCACCGCCGACCGGAACACCTCCTTGCCAGACATCACCGGCAGGGTGTCGCCAGCCTCGATTTGCGCGTGGCTGACGAAGGGGCGCCGCTTGAAGCTGGCGCCGTGCATGGTCAGCACGCCGGCCCCGCTGCCATCGGTATGAAGCCGGATGGGGCCGAGTCCAGAGGCACCCTCTCGGCCTTCGATCACCACGGCCCCGGCAGCGTCGCCGAAGAGCACCGTCCGGTCGCGGGAAAGGGTATTCTCGGCCCGTTCCGCCTCGGTGATGGTACGGGTTTCTCTGCCGATGAGGGTGTCCCAGCCCAGGTGCCAGGGCATGAACGGGGAATGCACCTCGGCGCCCACCAGCAGCACCCGCCGGTAGCGGCCGCTCTGGATGAGCAGATCCGCCAGTTCCAGGCCATAGAGGAAGCCGCTGCATTGCTGGCGGAGGTCGAAGGTGGGAATGTCGCGGAGGCCCAAGGCCACCTGCAGGAGGGGGCCGTTGCCCGGCAGGACATGGTCGGGCGTCATGGTGGCGAAGAGGACGACATCGATATCAGCGGGGTTCAGTCCAGCGTCGGCGATGGCCAGGCGTGAGGCGATGGCGCCGAGATCCGTGGAGCCCTGGCCCGGCTCCGCATAGCGCCGCTCCTGGATGCCGCTGCGCACCCGAATCCATTCATCCGAAGTGTCCATGAGCGTGGCCAGGGCCTCGTTGGTGACGACATTCGGAGGCAGGCCGATGCCCGACCCGGTGATGACGCTTCGCATGGCTGACCTCGTGGGAAGACGGGCCAGGATAGCCGGAGTCAACACAGGGAGGGGATGGAAGCGGCTTGTCAGGGCATCCGCGCGGCGGCTTCCCTGAAGTTCGCCAGAGCCTGGTCAAGCCGCTCGCAGCAGGACTCCCAATCGCCCAGGGGCTCCTGGCGGAGGCAGGCCTCCAGCTCCTTGGCGGCCTCCAGGATGTGGATGAGGTCCAGGGTGGCTGCGGCTCCTCGGAGGGCGTGGGCCTCGCTCAGGGCCGCGGCATGATCGCCTCGGGCCACGGCTTCGCCGATGGTTTTGGCGCTGGCCGAGTCTTTCGCAAAGGCCTTGAGGAAGGTGCGGAGCGGATCACGCCGCCCCCCGATGCGGTCCAGGGCGCGGGGCAGGTCCACCACCTCCGCCATGACTTCCAGGCCATCGCCAGCGGATGACCCGCCTTCGGACACGGCGGCGGGGTATTCGGCGGCGGGCAGGGGCCCCCGGGAGATCCACTTGGCCAGGGTCTCCAGGAGCAGCCCGGGGGCGATGGGCTTGGTCAGGCAGTCGTCCATGCCGGAGGCCAGGCACCGATCCTGATGGGTCGCGAGGGCATGCGCGGTGACAGCGATGATGGGAGTGCCGCGGTTCCTTCCGCGTGATCGGATGGTCCGGGTGGCCTCAAAGCCATCCATGCCGGGCATCTCCAGGTCCATGAGGATCACGTCGAAGGCTGTGGCCCGGGCGAGGGTTACCGCTTCAGCTCCGTGGCTGGCCACCTCCACCTGCAGTCCCGCCTCCCGAAGCAGGATCACGGACAGCTCGCGACTGATGGGGTTGTCCTCCACCACGAGTGCCCGCAGGCCCGTCAAATGGGCGCGATCCCGCCGAGAAGCCGGAGCGCTAGAGGTGGGCAGGATCTGGTCTGCGGCCTCGGGGAAGGTCAGGGTGAATTGGAAAAGGCTGCCGAGACCGGGGCCGCTCTCCACCCAGATGCGCCCTCCCATGAGCTCCGCGAGCTGTTTTGAAATGGCCAGGCCGAGGCCGGTGCCGCCGAAATGGCGGGTGGTGCTGGCTTCGGCCTGGGTGAAGGGGGTGAAGAGGCGGGCGGCCTGATCGGCACTGAGGCCGATGCCTGTGTCTCTGACGGAGAAGCGAAACGCCGCTTCCCCCGCCGGTGCGGGCAATGGATCCACCTCGATTCCGACCTTGCCCTCCTCGGTGAACTTGAGGGCGTTGCCTACTAGGTTGATCAGCACCTGGCGCAGGCGGGTGGGATCGCCCAGCAGCACCTTCTCAGCCGCCTCGGCGCCACGGGCCGTGAGCGTCAGGCCCTTCGCGGCGGCGGTATGACTGAACAGATCCACCACCTGTTGGAGCACGTCAGGGATGCGGAAGGGGATGCACTCCAGATCCACCCGGCCCGCTTCGATCTTCGACAGGTCCAGCACGTCGTCGAGAAGGGCCAGCAAGGCCTGGCCTGACTGCTCGACTCGCCGTAGGTAATCCTCCGCCGTGGGCGGCAGGCTTTCCTTCAGGGCCAGATGCAAGAAGCCCTGGATGGCGTTCATGGGGGTGCGCATCTCGTGGCTCATGTGCGCGAGGAAATCGCTCTTGGCCTGGGTGGCCGCTTCCACGGCCTTGAGCTCCTGCTCCAGCGTGTCTTTGCGGCGCAGTTCTTCCGAGAGACGCTGTTGCAGCACGCGCGCCGCGGCCAGGTTGCCGAGGGAGGCCACCAGGCGGAGTTCATTCTCGGTAAAAGGCGGGCGGCTGCGGCCTGCATCGAAATAGAAAAGGCCGAGCACTTCGCCCGCGTGCTCAAGGGGCACGGCCATGGCACTGGAGGTGGCCACCCTGGAGGCGGGCGAGGCCGTGGCTTCGGACTCCCGCAGCAGCATGGCCTCCCGCCGATCCAGGGCGCTCCTCACGGTTTTCGGCGCCCATCGCAGCGGCGAGGTGTCGTCGGGTCTCAGGCTGTGGGAGGCCAGCGGAATCAGCTGCCCCACTTCATCCGGCAGCAGGATGGCTCCTTGCCCGGCCCCGAGGAACTGAAACAGCCGTTCGAGCATGTCCTCCAGCAGCTTGGTGGTGGTGGGTTCCCGGAGAAGCAGGAGGCTGAACTCGTAGAAAAGATCCAGGGCCGCCTGCGCCATGGGAATGACCTCATCCCCCTGGCGCCAGCCTTGCAGATCTCCAATCGGCAGGGACTGGGTGATTTCCTCCCCCGAAAGCGGTTCGGCAGGAACCTCCTCGATCCGAATCTCGATGCCGCCCAGGCGGATTGCATCCCGGGGGGTGACCGTCTGGGCGGAGTGGACGCGCTTGCCGTTGATGAAACTGCCATGCCTGGAATCGAGATCCTCGAAGGTGAGGCGGTCCTCGCGCCAGAGAATCTGGGCGTGGCTTCTCGAAACGGCGGGGTCCTCGAGGATGAGGTCCTGGTCCGGCGTCCGCCCGATCCGGCAGCAGGCGGAGTCCCTCGACAGCCGGAAGGGCTGAAGGCCTGCGACGCAGATGAGGTAGTCGGGCATGGGAATCCGGAGCGGGGGGCACTCCGTTATAGAATGGGATCATCCCTCCGGAAAGTGTGCATGAACCCGAAACCCCAGCCCGATCTACGCTTGACCCGATTGGCGGGGGTGATGGATGGCCGCTACGCCTTCCTTTCCCTGCTGGGCGAGGGCGGTTCCGGGCGGGTCTACGAGGTGCGGAACCTGTCCCTGGATCGCCGGGAAGCCATGAAGGTGCTCTCGGAGACGCTGCTCGATGACCATGCCTCAGAGCGCTTCACCCGGGAGGCGCGCATCGCCGCTTCGCTGGATCATCCCGGCATCGTGAAGATCCACGCCTTCGGCCGGAACGATGGCATCCACTGGTATTCCATGGCCCTGGTGGATGGCCCCACCCTCGGCGACCTGGTGGACAAGGGACGGTTGCTGGATGCGCCCATGCTGGCGCAGGTGGCCTTGCCCCTGCTGGAGGCGCTGGCGTTCAGCCACGCCCAGGGCGTCATCCACCGCGACATCAAGCCGGCGAACATCCTCTTTGATCTGCAGGGCCGTCCCTACCTGGCGGATTTCGGCATCGCCAAATCCGAGGCGAATGCCATGAAGACCCAGACGGGCATTCTCATGGGGACCCCGGCCTATGTGTCCCCGGAACAGGCCCTGGGCGAGGCGGTGGACGCGCGGACCGATCAATATTCTCTGGGCATCACGTTGTACAAGGCCCTCACAGGTCGCCTGCCCTTCCACTCAGACAACCTGCTCCAGACCCTGGTGCTGCGGCTCAACGAGGCCCCGGAGCCTCTGGTGGTGAGGCGACCGGACCTTGGACCAGAGGTGTCCGCCATTCTCATGAAGGCGCTGGCCCGCGACCGGAATGAGCGGTGGGCCAGTGTGGAGGACATGCGCAAGGCCCTGGCAGCCGTCCTGGTGGGGACGGCTCAGACCTCTGCTTCCGCGCGGCTGCTTGAAGGCTTCGGCCCTCCGCTCAGGACGCCGCTCCCTGGCCTGGAG
Source organism: Geothrix sp. PMB-07 (assembly GCF_030758935.1). Lineage (NCBI taxonomy): Bacteria > Pseudomonadati > Acidobacteriota > Holophagae > Holophagales > Holophagaceae > Geothrix > Geothrix sp. PMB-07. Next base: position 1,002,356 of record NZ_CP132333.1, read on the forward strand.
GCGACGGCCGAAGGCCCTGTGCTGGATCGCGGCTCCTTCGCGCCCACCGCCGAATTGCCGGTGCTGCCCAAGGGGCGCAAAGCGCCCTTGTGGGTGGCGGTGGCGGTGGCGGTGGCCTTGGTGCTGGTGGCTGGTGGCGGCCTTGCCTGGAGGCGGCTCCACCGGCCTTCCGTGGAACCCGCCCAGCCGGAGCGCGCGGTTCCCACCCAGGTTGCGATCTCGTCTCCATCCAAGCCCCTCGGCGCCGAGGTTTCTGGTTCAGTCCGGAAAGCCGCCGAGGCGCCGGTACCGGGCCCTGTTCCGGAACGGCGTGCCGTGGTCTACCCGCAATTGATGGAGGAGGCGGTGGGCGCGGGGCCGACGGTTGCGGGCTGTGCGGGACTGCGGGTGAATGTCTCCCTGGTGGTGGGAGAGGATGGCCTGGTCCGGCAGTGCAAAGTGCTCTCCTCCATTCCCATCGAGTGCGCCGAGGCTGCCAAAGCCGTGGCGCTGCGCTATCGTTTCAAACCAGCCCTGGATGCCCAGGGCAAACCTCTCCAAACCACCGTCGCGGCCGCAGTGGATTTCCCGGAGCTGCCATGAGCATGACGAGTCGCCTTCTTGTCCTGAGCCTGCCGGTTCTGCTGGGCATGGCTTGCACCTCGCCCAAGCCTGTGCCCCAGGGGGCCATCCAGGTGCGCGTCACTTCCGAGCCGGAGAAGGCCGCGCTGTTCCTGGCGGGCCGTCCCATTGGCGAAGCGCCCCACGCGTTGACGGTGGCCTCAGCCGAAGATCTCCTCCAGGTGAGCGCCACCCTGAGCAACGAGGTGGTGGTGGAGAAGCGCATCCGCTTTCTCTCCCAGGATCAGGCGGAGGTCCTGTTCGTGTTCGGCGCGGGGAAATCCACCATGGCCAAGACCCTCGGGCTCCCGAAGATCCTGGTCTTCGACTATGGCGCAGGTGTCACGTTTGATCTGAACCAGGCCTCTCTGAAGCCCGGCTTCATGCCACTGTTGGAGCGCCAGGCGGGCCTCCTGAAAACGCATTTCCAGGGCCTCGATATCTTCGTGTGCGGCCACACGGATTCCACGGGCACCCAGGAGCGCAACCTCTCCCTGTCGCTGGACCGGGCCCGGGCAGTCTCCGGCGATCTCAGCGGCCGGGGGGTTCCCGCCGAACGGCTGAAGATCCAGGGCTTCGGCAGCCAGTACCCCGTCACGAGCAACGACACGGAGCAGGGCCGTGCCTTGAACCGCCGCACGGAGTTGATCCTTCCCCAGTAGGGTTCGGAATCAGGCCTGATCCGCCACGCCTTCCGCTTCGCTGAGGAATGCATAACCTCGGCCGTGTCGGGCGCGCACTGGCAGCGGCTCATCGGGGCTGGCCTTTTGCACCTTGGTGCGCAACCGGCTGAGCATCGTCTCCATGCGGCGCATGGCATAGATGTCGTGAATCTGTTCCAGGGCCTCTGAAAGCACTTCGCGATCCACCACTTCGCCGGGCTGATCCAGCAACGGGGTCAGGAAGCGGAGTTCATTGTCCGTGAGGGGAATGGCCACGCCGGTGGGCGTGACCAGGGTGGAGCGCAGCCCGTCCAGGCGCCAGCGGGCGGGCGAAGGCTTGGGCCTGCTCACGGCCAGTCGGCGATGAAGGCTGCCAATGGCGGAGGCCAGCTCCCGCAGGTCTACAGGCTTTGAGAAATAGAGATCGGCACCGGCATCGAGACCCTGCACCCGGTCATCGGTCTGGTCCCGCGCCGTGAGCATGATGATGCCCAGGTGGGGCCGCTCCTGCCGCAGGCGTGACGCAATGGTGTAGCCATCCTCACCCGGCAGGCCGATATCCAGGATGACGATGTCGGTCTGGTGGGCTTCCAAGTGGCTGCGCAAGGCCATGCCGTCGGCCACTCCAGCGGCCGTGATGCCGACATGGGCCAGGCCCTCGAGCAGGTAATCACGCATGACCGGCTGGTCTTCGCAGATCACCACCCGGATGGGGTTTGGCACAGGTGGGGGGGTGGGTCCGTCCGTCGAACGGGTGGGAGCGGTCATGCGGGCCTTCCGGTGAAAAATCTGATGACGAGCAAGCACTCGAAACCGCGGGGCATCCGCCGATCCGTTCTCGCTTCGTGCCCGATCAGGATATCAAACCCATGTGTCGTCTGAGGTGGGGCGCCGTTTTTCAACGATCCCCACCCGTCATCCATAACGTGTTCAGCGCGAACCGACCGGCATCAAATCGTGGAATTCCCTCCCCTTGAACCGTTATCCAAAAAGGGATCATCCACCTGGGTTTCCATGGATTGTAAGAAAGTGTAAGCAAATGCAGGACGGAGAGTTGGTCGATACCTCCAATACTCAGGAGTGGCCCGGGCCAACCCGATTTGGCCCTTGTTCGCCTGTGCCCCGGAGATTTCATGCGTCCTCAAATCTATCTGCCGCTCGCCCTGGCCCTGACCGCCCTGGCGATGGGCCCTGTCGCCTGCACCAGCTCCACCTGGTGTGTCGATTGTGATCATGCGGTGGCCATCCTCGGCTTGAACTACCAGCCATCCAACACCTATACGGTGGGAACGCCCATTGCGGTCAATCCGCCCAATCCCTTCGGCGGCACGCCGAAAACCTACGACATCGCTTCCGGCACCCTCCCGGCAGGCTTGAGTCTGGACCCAGCCACCGGCCAGATCACGGGCACACCCACGGCCACCGGCGTGTACACAGTGACCCTTCGTGGCACCAACAGTGCGAACAGCGCCACCCAGACCATCCAGATCACCGTCCTGCCTTCGGCCGCCCTCGGCTTGAGCTACGCCACGCCCCAAGTGTTCCCTGCGGCTCAGCCCATCGCGGCCCAGAACCCGGTGCTCACCCAGGCCACGCCGGGAATCCCCACCACCTATGCCGTGGTCAATGGGTGGCTTCCGGCCGGGCTGACGCTCGGGGCTGATGGCATCATCACGGGCACGCCCACCACACCGGGTGTCTATCCCCTTACGGTGACGGCGACCAACGGAACGCGCACGGCGTCGGCCTCGGTGTCATACACCGTAACGCCCGCGGGCAGCCTGGGGTTGTCCTACGTCACGCCCAAGACGTTCACTGCGGGCGCCGCCATCGCCACCCAGGCGGGCACCCTGGTCAACGCAGTCCCCGGCCTCGCTTCAACCTTCGCGATCACAGGGGGGAGCCTGCCTACCGGGCTGAGCCTGAGCAGCAGCACGGGTGAAATCACCGGCACGCCCACTGCCCCTGGCGTCTATGCCTTCACCATCGGGGCCACCCAGGGGGCTCGCAGCGCCTCGGCCTCCGCCAGTTACACCGTGCTGCCCGCAGCCTCCCTCAGCCTGGGTTATACGACGCCCCAAACCTTCGTCGTCGGCACCACCATCGCCACTCAGTTGCCCACACTGGCCAGCGATACCCCAGGTGTGTCCACCACCTACGCCCTCACCAGTGGCGCGCTCCCGGCTGGGTTGACGCTGAACGCCGATGGCACCATCACAGGCAAGCCCACCACCACGGGTGTATCCACGTTCACCGTGACGGCCACCAATGGCACCCGCACCGCCACCGCCACGCCCACTTACACAGTGATTGCACCAACACCCCAGGCGGCCTATCAGAGCGTGACCACCAACGTGAACCTGCCCCTGACGCTGACGCCTCAGAACGCAGGCGGCCCCGTCACAGCGGCCACCCTGGCCAGCGGACCGCTGCCGACCGGCATGACCCTGAATGCGAATGGCAGCCTTTCTGGAACCCCCACCACCACAGGAGCCTTCCCCTTCACGGTGCAGCTTTGCAACGGCGCCGGGTGCACGACCACTGGCACGGCCGTGATCACGGTGAACGCCAACGGGGTTCCGCCCCTGAAGGCCTCCTATCTGGATGGCAACGGCCTGGTGGCCACGCCCCTGTCGGTGCCGCCCACAGTGACCATCGGTGGGCCCATCACGGCCGCGACCTTGCAAAGTGGAACCCTTCCCGCAGGCATGACCCTCGATTCGCAGGGAAACATCGCGGGCACGCCCACGACGGCCGGCAGCTCGCTCCTGCTTGTCACCCTCGCCAATGCCGCAGGCGCCCTGGAGACGGTGCCTGTGACGATCACGATCAGCGCCAGCGCCAGCACTTTGGCCGCCACCTATCCCACCAGCTCTGGCCAGGTGGGGACGCCGCTCGCGGTGGAGCCGACTGTCACCAGCGGCGGTCCCGTGGTCTCGGCGGCTCAGCTCGGCGGAACGCTGCCTCCCGGCATGACTCTGGATAGCAGGGGCCGCATCATCGGAACACCCACCCAGGCTGGAAGCTACTCGGCCCAAATCCGGCTCTGCAACGCCAGCGGCGGATGCACCACGCAGACGGCTCAGATCGATGTGAACACAGCCGCTGCCAGCGGTCTCGTGGCCGCCTACGCGGACGCGGCGGGAACCCTGGGCAACCCCCTGGCGGTTCCGCCTTCCATCACCAGCGGCGGACCTGTGACCACGGCCACCCTGCTGAGTGGAAGCCTGCCTCCCGGGATGACCCTGAACCCGAATGGCAGCATCACGGGAACCCCGACCCAGCGCGGCACCTACAACCTGACCATCCAGCTCTGCAACGGAGCCGGTGGCTGCACGGTGCAGTCGGTCACCCTCACCGTGACGGACCCTGCTCCGGCGGTGAGTCCCCTTTCCATCACGGAAACCCTTGGTGCCACCAACACGCTGACCCCCGCCAACACGGGTGGCCCCATTACCTCCGCCAGCATCACCGCTGGAGGGCCATTGCCTTCGGGCCTCACGTTGAACGCCAACGGCACCATCAGCCAGGCGGGCACGACTCCCATCGGAACCTACGGCCCCTACACCGTGAACTACTGCAACTCGGGCGGCTGCTTGCCCTCCACGGTGACCATTGTCGTGAACCTCACGGCGCCGACGGCTTTGCACTACGCGACGCCGACCACGTACACCACCACGGTGGCCATCACCGACAACCAGCCGAACCCGACCGGGGGCACGCCCTCCACCTATGCCGTGACCGCGGGAACCCTGCCTGCGGGGCTCACCCTCAACACGTCGACGGGGGTGATTTCGGGGACGCCGACCGCCGCCACCGCCGGGGCTGTGAGTGTCACGATTCGCGGCAGCAATGGCGCGGGTGGCGTCAACCAGGTCCTCAGCATCACGGTGCTCGCCTATCCCACGGCGAACCTCTCCTCCAATCCTTCCACTGTTCCCGTGGATCAGTCATCCAGCCTCACCGTGCTCTTCACGGGCAGTGCTGATGGCAAGGCTGTGCTCACGGGGGATGGCATCGCCACGCCCCTGTCGATCACCTCCGGAACCTCCGTGCCCACGGGCGTGGTGAGTGCTGCGGGCACCACCCGGAACTACCTCCTGACCGTGACCAGTCCCCAGGGTTACGTCGCAACGTCGGCCACTTCGGTGCAGTGGGTGGCCGTCCCCTCGGATACCTGGACCGTGACGATCCCACAGGGCGGCGGCGGCCCCTTGACACCCGGCGGCGGCAGCCTGCTCAACGGGCAGATCTCCATCACGGTGCCCGACCAGGGCCAGGCCATCTGCGGGAATGTCGTCCTCACCGTCAACAAGGAAGCCTCCCTTCCAGGCGCCATCGTCGCGAGTGCCCGCGACTACTCCCACACCTTCAACATCGCTTCCAACCTGGGCTACCCCTTCCGGGTGCCCATCACGATCACCCTTGCCTACGATCCCACCCTGGCCTCTCCGAACCTGGCCAGCACGGATCTGCCCATGGCCTTCTACTGGGATCCCAGCTACAGCAAGTGGGTGTCCACCGGCGTGAAATCCGTGGACACCACCAACCACAAGGTGACCTTCACGACACTGCTGCCCGGCCGTTACGCGGTGCTGGGCATTCCTGGACTCTCGCCTGCCAACCAGTCCCTGGGCTTCACCAGCGGCGTCGATGACTGGCGCCAGAACAACCCGGCGGTCTACGATCTGCCCGGCGGCGCCAGCCTCGGCATGGGTTCCTTCGCCTCGTGGTTCCTCCCCTTCATGAAGGCGGGCAACGGCGGCACCGGGCTCTACAACCAGTTTCCCACCATCAGTGATGCCAATGCCGCGGCGCTCATCAGCCGCCTGGCCAACGGCACCATGGACAGCTGGAACGCCCTCTGGCAGCAGAGCGCCTACACCTTGACGACCAAGCAGACGGAGCTGGCCCTTCTGACCGGCCTGATGGTGACGGGACAATCCCAGATCCTGCTCATGGCCGATGGGCACCCGGCGGTGAACACAGCCCTGGCAACGGCGGTCTATGGGTTCAATAGCTCCACCAACAAGTTCAATGTCATGGATCCCAACTACCCCGGCAACGCCCTCACCATCACCTGGGACCCCACCTTGAATTCAGGTGTTGGCGACTTCACGGCCTACGATCGGGCCGCCGGGTACAGCCCCGCCCTGACGACCTATGCCTTTGAAGGCCAGACCAGTGTTCACCGCCTGGCGGACTATGACCGAGTCTTCTCCGGGGCGGCCTCCAGCTTCCCTGCGGCCACCTTTGCCAGCATCGACATTTCGAATATTGCCGGTGCTTCCAATCCCGACCTCACCCAGGATGTGGTGGTCAGCAGCAACCTGAATGTCACGGTCTCCGGCACCGTCACCAATGGCGATGAAACCGCCACCCACATCTACTGGAGCCAGAACGGCAGTGCTCCCCGGGTGGCCGTGCCGCTGACGGGCAACGCCTTCACGTTCACCATCCCGGCCCTGGCGGATCCCTATGGAACCACCATCGCCCTGGAAACCACTTCCACACCGTGCGATCCGACCTTCTCCCACTCGGGCTTCAAGAAGTTCGTACTGAAGCAGAGCGGGCTGAGCCCCTGGTTCCCCAACATGTGTTTCGAGAGCGGAAACACCACGCCGTGGATTCTTCAGCAGAGTTCCAACAGCGGCCTCGTCTATCCCACGGATGCCCCCGCGGCCCTTCAGGCCAATGCCACGCCCAGCTGGAATGCCCAGGGCGAGATCAGCAACTATGCCGTCACCGGCACCTGGTCTGCGGGCAGCGCGGACAGTGCCATTGTCACACCAGGCAACGATGCCCGGGTGTCTTCCCTTCCCATGGTGCTGGATGGCGGCTACGCCTTCCGTGTCAATGATCCTGCCAGCGGCTCCCACATCAGCCGCCTCTACCAGGACATCACGGTGCCCGCCACGGTCGCCCGGCCCAAGCTTGGTTTCTACTGGGCCGCGGTGCTGGAAGACAATGGCCATCCGGCCAGCCAACAGCCCTATGTAGAAGTGCTGGTCCAAGACTTGGACTCCATCGTCAATGGACACCCCGAGAACCTCTTCTACAAGTATTTCTATGCCAACGACACCAAGTACGTGGGCTGGGTGAAGGGCACTGGCCTCTGGTGGGGCATCCCCTGGCAGAAGGTGAACCTGAACCTGGGTTCCGGCCGCGCGGGCCATCATCTGCGGGTTCGGGTGACCGCTGCGGATTGCACCAATGGCGGACACGGCGGCGTTGCCTACATCGACAGCGCCAGCTGCAACTAGCCACCGCCCCCCATGCTGATTCCCGGAGTTTCCATGCGCATTGCCCTTCCCATGCTCCTTGTTGCCCTCTCTGCCAACCTCTCGGCTGAGTCCGACCCGTTCACCTGGGCCCAGGTTCAGCTGGCCTATCTTTCGCAGCAGAATTCCGCCTGCGTGAAGGACTCCACGGGCCTCGGCCTTGGTTTCGGCCAATGGCTGCAACCCCGCTGGGGCTGGGAAGCCACTTACGTCCACAGCCGCATTGAGCCCACCAGCCACCTCTGGAAGGCCAATGAGGATCACCTGGATGCGACCGCGCTCTTTCGTCCCTTCCTGGATACGGGCCGGTGGATTCCCTTTGTCCGCGCGGGCGCAGGGGCCTCCCGCCTGGCGAATCCGCTGTCCCTCAGCGGCACCACCACCACGCGCCTGAACCTGCTGCTGGGCGTGGGCACCCAGGTATGGTTCGGCACCCGGGGCATGGGCTCGCTGGAAGTGCGCTCCGTCACGGTGGAGAGTTCCACCCAGCGGCAGGAATTGGAGGCTCTGGTGGGCATCGGGTTCCGCTGGGGCGGAAGGTCACGGGCCACGGCACCCGTTCCGCCACCGGCCCCGGATCCGGCTCCCATCCCACCTCCCACCGCACCGGTCCCGGTGGTGGCGACAACGCCGGAACCCGCTCCGGTTCCCGCACCAGCGCCTGTTCCTGCACCGGTTCCAGCTCCAGTTCCGGAGCCGGCTCCCGTGGCCCCAGTCCTTCCGGCCAAGATCGTGCTGAGCGATGCCATCCTGCACTTCCCGAACAATGGCGATGCCCTGGGCCAGGAGGCCATCCAGGCCATCGAGGCGGTCGCCCAGCAGGTGAAGGCCTACCCCGGCGAGTACAGCCTGGTGGTGGGGGGACATACCTCAAGCCTGGGCAGCAAGGCCCACAACAAGGCCCTGTCCCTGCGCCGGGCCCAGTCGGTGGCCCGGGTGCTGATCGCCGCAGGTGTTCCTGCGGACAAGGTGTCCTCTGAGGGTTTCGGCCCAGACAAGCCGCTGGCGGACAATGCCACGCGGGAAGGCCAAAGCCGCAACCGCCGGGTGGAGATCGATGTCAAAACGGCCCAGACCGTGGAGAAGACCCACGCCGAGACGGGTGTGGTGGAGGCCCCGGCCCAGCCGAAGGCCAAGGCGATCAAGCCGACCAAGGCCTCGAAAGCTGCACCGAAGGCCAAATCCTGATCACGGGTTCTGATCGCCGACCCAGGGCACATAGGGATTTGAATTCAAAAGACAAGGAACACCACCAAGGCGCCAAGACACCAAGAAAAACCAGAGCCGCTATTCATGCAGTTCTTGGCGCCTTGGTGCCTTGGTGGTGAAGAGTCCTATTCTATTTGGATTGAACGCAGCTCGGTATTAGGCCTCGGGCCAACCCAGTTCCCGGAGGATCTGTGCCTGTTCGGTGGGCCGTTCCACGCGATGTTCGTGGGTTTTGAGCGTGTGGAGTCGAAGGGCGCCATCGGCAAAGCCGATCAGCACACCATCACGAGTCAGGCGGAACTGCCCGGGAGGGCAAGGTTCGGCGCATGGCAGGGCCCAGGCCACTTTGACGGTGCCCACTGGCGCTTCGAGGAAGGCGTTGGGCCAGGGATCAGCCACGGCGCGGATCTGGTTGAACGCTTCCGCGACGCGCATGGAGGGGTCCAGCCTGGAATCCGAGGGCTTGCGGCCTCCGAAATACGAGGAGGGGCCGAGGGTTTTCTGATCAAGGCGCGGGATGGTTCCATCCACCAGGCCGGGGATGGCATGGCGGACCAGGTCCCGTCCTGCGGTGGCGGCTTTGTGGGTGAGGCTCAGGGCCGTTTCATCCCAGGCGATGGGCAGGCGGGCCTGGGCCACGATGGCACCGTCATCGGGTTTGGGCGTCATGGCATGGAGGGTGACGCCGGTCTCCGTCTCGCCCTTCACCAGCACCCAATTGATGGGGGCTCGGCCACGGTATTTGGGCAGCAGGCTTCCGTGCAAGTTGTAGGCACCGAGCCGGGGAATGTCCAGGAACCGCGCCTGGATCATTTCGCGGAAATAGAAGCTGAAGAGGAAATCGGGCCGGAGCCCCTGGATGGAATCGAAGACCGAATTGTCATTGAACGCAGACGGGTGGTGGACGGGGATGCCGTGGGCCTCTGCCACCACCGCCGGTGGGGTGAACCATGCCTCATCTGGGGTGGGCCGATACGTATAGAGGGCGAGCACCTCCACGCCCGCTTCCAACAGCCCCTCCAGGGCTGCGGTTCCCACGCTGGAATAGGCACAGACCACGGCTTTCGGCTTGAACATGGTTTCCCTCAGAACCACAAGGATCGCATAATCCCTTGAAACCTCTGTCCGTAGACCTATGTTGTGATCGGGAGTTTACCCGTGCGCCTGCGAATGCTTGCTCTCCTCTTTGGCGCGGCCCTTCTGGTGGCAGGGGAGGATCCGTTCGAGGCACCCCCGGAACTGAGAGCCTTTGCACGGCAGCACACCATCAGCCAACAGGGGGCCCCAAGCAAGGTCGCGGCTTTGGTGAAGGCCTTTTTTGCGCCACAGGAGGAAGGGGGCCTAGGCATTATCTACGACAACGCATATACGCGAACGCCGCTCGAAGCCTGGCGGGATCGCAAGGCCAACTGCCTCACCCTCACCACGCTGTATGTGGCCGCCTGCAAATCCATTGATCTGGATGCACGCTATGGCGAATCCCTTCGGATCAGTCGCTGGCGGCGGGTGGGCACCACAGTGCGTTACGAGCGCCACATCGTTGCGGTGGTATCCGCAGGCGTCGGGCAAGAATTCATCGCGGATTTTCTGCCCGAGGTACGACGGGAGTCTCAGTTGATCGCCATTCTGGAACCGAAGCGCGTTCTGGCCCTCTTCCACAGCAACAGGGCTGTGGAGTTGTTGGCCGAGGTACGGACAGACGAAGCTTTGGCCAACGCCAAGCAATCCATCCAAGTGGATCCTTCTCTAGGCGTGGGATGGAACATCCTTGGCGTGGTCCAGCGAAGTCAGGGGTTCGAGGTGGAGGCTGAAAAGTCCTTTCTCAAGGCCCTGCAAGCCGACCCGAAAGATGGCGCCCCCTGCGGCAATCTGGAAAACCTGTTGAGGGCTCAAGGCCGCATGGCGGAAGCTCAGGTCTACCGTGACCGGGGGCTGGAGATCCGGAAGAAGGATCCCTACTTCAATGCTTTCCTTGCCGAGGAAGCGTTCCAGGATAGCCAATGGGAAGAGGCGGAGAAACGCATCAAACAGGCCATCAAGCTGATGCCCCAGGAATCGGATTTCTATCTGATTCAGGCTCGCATCAACTTGGCTCAGGGGCAGCGGAAGGAAGCCATCAAGTCACTGGAGAAGGCCCGAAAATGGGCGCTCCCGGACATGCAGGCCCGGTACGATACCAAGTTGGCGCTCCTCAAGGGTGACATCCCAGCCTAGTTGGCTTCGAGTTCTGCCAGACGGTTCTGGGCCTCCACGCTCTCTGGATGATGGAGCAGGCATTCCCGCAGGTAGCGGCGGGCGCCATCAAGGTCTTCCAGTTCTCGCCTTGCATCCGCGAGGTGGATGAGGGCTTCTTCAGCCTGGGCGTCCACCTGGAGGGCTTGCCGCCAGTGGCTCTCGGCCCGATCCCAGTCGCTGAGCTCAGCGCAGGCGTGGCCCGCATCCAGAAGGAAGCGAAGGTCGTGGGGATCCATGCGAACGGCCCGTTCCAGATCCTGGCGGGCGGGCAGGGGCTCTCCCTGGTGGGCACGGCATAGGCCGCGAAGATGCCAGTATGTTGGGCGTTCGCGGCAGGCCTCTCCGAGGCCATCCAGATAGGGCAGGAGGGCCTCCCAGGCGGTCATGCCGGCCAGGCAGTCCGCCTGCAGCAGCAGCAGATCCACGTCCTCTGGCTGTCGCTTCAGAAGCGCGAGCACCTCGGTGTAGGCGGCCTCATAGTCGCCCTCGGCCACTTGGATCTGCAGACGCAGGGGGGGATGATGATCACCCTGCAACTCGGGGGGAACTTCATCAAGCAATTCCCGGGCGAAGGCCGGGCGGTCTTCCCACCAGAACGCAAACTCCGCTCGGCGCAGGTGCCACTCCTGTCGCAAAGAGTGACCCTCCTCGCCCTCGGGGATGGTGAGCCAGGCCCGCTCCAGCGTTTGCAGGGCGTCCGCGTCACGGTGCAGTTCGAGCGCGATCTGGTAGCGCTCCATCCAGAGTCGGAAGGCAGTGGGGAGGTGCTGAAGGGCCGTTTCGATCACCCGCCAGGCGCCGTCCCGGTCGCCCAGTTGGCGGCGGGATACGGTTTCCGCCAGCCAGTGCAGGGGATGGGGCCGACAGTCTGGTGGCAGGGCCTGAACCAGGGCCAGGGCTTCGGCATGGCGGGCGTTTCGCAGCAGATGCATGGCGGCCGCACCGCGATCCCAGGGAATCCGCGGGTCGCCGTGGCGGCTCATCAGGATGGTCAGCGCGCGCTCGGCCACATCCTCTTTGCCATGCTGAAGTCCCGCGAGCATGAGGTCTTCCAGCAGAAGGGGGTCGTCCCATGAACGGGGAAGGGCCGCCTCGAAGTGGATCCAGGCCTGGTGCAGCGCGGCAGGTTCTGCCACTCGCAGCAACAGGATGCCCTGCAGGTGCCTCAGTCGACCCATCTCTGGCGCAAGCCGCATGAGGCGTTGTCCCCAGGCCAGCCGCTGGTCCCCGGGAATGCCCGGCACCTTCTGGAAGGCCCTGGAAACCAGCAGGCTTTTCCAGAGGGGAAGCCTGGCCAGCTGGGCTTCCAGGGCCACCAGCCAGGCGCGGTCCCGCTGACCCAGGGCCAGGTGGAGGGTGCTCTTCAGCAGGAGCATCTGATAACTGGTCTCGCCCCGGTTCCAGACCGGGGTTCCCAAGGCGCCGAGGATGTCGTAGGTCGGATCGCCCTGGGCCCACCGGCACTCAGCCCTGATCAACCGGGGGCGATCCACCCAACGGCTCCGGGCGGCAATGCCCAGCCAGGCTCCCAGACCCATGATGCCAAGCGTGAGGGCCAGGGCCGATGGAAAGGACAGGCCTTCTGGGAGCGCGGTCAAAAGGCCCACGCCAGTCACCGCCGCTGCGGTCATCAGCAGGATCAGGAGGATCCTGGGCACCCAGGCGCGGTGAATCAGCATGAGACGAGTATGAGCCCCTCCCTGGTCCGCGGGGAATCGCCAGGGGGCGATGACGACCGGGGCCGCTCAGGCTTTGACGACGTTGGCGGCTTGAGGCCCCTTGGGTCCCTGAACGATGTCAAAACTGACGCGCTGCTTTTCTTCCAGCGTGCGGAAGCCCTTGGCCTGCACGGCGGAATAATGGACGAAAATGTCGGCTCCGCCTTCATCGGGGGTGATGAAGCCGAAACCCTTTTCGGCGTTGAACCACTTCACAGTGCCTTCGGACATGACCTTTCTTTCCGGGGGTGCGTCCCCACGCGCCTGGAGGTTGATCGCGCGATACGCACCAGGCATGCGGATCACGGGGGCTTGCGCTCCGAGCATGTTCAGGGATCCGGGGAGGATCCGCCTCATTCGCGGCGCTCAAACTGAAAAAGATGGGGGGTGAAGGGGATTCTAGGATCCAGCCATGGGGTCTTCAAGACCCAAAATTTGGACCAGACTCCCATTCAGGGAACGATGGTGGTGAACAGATACGTGGCAAAGAGCACCAGCAGCACAGCCCCCTGCATCACCGTGGTGCGCCCCGTTCCCAGCGATTGACCCGTGACGAACAGCGAGAGCAGCAGCAGCACCGTGGATTTGGAATCGATGCCCAAGGTGAGGTGCATGCCGGTGGTGATGGACACGATGGCCACGGCGGGGATGGTGAGCCCGATGCTGGCCAGGGCCGAGCCCAGCGCCAGATTCAAACTCGTCTGCAGCCGGTTGATCCGCGCGGCCCGGAAGGCGGCCAGGCCCTCGGGAAGCAGCACCACCCCGGCGATGATGACGCCCACCAGTGACTTGGGCGCACCCGCCGCCGCCACACTGGCCTCGATGCTGGGTGCCAGCGCCTTGGCCAGAAGCACCACGGCTCCGAGGCAGGCCAGCAAGAGGCCAGCGCTCAGGAGAGCGGCACCGTTGGTGGCGGGGTGAGCGGGAAGCTCATCCCCATCATCCGAGGTGGTTGGCGTCAGGAAATACTCGCGGTGCCGCACCGACTGGACCAGCACGAATACACCATACAAACCGGCGGAGACGAGGGCCACGAAGGCCAGCTGGCTGCTGGAGTAGACGGGCCCGGGGTGGCTGGTGGTGTGGTTGGGCAGGACCAGGGTGAGGACGGCGATGGCGCCGAGGGTGGCCATAGAGGCGCTCACGCCATAGAGGCGCTCACGCCATAGAGGCCGAAGCGCTGCTCCCGGAAGCGGGCCCCGCCGACGATGAGGCAGAGCCCTACGATCCCGTTGAGGATGATCATCACGGCGGCGAAGACCGTATCGCGCGCCAGGGCCGGGGCATCGGGCCCGCCCGCCAGCATCAGGGAGACGATGAGGGCCACCTCGATGGCGGTCACGGACACGGCCAGCACCAGCGTGCCCAGGGGTTCACCCACCCGGTGAGCCACCACTTCCGCGTGGTGGACCGCGGCGAGGATGCCGCCCACCAGGCCAAGGGCCACCAGCACCCGAAATGGACCACCCCAGCCGAGCGCGGTTCCGCCCAGCAGCAGCCAGGCCATCACTGGCGCGAGGAGGGTCCACACGGGGATGGGAAGACGTTTGCTCATAAGGGTTCCGGATCGACTATGGACATCCTAATCGGCGCGGGATTGTTGCCTTGCTGGATTTTCGATTAGGCGCGTGGCCTACCTGTTGGTTTGAACGAACCAGCGGGTCCCCACTCGGAACGCGCCATTCAGGCGCGTTCGCTCGTGACCCGCTTGGTGGTCCGTTTCCTAACGATCAGTTTCCCTGCTGGATCTCTTTCGCGATCACCAGCCGCTGGATCTGGTTCGTTCCCTCATAGATCTGCAGCAGCTTGGCGTCGCGCATGCACTTCTCCACCAGGTAGTCCTTGCTGTAGCCGTTGCCACCGAGGATCTGCACGGCATCCGTGGTGACTTCCATGGCGGTGTCGGTGGCGAAGGTCTTGGCGATGGCGCTCTGACGCGAGTTCTTGATGCCATTGTCGGTCATCCAGGCGGCCTGCCAGGTGAGCAGGCGGCTGGCCTCGATCTTCTTGGACATGTCCGCCAGCATGAAGCTGATGGCCTGGTTTGCGAAGATGGGCTGGCCGAACTGGATGCGCGTCTTGGCGTATTCCAGGGCGATCTCGAAGGCGGCCCGGGCCACGCCCACGCCCCCCGCGGCCACGGCGGCGCGGGTCTGGTCCAGCGTCTTCATGGCGATGATGAAGCCCATGCCCTCCTTGCCCAGGATGTTCTCGGCGGGCACTTCGGCATCGTTGAAGTAGAGCTCCACCTGGTTGCTGGCGCGCTGGCCCATCTTGTCCATGGCCTTGCCCACCACCAGTCCGGGCGTGTCCCGTGGCACCACGATGCAGCTGGTGCCGCGGGCGCCCTTGCTGGGATCGGTGCTGCAGAACAGTGCGTACCAGTCGGCGTAGCCGCCGTTGGTGCAATAGCACTTGGTGCCGTTGATGATGTACTTGTCACCGCGTTTCTCGGCGCGGCAGCTCATGCCCCCGGCATCAGAACCGGCGTTGGGCTCGGACAGGGAGAAGGCCGCGAACTTGGGCTCTTCGGCGATCATGCCCAGCCACTTCTTCTTCTGCTCGGGACTGGCGGCGATGAGCAGCGGCGTCATGGCCAGGCCGTTGGCCATGATCGAAGTGTAAAGACCGCCACAGCCCCAGGCGAGTTCCTCGCAGACGATGGCCTCCTCGATCTGTGAGCTGCCGGGGCCGCCGCAGTCCTTGGGCACCAGCGCCTGCAGGTAGCCGAAATCAAAGGCGGCCTTGTAGACGTCTGTGGCCCACTCGCCGGTCTCGTCGTATTTGCGGGCCACGGGACGGATGATCTTCTCCGCGAAGGAATGGGCGCGTTCCTTCTCGGCCAGTTGTTCGGGAGAAAGGGCGAATCCAAGCATGCATGCCTCTTGAGGAAAAGGAGTGGGGGGTGGCTTGAAGGGGAGATGACTCCCAGTCTATCCACCGCACCGCGGGAAAGCTCTCTTGACACAAAGTAGGATGGGGCCGGTTCGCAGGTGATCCCGGGGTAAAGTTATGCCTTGGAGCGACCCCATGACCATTCGATTGACCGATCTTGGAAAAGCCGTTCTTGAGACCGAGTACGCGGTCCGGGGACCCATCGTGGCGCGCGCTGCGGAGCTGGAGAAGCAGGGGCGCGAGATCATCTACTGCAACATCGGCAACCCCCAGTCCCTGGGGCAGAAGGCGCTGACCTGGAACCGGCAGATCCTGTCGCTTTGCGAGTACCCCGCACTCATGGATCTGGCGCCCGGCGTCTTCCCTTCCGATGTGGTGGAAACCGCCAAGGCCATCCTTGGCGGCTCGAAGCACGGCCTGGGCGCCTACAGCGAAAGCCGCGGCGTGCGCTTCATCCGCGAGGCCGTGGCCGAGTTCATCCTGGAGCGCGACCACATCGGCGTCGACCCTGATGCCATCTTCCTCACGGATGGCGCCAGCAAGGGCGTGCAGACCATCCTGCGCCTGCTCATTGGCAAGCCCACCGACGGCATCATGGTGCCCATCCCCCAGTACCCGCTCTACTCGGCCACCATCACGCTCTACGAAGGGCGCATGGTGCCCTACTACCTGGACGAGGCCAACGGCTGGAAACTGAGCCGGGTCATGCTCGAATCTTCGCTGGCCAAGGCCAAGGCCGAGGGCACCGATGTGAAGGCCATCTGCGTCATCAATCCGGGCAACCCCACGGGTGCGGTGCTGGACGAAGCCAACATCGCCATGATCATCGACTTTGCCAAGGCCCATGGGCTCTCCATCCTGGCGGACGAGGTCTACCAGGAGAACATCTACCTGCCGGGGGATGAATTCGTCTCCTTCGCCAAGGTGCTGCATCAGGCCGATGCCAAGGATGTGTCCCTCTTCAGCTTCCACTCCTGCTCCAAGGGCTTCCTGGGCGAGTGCGGTGTGCGGGGCGGCTACTTCGAGTACCGCAACGTGCCCGAGGATGTGGCGGCGCAGATCCTCAAGCTGCAGAGCGTGAGCCTTTGCGCCAACCTCGCGGGCCAGGCGGCCACCTACGCCATGGTGCGCCCGCCCAAGCCGGGCATGCCCTCCTACGCGCAGTATGCCGCGGAGAAGAAGGGCATTCTCGACACCCTCAAGCAGCGCGCCATCCTGCTGGCCGAAGGGCTCAACAAGGTCGAAGGCATCACCTGCAATGTGATCGCCGGCGCCATGTATGCCTTTCCCTGCGTGACGCTGCCCGCAGGCCGCACGGATTTCGAATACGCCATGGCCCTGCTGGAGCAGACGGGCATCTGCGTGGTGCCGGGTTCGGGCTTCGGCCAGGCTGAAGGCACCGCCCACTTCCGCACCACCATCCTGCCCCCCACCGAAAAGATCCAGAAGGTGGTGGAAGCTCTCGGCGCCTTTCACCGGAACTTCCGGTAGGGCCGCCTCGAAAAAGCACGGATCCAGAGATTGCACCGATTCCCACAGATTGAATCGAGGCAGACTGGTCATCTGCACCTGATGTCCTGTCGCACTCCTGGGCTTTCCTGGACAGAATCTGTGGCATCTGTGAAATCTGTGGATGAATCAGCTGTTCCCCATGGTCCGAATGGTCCGAATCAGGAGTAAACATGCGCCCCGAGCATCCCATTGTCCTCATCACTGGTGCATCCAGCGGCTTCGGCGAAGCCATGGCCCGTCTGCTGGCGGCGAATGGTTGCCACCTGGCGTTGGGAGCCCGGCGCGTGGAGCGGGTGCAGGCCTTGGCGGATGAGCTGGTGAAGGCCCATGGCATCAAGGCCTTCGCGGGTGCCGTGGACACGCGTGAGACCGCCAGCGTGAACGCCTTTGTGGAGGCTGCTGCGACAAGCTTGGGCGGGCTGCATGTCCTGGTGGCCAACGCGGGCCTGGCCAGCGGCACCTTCAAACTGTGGGAAACGCCGGACGAGGATCTGGAAGCGATGATGCGCACCAACGTGGAAGGGGTGGTGAAGACCATCCGCGCGGGCCTGCCCCATGTGCGCAAGGCGGGCTGGGGCCATGTGTTCTTCATCGGTTCTACGGCCGGTCACCAACCCTACGAGGGTGGCAGTGTCTACTGCGCTTCAAAGTTCGGCGTGAAGGCCATGGCCCAGACGCTCCGCCTGGAAGTGAATGGCGAGCAGATCCGCGTCACGTCCGTGGATCCCGGCATGGCCGAGACCGAGTTCTCCAACGTGCGCATGAAGGATGATGCCAAGGCCAAGGCCGTCTACCAGGGCGTGAAGCCCCTCTCGGCCTTCGACGTGGCCGAGTGTGTGCGCTGGTGCCTCATGCTTCCCGATCACGTGAACATCGATGAGATCCTGGTGAAGTGCGTGGACCAGGCCAGCGTGCACAAAGTTCACAGGCGCGCCTGAACCTGTCGACGAGACTCGAACTCGAAATGGCAACTGCCTATGAGTGAATGGGTTGCAGCGTCTCAAAAGATCGCTTTAGTCCGTTGACTCAGAGCACGACAAGGACTGGAACCATCCGGGCACGTGTCTGGACCATCCAGGAGCTCCGCCATGTCGAGCCGTTCTGTCCTTCTGAGTGTCTCCTGCTTGGCCCTGCTCCTCGTGGCTTGTGGCGGCGGTGGGTCCACCGTGAGCACCACGCCTGCGGCTCCGCCTCCCGTGGCCACGCCCACCGTGAACGCCTACAGCGGCACGGCCAGCGTGGGCGACTTTCTCCAAATCACCCTGGATGCCACGGCCCACACCATCCAGTACAAGAACCTCTCCAATGGCGACAGCGGCACGGTTTCCTACGCCACCAATGCCGATGGCACCTATGCCATCACCGATCCCACGGGGAATCTCCAGACCGCCTATGAAGTGCCCGGATACGCCCTGATCATCAAGGCCAACAAGACGGGGGCGGATCATGCCACCCCATCGCTCATCACCGCCATTCAGACCCAGCCCATCACCCGTGTCTCCATCAGCAACCGCAGCTACAACTACATGCAGTTCCGCACCAATTCCGGTGGTGTGGAAGTGGGTTCCCTGAAGATCAACAGCTCGGGCGATGTGGCCATCGAAAGCTTCTGGCCCTACGGTGAACAGAGCGGCAGCGGTGCCTTCCATACCGGCAGTCCCGTGACCGGCAGCGCCATCCTGACGGATCCGAGCGGCTCCTTCCTCAAGGTCCCTGACGACGGCGGGAAGTTCGACTACATCTTCGGAACCACGGGTGGCTTCTTCGCTGTGGATACGCCCAACGGCGGCATCGTCTCTCTCAACAAGGCGGCCACCAAGGATTTCCTGGCGAGCTACGCAGGCAGCTACAAGTCCATCGCCTACCGCAAAGTGGGCGCCCACACGGGCATGGGCAACGTGGAAACCTCCACCACGCCGGGCTGGCTGTGGAGCGCCACCATCGATATCAGCGCCACGGGCCTTGTGCAGATCAGCGATGGCAGCGCCCCCTTCATCACCGCACAGCTGATTCCCCTGGCGGACGCAGCCTACCTGCAAGGAGCGGGGAAGCTGGCAGATCCCTGCAACGGGCTCTTCACCCTGCGCTACACCACCACGGCCAATGGAATCACTTACCAGCGGGATGTCTTCGTGACCTTCCTGGATCACTCGCTGCTCTTTTCTTCTTTCAAGACAGCCCTGCCCATGAACGGCGGCAATGACTACGAATACTGCTATGGCGTGGGCCTGAAGTAGGACCATTCACCCGGCCGAAGCGCCAGCGCGGTCCGCGACGTTTCGGCCGGGTGTTGATTTCCCTCTGCTGGTTCCCCCCCCCCCCCCTTGCTCCTGCCTGTTTACTTGGAGATCATTTTTTTGGGGCCGAAATCTTCAAGCTGATATATTAGATATCAATACCTGCTCTGTGAGGTTCCTGATGCCCAGCGCCCATCCCACCTCCGAACGACGGAACCGGCTGCAGGCACGCATGGAGCGGGGCCTCCTGCTCCTGCTGGGCAACGACGAAAGCCCCATGAACTATGGGGACAACGCCTATCCCTTCCGGCAGGACAGCACCTTTCTCTACTTCGCGGGCATCGCCCGCGCCGGCTGCGCGCTGGTGCTGGATCTGGATGAGGGGCGGACGATCCTCTTCGGCGAGGATGCCACCATCGACGACCTCGTCTGGACCGGCCCTCAGCCCACCCTGAAGGAGCAGGCGGAGGGCGCTGGCATCTCCGAGACGGCGGGACTCCGAGCCCTGGGTGAGTATCTGGGCCGGGCGCGGCAGGCCGGACGGCCCATCCACTTCCTGCCGCCCTACCGCGCCGAGCACCGGTTGCAGCTGCAGGGGCTGCTGGGGCTGGCGCCGGTCGCGCAGAGCGCTGCGGTGTCCATCCCCTTCATCCAGGCCGTGGCCGAGCTGCGCATCCGGAAGTCGGCGGACGAGGTGGCCGAGATCGAGCGCGCGGTGGACCTCTCCGTGGACATGCACCTGGCGGCCATGCAAATGGCCCGCCCCGGCCTGAAGGAAGCCAATATCGCGGCCCGCGTCACCGAGCTCGCGCAGGCAGCGGGCTGCGGCCTATCCTATCCGGTCATCGCCACGATCCATGGCGAGGTGCTGCACAACCACCACTACCATCACGCCCTGGAAGCGGGCCAGCTCTTCCTCCTGGATGCGGGTGCGGAAACGCCGGGCGGCTATGCCGGAGACCTCACCAGCACGTTCCCGGTTTCGCCCCGCTTCACCACCCGCCAACGTGAGCTCTATGACTTGGTGCTGAAGGCGTTTCTCGCGGCCGTGGATGCCCTGCGGCCCGGCGTGAATTTCCGCGACGTCCACCTGCTGGCCTGCCGCACCCTGACCGCGGGCCTGAAGGATCTGGGCCTCATGAAAGGCGATGTGGATGCGGCGGTGGCCGCGGGCGCCCACGCCCTCTTCTTCCCCTGCGGGCTGGGCCACCTCATGGGCCTGGATGTACATGACATGGAGAACCTGGGCGAGGTCTGGGTGGGCTACGAGGGCCGCCCCAAGAGCACCCAGTTCGGGCTGAAATCCCTGCGCCTGGGCCGCGAACTGCAGGAAGGTTTCGTGCTCACCGTCGAGCCTGGGCTCTACTTCATGCCCGGCCTGATGGACCGGTGGCGCAGCGAAGGCCGCTGCCTCGAGTTCATCAACTTCGACGCACTCGAGGGTTGCCGCGACCTCGGTGGCCTGCGCATCGAGGAGGATTTCCTCATCACCGCCCAAGGCAGCCGCCGCCTGGGCAAGTCGAAGCCCCGCACCGCCGACGACGTGGAAGTCCTGCGCACCTGAGCCCCACCCAGCCCCGGAGAAGCCGGCATGGTCCCCAGCAAGATCACCACCAAGCCCATCGTTGTGAAGTCCCTGCGGGAGCAGGTCTACGAATACCTGAAGGCGGAGCTGAAGCGGGGCGCTCTCGATACGGGTGCCTTCCTGGATCTGAACAAGCTGGCCAGGGAGCTGGGCGTGAGCCGCACCCCCCTGCGGGACGCGCTGATCCAGCTGGAGGTGGAGGAATTCGTCACCATCGCGCCGCGCCGGGGTGTTGCCGTGCGCAGCCTGGATCCGAAGGACATCCAGGAGATCTACCAGCTGGTGGGGGCTCTGGAGGGCGCAGCCCTGCTGGCGGTGGCACCCTCCATCACCGATGCCGACCTCGCGCACCTGCGGGAGCTGGACCAGCGCTCCCAGCGCGCCATCGACGCGGGCGACAAGGATGGTTTCTACGAGACCAACTACGCGTTCCATGATTTCTTCCTCGACCGCCTGGGCAACCAGCGGATCACAGCCCTGGTGCACGCGAAAAAGCAGCAGCTCTATGACTGGAACCGCAAGTTCGAGCGGTTGCATGTGAGCTGGGAGAACAGTGGCGTCCATGAGCACGAGGAAGTGCTCCGTCTGCTGGAAGCCGGAGAAGCCGCCGCCGCCGCCGCCTACCTGCGCGATGTGCACTGGGGCTTCAACGTGCAGGAAGCCTTCGTCCAGCAGGTCTACTTCACGGAGCAGGGATGAGCGGCACAGAGCGACACCCCGCAGGGCTCCGCACCCTCTTCCTCACCGAGATGTGGGAGCGCCTGGGCTTCTACATCCTCATGGCCATCCTGACGCTCTACATGGACCAGGAGCTGGGCTGGAGCGACACCACCAAGGGATCGATCTACGGCGCCTTCCTGGGCCTCTCCTACTTCTCACCCTTGGCAGGTGGATGGCTGGGCGACCGCATCCTGGGGCGCGTGGGCACCGTGCGCACCGGCGCCGTGCTGATGACGCTGGGCTATGCCAGTCTGGGCTGCTCCTCGCGCACAGCCATCGCGCCCTTCTTCGTGGGGCTGGTGCTGGTGGGGGTGGGCGCGGGCATCCTCAAGGCGAACCTCTCGGTCCTGGTGGGCGGGCTCTACGAAGAGCAGCCCCACCTGCGCGACGCGGGCTACAACATCTACTACATGGGCATCAACATCGGCGCGGCGGTGGCGCCCCTGGTGGCCACGGCCATGGCGGTGCGCTTCGGCAGCTACCGCATCTCCTTCTGGATCGCCTCCGTCGGGATGATCCTGGCCCAGGTCTTCTTCCTCCAGGGTCGGCGGCACTTCCCGGAGGGCGCTGCCACCGCCGCACAGGCTGGAACAGCCGAGCCCGAGATGCCGCGGGCGGAGTCCCGCCGCCGCCTGCTGGCGCTGGGCGGGCTCTTCCTGGTGGCCATGTTCTTCTGGACGGCCTTCTACCAGAACGGCTTTGCGATGACGCTCTTCGCGCAGCGCTCCACTCGCGCCTACCGCTGGCTGCGCCCAGAGACCTACCAGTTCTTCCAGCCCGCCTTCATCCTGGTGGCCACGCCGCCCCTGCTGGCCCTGTTCGCCTGGCTGAAGCGCCGGGACCGTGAGCCCTCCACGCCCGGCAAGATCCTCTCCGGCATGCTCATCATGGGCGGCTCCATGCTCGTGATGGCCCTGGCCAGCCGTCTCGGCGGCAACCTGGATCAGCCCCTCATGTCACCGGGCTGGCTCATCGGCGCCTACGGCATCATCACCCTGGCCGAGGTGCTCATCTCGCCCATGGGCCTCTCCTTCGTGTCGAAGGTGGCGCCGCCGCGCTACCGCGGCCTCATGATGGGCGGCTGGTTCGCGGCCACGGCGCTGGGTTCGTACGGATCGGGCTTCCTGGGCCGCAGCTACGGGCGCTTCCCCCACGACCACTATTACCTGCTGCTGGCGGGCCTGCTGGGCTTCTCGGCCTTCCTAACGGTGCTGATGTTCAAGCGGCTGCGCAGCTTCGACGGGACGGAGGCGCCATGAGTGCAGGCGCCGTCCCGGTGCCCGCGGAGAAGGGCCGGATCTTCAACCTCCAGCGCTATTCGCTCCAGGATGGGCCAGGCCTCCGCACCACGGTGTTCCTGAAGGGCTGCCCGCTGGCCTGCGCCTGGTGCCACAACCCTGAGAGCCAATCGCCAGCGCCGAAGCTCATCACGCAGGAGAGCCGCTGCATTGCCTGCGGCACCTGCCTGGACGCGCTGAGGCCCGGCGAGCTGCCTGAGGACCGGCCAGAGCAGTGCGTGGATCTCTGCCCCACGGGCGCCCGCCAGCTGCTGGGCCGTGAGGTGACGGTGGACGAGCTGATGGAGGAGCTGCTAAGGGATCGCCTCTTCTTCGACCAGTCCGGCGGCGGCGTCACGCTGTCCGGCGGTGAGCCGCTGATGCAGCCGGGCTTCGTGCTGAGCACCCTCGAGGCGCTGCGTCAGCGCGGCGTCCACACCGCGCTCGATACGTGCGGCCTGGGACGGCGGGAAGACCTGCTGGCCGCCGCTGCGCTGGCCGATGTGGTGCTCTTCGACCTCAAGCACATGGATGACGCCCAGCACCGCCACTGGACCGGTGCCGGGAACGCCGCCATCCTCGCCAACCTCGAAGCGTTGAGTCAGGTCCACGGTGGCATTTGGATTCGCGTGCCGGTGATCCCGGGGGTCAATGACGACCTCGCCAACCTGGAGGCCACGGCCCGCTTCGTGGCGGGGCTTCCGGGTGTGCGGCGCCTGGACCTGCTGCCCTATCACAGCACGGGCGCGGCCAAGTTCCGCCGCCTGGGCATGGACTACACCCTGGAACAGGTCGAGCCGCCCACGCCGGAGCGCATGGCTGGTCTTGCGGCACTGTTCCAGGCCCACGGCATCACCGCCACCCTTGGAGGCAACCCATGAACGAACGCACCGCACGGCTCCGCCAGGAAAGCCTCGACGCCGTTCCCTCCCTCAGCTCCGAGCGAGCTGAGCTGATCACCGCCTTCTACCGGCAAAACCTGGGGAAATACGCCATTCCCGTGATGCGGGCGCGGGCCTTCCACCACATCTGCCGCTTCAAGACCGTGTGGATCGGCGCGGGCGAGCTCATCGTGGGCGAGCGCGGACCCCGCCCCAAGGCCGTGCCCACCTATCCTGAGCTCACCTGCCACACGGCGGAGGATCTGCGCATCCTCGACACGCGCCCCATGACCCGCTACCGCGTGGCGCCGGAGATGATCGAGGTCTACGAGCAGGAGATCATCCCCTACTGGCAGGGACGGAGCCTGCGGGACCAGCTCTTCGAGGCGCTGCCCGCGGAGTGGCACGCGGCCTACGAGGCGGGAGCCTTCACCGAATTCATGGAACAGCGGGCGCCCGGCCACACGGTGCTGGACGACAAGATCTACGGCAAGGGCCTGCGCGATTTCCAGGCGGACATCGCCTGCTCGCTGGCGCTGCTGGATTTCGAGAAGGACCCGGAAGCCCAGGACAAGCGGGCCCAGCTGGAGGCCATGGCCATCTCCTGCGATGCCTTGATCCTCCTCGCAGAGCGCCATGCCGACGAGGCCGAACACCTGGCCGCGCAGGAGGCCGACCCCCTTCGCGCCGGGGAACTGCGGCGCATCGCCCAGGTCTGCCGCCGCGTGCCGGCCCAGGCGCCCCGAGACTTCCAGGAGGCCCTGCAGTACTACTGGTTCTGTCACCAGGGTGTGATCACCGAGCTGAACGGCTGGGATGCCTTCAGCCCCGGCCACCTGGACCAGCACCTCTGGCCCTTCTACCAGCAGGGGCTCCGCGAGGGCAGCCTCACGAAGGAGGCGGCGCGGGAGCTGCTGGAGTGCTTCTTCGTGAAGTTCAACAACCACACCTCGCCCTCCAAGGTCGGCGTGACCGCTGCCGAGAGCGGTACCTACACGGACTTCGCCAACCTCAACCTGGGCGGCCTCCGCCCCGACGGCAGCGACGGCAGCAACGAGCTGACGGACCTGCTGCTGGACATCATCGACGAGATGCACCTGCTGCAGCCCAGCAGCAACATGCAGGTCTCGCGCAAGACGCCGGATGCCACCCTCAAGCACGCCCTGCGGGTGATCCGCAACGGCTATGGTTTCCCCTCGCTCTTCAACGCCGATGCCGTGGTGGAGGAGCAGCTGCGCCAGGGCAAGACCCTGGAGGATGCCCGCGCCGGGGGCTGCTCAGGCTGCGTGGAGGTGGGCGCCTTCGGCAAGGAGGCCTACATCCTCACGGGCTACTTCAACCTCTCCAAGATGCTGGAGCTAGCCCTGCACAACGGCTTCGATCCCCGCCTGGGCCGCCAGCTGGGCCCGCAGACGGGCGAGGCCACGACCTTCCAGAGCTTCGAGGACCTGCTTCGGGCCTTCGAAACACAGACCCGCCACTTCCTCGACATCAAGATCCGCGGCAACCAGATCATCGAGCGGCTCTACGCCACCCGCATGCCCGCGCCCTTCCTCTCGGTGCTCACGGATGACTGCATCAAGGCGGGCAAGGACTACAACGCGGGCGGCGCCCGCTACAACAACACCTTCATCCAGGCCGTGGGCATCGGCAGCGTCACGGATAGTCTGGCGGCCCTCCAGCAGGTGGTCTTCGAGCGGGGCGACCTGGCTCTGCCGCAGCTGGTGGCGGTTCTGGATCGCGACTTCTCCGGCGACGAGGTGCTGCGTCAGCGCCTGCTGAACAAGACGCCCAAGTACGGCAACGATGACGATGCTGCGGATGAGGTGATGGTCCGCGTCTTCCGCTTCCTCTTCCAGGCCATCGACGGTCGACCCAACGGCAAGGGTGGCGCCTACCGGCTGGAGATGCTGCCCACCACCTGCCACGTCTATTTCGGCCAGGTGTGCCAGGCCTCGGCGGATGGCCGCCGCGCCGGTGAGCCGCTCTCCGAGGGCATTTCGCCCGTGCAGGGCGCCGATCGTCAGGGCCCCACGGCCGTGCTGCGCTCCGCGGCGAAGATGGACCACGTGAAGACCGGCGGCACCCTGCTCAACATGAAGTTCACGCCGGGCCTGCTGGAAGGCGAGGGCGGCATCGACCGCCTGCACCACCTGGTGCGCAGCTACTTCAAGATGGACGGCCACCACATCCAGTTCAACGTGGTCACCGCCGCCAAGCTGCGGGAGGCCCAGGCCGATCCCGAGGCGCACCGGGGCCTCATCGTGCGGGTGGCAGGCTACTCCGACTACTTCTGCGATCTGTCCTTGGCCCTGCAGGAGGAGATCATCCGCCGCACTGAACACGAGGCCTTCTCGCAGTGAGGAGGCTGCCCTAGGTGGCGGACTCACCGGGCCCGCGGACCCAGGAGGCCGCGGCGAGCAGCAGCAGGACTCCGGACACCACGCAGATCCACTCCCCCCAGCGCGCATAGGGCGTGGTTCCAGGGCCCAGTGGAAGCACCGCCATCAGAGTGGCTTTGCCTCCATCCGTGCTGGCTGAACCCAGTGAACGGCCGAACGCATCCCAGGCGTCGAGCCGGCCCTCCTGGGCGCAGCGGGCCAACGCAAAGCCGCCTTCCACCGCCCGGAAGCGGGCCATCTGAGCATGGATGGCTTCGGTGCCTGCGAAATCCCAGGCTGGGGCGAGCACCAGACGGGCGTCGGCGCGGCTCAGGCTCCGCGAGGTGTCGGTGAAGTCGAAATCCTTGCAGATGGCCAGCCCGAGGCGGGTGTCCGCAGCTGGCCAGGTAAGTGGTCCAGGCCCCACGGCGTACCCCGCCTCCCAGCCAGGGACCAGGTGGCGCTTGAGAAGGGAGGCGCGGGGCTGTCCCCCGGCGTAGACCCGCGCCACATTCAACTTCAGCGGTCGCCCCATGCCGTTGAGCCCCGCGATGAGAATGGCCTTCGGCGCAGCGGCGGCCAGGCGGCGGTCCACCTCGGCTTCAAAGCTGGGCGTCATGCTCATGGCCTTTTCGGGCAGAACGATGATCTGGGCGCCTCGGGCCGCCAGGGCAGTGGCTTCTGTGGCGAAGCCCGCCACGATGGGGAGGACCCGGTCCGCCTCCTCGTGTCCGATGTCGGCCACGACACGGTCGTCGGCCATAAGGCCCACGCTGAGGCTGGGTGTGATGTTTGTCGTTTGGATACGGAGGAGACCCCCCGTGAGGAGCCACGCGAAAAGGCCCAGGGCAACCCCGCCGTTTCGTCGGGCCTCGGGGCCGGGATGGAGCCGCCATGAGGCCAGAGCGGCGGGCAGGGCGGCCATGGCAAAGAACAGGAGGAAGGGACCACCCCAAGCGAGGGCCTGCAGCAACGGGGTCCAGGTTTGCGTGTAGACGAGCAGGCCCCAGGTGCCGTGAGGGCTGAAGGTGGTGATCAGGGCTGTGAGCAGGGTGAAGCTGGCCGCGAACACCCAGGGGGCCCAGGCTTGGCGGCGTTGTCGGCAGAGCGCGTAAAGGAAGACAGCGAGGGCGAAAGGCAGGGCCATGGCGAGGTGGGCCAGGGCGAAGATGGGCAGGGGGATGACGCTGTGCTCCAGAGGCCACCAGGCGAGGGCACCGAGGCACCAGGCGCCGAAAGCCCAGCCCGCCTCTCGGAAGGGTCCGCCGGTGGGCGCGGCCAGCAGCGCGGGCAAGGGCCAAAGCCAGCCCGCCACCCAGCCGACCGGGCCGTGCCAGGCATAGGCGTAGAGGAGGGCCGAAGCCAGCATGAGCGCGAGGGGGCGGAGGGATCTCATGGGCGCTCCTGCGCAAGGCCGCGCAGAATGTGGTCCAAGTGGCGGTGGAAGCGGCGCTTTAGCTGGGTGGGGGAATCCGAAAGGCGATCCCGAAGGTGGAAGGCAATGAGTCCGTGGAGTTGGGTCCACAGCAGGAAGGTCACTTCCCTTGGATCGTCCGGGCGGAACAAGCCCGAGTCCATGCAGGCCTGCACATCGCCGACGAAGAGGGGGAAGGTGGGCGAGGCGCCGTCGCTGAAATCACGGGGATAACGGCGCACAGGCAGGCCCGGCGTCAGGAACATCAGATCAAAGAGACGGGGATGGGCCAGGGAGTAAGCGAGGGTGCGATCCCAGCGCTCCTTCAGCCGGGCCAGGGGATCGGTGCCCCGAAGGGGACGGAGCAGCACCCGCTTCAGCCTTTCGAAGCCGTATTCGACCATGGCTGCCACCAGGGCTTCCTTGCTGGTGTGGTGGCGGTAGAGGCCCATGGGGCTCAATCCCACCTGCTCCGCCAGACGGCGCATGGAGAGAGCCTCCAGGCCCTCCTCCGCATGGAGGGCGAGGGCGGCGTCGAGGATGTCGGATTTTCGAGTCACGCGTACACTGTACGCGTCCCCCGGATTGATGCAAGTGCTTCAGTCCCGGCTCAGCTTCAGAGCCATGGGCAAGGCCGCCAGCATGGCCAGGGCGCCCACGGCCCAGCCCAGCCGGTAACTGTGATGGCCGATGACCCAGCCCAGGCTGAAGCTGCCCAGGCCGATGCCCGCGTCGAAGGCGAAGAGCAGGGCGCCGAAGGCTGAGCCCCGGCGCTGGGGATCCACGGATTCCAGCAGCTTGGCGTTGAGGAGGGTGTGCAGCATGCTGTAGCCCGCGCCGTAGAGCAGGGCCGCGGCGATGTGTCGTGGCATCCCGCCGGGCAGGAAGGCCAGCAGGGCGAGGCCCGCGAAGGCTCCCAGCAGCATGCCCGGCAGTTTGCGGATGGGCCGCTTGCCGAACCCCCTGCGAAGCATGGCCAGGCGCATGAGGACCATGCCCACGGCCATGAACGATAGGAAGGCCGAGGGTAGCTTCATGCCCAGCGCCAGGCCTTCCTGGGCCGTGTAGCTGCCGATGGCGCCATAGCCCAGGGCGGTGCAAAACAGCACCAGGCAGGGGCCCAGCACCACAACATCGGGCCACTTGAAACCCTCGGCCCGGCCATGGGCGTGATCCGCGGGCAGGGTGGTGCCCAGGGCGCCCAGCAGAAGAAAGAGCAGGGCCAGATACCAGCCAATGGGGGCGAAACCCCAATGCTGGAAGATCCACATGCCCAGCAGGGGCCCCACGATGACGCCACCAGGGCTGGCCAGGCCGTAGAGGCTGAGGCCATCGGCATGGCGATCCTTGGGCAGCACGTGGGAAAGGGAGGCCATGGTGGCTGTGAGCAAGCCCGACCACACGATGCCGTGGGGGAAGGCCAGCAGGTAGAACCCCCAGCGGCTGGGCATCACGGCATAGGCGCCCAGGAACACTGCATAGAGCATGGCGCAGCTGACCACCAGGCGGCGGTGTCCCACGCGGTCACCCAGGGGCCCCGTGAACAAGGCGCCGATGGCGCTGCCCGCCGTGAAGAGGCTCATGAAGCGCCCACTCTCCGCGAGGCTGGCGCCCAGTTCCCGCAGGCGCAGGGGCACCGTGGGGAAGAGCTGGAAGGCGGCGAAGAAGGTGACGAAGGTGAGGGCCCAGACCAGGGCGAAATGGCGAGTCACGAGCCGCGTTTTGGGGTGGAAAAGATTCGTCATGCGGCACCTCCTGTGCCGCACCCTTCGGGCTTCGGCTCTGCCAAAGTGGCACTTCGCTCCTGCTGCGTGCTCATCCCTCCAGGATGCCAGAGGGCGGAGGCTCGGGTGTCATGCCTGCCTCGCGGCTGAGGGAGCGGCGGACGATGCGGCGGGCGGCGGGAATGGACAAGGCCATGAGGGCGGCGCCGAGGGCCCAGCCCCAGCGGAAATTCCGATGCTCCATCACCCAGCCCAGGCCCAGGGCGCCCAGGGCCGTGGCCGCGTCGAAGGCGAAGAAGAGGGCCCCCACGGCGGCGCCCGTGCGCTGGGGCGGCGTGGTGGCGAAGATGTTCATGAGCAGCAGGGTGTGCACCATGCCATATCCCGCGCCGTAGATGAGCCCCGCGAGCAGGTGGCGGGCCATGCCGCCTGGCAGGAGGGCCAGCAGGGCGTAGCCCACCGTGGCCAGGGCAATCATATACGGGAGCAGCCGTACGGGGCGCTTTCCCATGCCCGTGAGCGCCAGCAGGCCGCGGATGGCCATCATGCCGAGAGCGAAGCAGGTGAGGAAGGTGGCGGGCCAGGCCATGCCCAGGGCCTTGGCCTCCTGGGCGCTGTAGGGCGGCATGGGGCCGAAGCCCAGGCCCACCAGCAGCATCACCACCACCGTGCCCCAGACCGCGCGATCAGGCCACTGGAACAGGGCCGCGGGTTCGATCTCTCGGGGGGCCTCGCGGGGCAGGGCGCCGATGAGTCCGTGCAGCACGGCGAACACGCCCGCCAGCAGAATGAGCATCCAGGCGAAGCCCAGGTGGGGCATCAGCCAGAGGCCCACCAGGGGCCCCACGGCCACGCCACCTGGGCCCGTGAGGCCGAAGAGTGACATGCCCTGGGCCCGGTGTTCGGCGGAGAGGATGCCGCCCACCTTGGCCACGGAGGCTGTGCGCAGGGCGGACCAGAGCAGGCCGTGCACCGGCGCCAACAGGTAGAACACCCAGCGCACCTTCAACAGGGCGTAGATCACGAGGATCAGCACCACCGCCAGGGAAGCCACCCGCAGCACCCGCCGCTGGCCCAGGCGGTCGCCCAGGGGTCCTGTGCAGAGGGAGCCGAAACCTGAACCCAGCATGAACGCCGTCTGGAAACGCCCGCTCTCCGCGAGGCTGGCGCCGAGCTCGCGCAGGCGCAGCGGCACCACGGGGAACAGCTGGTAGCCCGCGGCAAAAACCAGGAAGTAAAAGGAACACAACACGATGAAGGGTGCCGTGAAGAACCCCCTGCGCCTCGACTCCCCCGCGACTTCCATCCCTCCAGGATCGCATATGCTGGAGGAACCATCCCGAGGTCCCTATGCAGTTGGATTCCTTCCAATCGGAAGTTGCGCGCATCAAGCAAGGCGGCGCCGCGAAGGCTCATGAGAAAAATGCCGAGACCGGCAAGCTCTTCGCCCGTGAGCGCATCCGCCTGCTGGTGGACGAGGGCAGCTTCATGGAGGATGGCCTCTTCGCCAATGCCCTGGCCAAGGACCTTCCGGCGGATGGCGTCATCACCGGGACGGCCACGGTGAACGGTCGGCCCATGGCCCTCATGGCCAACGACAGCACCATCAAGGCCGGCAGCTGGGGCGCTCGCACGGTGGAGAAGATCATCCGCATCCAGGAAGTGGCCCTGCGGATGAAGGTGCCCATGCTCTACCTGGTGGATAGCGCTGGAGCGCGCATCACCGATCAGCTCGACATGTTCCCGGGCCGTCGTCACGCGGGCACCATCTTCCACATGGAGGTGGCGCTGTCGGGCCTGGTGCCCCAGGTGTGCCTGCTCTTCGGCCCTTCGGCGGCGGGTGGCGCCTACATCCCCGCCTTCTGCGACGTGGTGATCATGGTCGAGGGCAACGCCAGCATGTACCTGGGATCGCCTCGCATGGCGGAGATGGTCATCGGCGAAAAGATCTCGCTGGAGGACCTGGGCGGCGCCCGCATGCACTGCTCCGTGAGCGGCTGCGGCGATTTCCTGGTGAAGACCGAAGCCGAGGCCATCGCCCTCTGCCGCCAGTATCTCGGCTACTTCCCCCAGCACTGCGAAGACGCTCTGCCCGTCGCGGAACCGAAGGCTGTGTCCGCCAAGGCGAAGGACCTGGCCGCCCTAGTGCCTCAGGACATCATGGCCCCCTTCCAGATGAAGGATTTCATCGAGGGCCTTGTGGACGAAGGCAGTTTCCTGGAGGTGAAGAAGCTCTTCGCCGGGGAGATCATCACAGGGCTGGCCCGCATGAATGGCAAGCCCGTGGGCATCCTGGCCAACCAGCCCCGTGTGAAGGGCGGCGTGCTCTTCGTGGACAGCGCCGACAAGGCCACACGCTTCATCACCCTCTGTGATGCGTTCGGCCTGCCGCTGATCTTCCTCAGCGACGTGCCGGGCTTCATGATTGGCAGCGCCGTGGAGAAGCAGGGCATCATCCGCCACGGAGCCAAGATGATCAGCGCCATGGCCAGCTGCAGCACGCCCCGCTTCTGCGTGGTGGTGCGCAAAGCCTACGGTGCGGGCCTCTACGCCATGAGCGGCCCTGGCTTCGATCCCGACGCCACTCTGGCCCTGCCCACGGCCAGCATCGCCGTCATGGGCGCCGAGGCCGCCGTGAACGCCGTGTTCGCCAACAAGATCGCCGAAAAGCCCGAAGCGGAACGCGCCGCGTACGTGCAGCAACTCCGCAACGAGTACAACGAGGACATCGACCTGAAGAAACTGGGTGCCGAGATGCACGTGGATGCCATCGTCGATCCGGCACAGCTCCGGGGTGAACTGATTGCCCGCCTGACTCGCGCCCGGCGTCGGGAAATGTGGCCCGCCAAACGGCGGGCTGTCACTCCAGTCTGAAACGTTTCTTTCTTACTTACCTTCCTTGACCAAGGCTTCTCCGGCGAGGCGCAGGGCTTCGCGCGTCTCGGGTTTACCCGCATTGGGGGAGATCTGCAGCCCCTTGGTTTGGGGACCCACGGCGAACCAGGCGCCCTTGTCGAGCCAGCTGGTGTGGATGGCGGCCAAGGGGGCCCGGCCCGCGCCCTGCACGATGGCGATGGCCGTAGGGGAACCGGGCTTGATGAGGGGGTCGTCCTCCATGAAGAGCACCGCCTGGATGCCCGCTTGGACGCAGAGCTTCCGAACCGACTCCGGCTGAACCTTCTTGGAGCCGTCGATTGGGATCAGCTTGATGTCCAGCCCGTAATCCTTGGAAGCGGAGCCTTCGAATTCCAGCCGGTTCAAGAGCGTGGCGCTCTGATCGTAGAACACGCCGATGGTTCGGGCTTCCGGGAAGGCCTTGGAGAGGACGAAGAGGGCTTGGTCGTAATCCCCAGCCTGGGCCAAGGGCCCCGAGGAGAAGGCCACCAGGGCGGCAGCGAACGAAGTGCGAAGGGGGCTCAGCATCGGATCCTCATAGGGAACCCGTTTTTTCGGCATGGGAACGGGCATTCTTGAGCCCTGATTTCTGAGCCCTGGCGCGCCGGTCCGCCTTCTTTCAGGAGGGGCAATCTCGACCTGCTATGCTCCCCGGGGTTCTCCAGGGAGGCTCACATGTTTCGCCGCGTGGACGATTTCAAGACCATCTGGCAACAGGAGGCGGAAAAAACCTTGGCAGTGCTTGCCGCCATTCCCGATGCGGCGGCCCATCAGGCGGTGGATGCGCAGCACCGGGATTTGCGGCGCATGGCCTGGCATCTGGTGGAAACGGTGCTGGAACTGCCCCAGCACCTGGGCTTGAAGGTGAAGGGCACCGTGGGACTGGGACCCGATGGCCTCATCGCCACGCCGCCTCCACCCACCATGGCCGAGATTGCCGAGGCCTACCGCGTGGCCAGCGATTCCCTGCTGGATCACATCGGCAGCTGGAACAACACCGAACTGGGTCGGAATTTCAACCTCTACGGGGAAACGTGGACCGGGGCCTTCGCGCTGTTCGTACTGGTGACCCACCAGACGCACCACCGCGGCCAGATGACCGTGCTGCTGCGCCAGGCGGGCCTGCACGTGCCCAGCACCTACGGACCGACCAAGGAGGAATGGGCGACCTTCGGCATGGAAGCCCCGAAGGTCTGACCAGGGGCGCGCTCCAGCCTGCCAATCTCCAGCCTCAGATCCACGGCCCGCTTGAGGGCCCTCAGGCCAGTGGAGCGATGCCCCTCCTGGAACAGGTCTCCCAGCAGTCGGGTCAAGCCTTCCGCGTCGGCGAGGGCCTCCCGCCGCTGCGAAGGGGACAGACAGGGTGCCGCCAGGGCCCGGTCGTAAAGCTCACGCGCCAGCCCCACGAGCTCTGTGGCCTTGGGGGGCATCGGTTCCGCGATGAGGCCAGACGGGGGCCATGGTCTGGGAGGGCGGGTGGGCTCAGACATGGTCGCTCCCTAGGCGTTGGGGTGCGGCTTGTCGTTGGGGCGTCCGCCCTTCGCATAGTCCTGGAAGGATTTCTCCCCGATGTCCTTCCACCAGTCTTCATATTCCCGCCAGCCGTGGCGGTGCGGGTGGTGCCTCCGGCCGTGGCCATGGCCGTGGTGAAAGCCACCTACGAGGATCCGGGCCAGGAGAATCAGGCCGACACTCTGCCAGAACGTGATGACCCGCGTTCCCAGCAGGCTCGGCAGGATGTGGTTCCACAGCAGCATGACGACGCCGCCGAACACGATGGCCAGGACGGCCGCCAGGGCGAAGCCTGCCACGATGCGACCGGCCACATGCAGGCCCCCCGGGCGGTGGGAAGGGTGGTGGGAGTGGTGAAAGAACATGGGGGCTCCTAGGAAAGGTTGCGGTAGTCGGAGAGAAGGTCGCGGAGGCGGGCGGTGGCGCGGCTCTTCCGCGAGAGCAGGGTGCCGATGGGTTCATCCCAGTCTTCGGCCAGATCGCGAAAGCTGCGGTCGTCGATCTCGGTGGCCACCCACACGGCGCGCTCCTTCGGACGAAGCTGGCCGAGGGCCCATTGGAGTCGTTGGCGAAGTTGGGACTGTCGGTATTCCTCTTCCGGGGTGGGAATCACGTCTTCAGGACGGATGGAGCGGGGTTCGCCCGCATCCTGGGCGGCGGGATGATCCAGCGAGAGGGTTGGGATGCTGCCCCGCCGGTGGTCGGTGATGCGGTTGGCCAGCGAGCGGTAGAGGTAGGCGGTGAGGTTTTCGATGTCGACGATCACATCGGCGCGACGCAGCAGGTTGTAGGTGACGTCTGAAACGATGTCTTCGGCGTCCATGCCGGAGAAACCTGCCACCTGTCGGCGAACGAAGCCGAGCAGCCGAGCCTTTTCGCGCTCGAACACCTCTGCCAGACGGTTGCTGCCCTCCTCCATGGTGTCTGGCCCCTCCCCTGGTATGGCTCAAATGACTGCTTCCGAACTCCAAGACGGCAGGGTTCTCCTTTTATTGCATCCATCTTCCCGCTGCTCTCACTGAGGTGGACGGTGGGAGGCTATCCTGCGGGGGATCCTACCCGGAGGTTGCCATGCCTTGCCGCGCGCTCCTGCTTTGTTTCGCCACCTTTTTCCTGCAAGCGGCCCTCCCCTCCTACCAGAAGGTGGGTTCGGGCCCTGGTGTGCTGCTGGTCCACGGCTTCGGCGGCAACAAGGAGGTGTGGGCGGGCGTCCTCGGGGAGCTTGCCCGGGATCACACGGTGGTGGCTGTGGATCTTCCCGGCAGCGGCGGCACGCCGGGCCCGCAGGTGCTGGAGGGGCGGGCGGACATGGGCACCGTCGCCCGGGAGCTGGCTGCGCTGGTGCGCAAGGAGGGCTTGGCGCCCTGCCTGGTGGTGGGCCATTCCATGGGCGGGCCCCTCGCGGCCGGTGCGGTGCTGGCCGACCCCAGCGCCTTCCGCGGTCTGCTGCTGGTGGACAGTTTTCTGGGCGCGATTCCCGAGGCCTACATGGAGCCCGTGGCAGTGGCCCTGGCCAAGGATCCCGCACCGACCCTGAGCACCTTCTTCGGCCGCATGACCTCGGGGGCTGCGCAGACGGATCGCCTGGTGGCGGATGGCCTGAAGGTGCCTGTGGCCACGCTTCAGGCCTATCTGCGAGCCATGACGAAGGAGGCCCTGGGTGGTCGCCAAGCCCAGCTGCATCTGCCCGTGCTGCAGCTGGCCGCGGGCCCGCGGGAGGTGGATCCGGCCAAGGAGTCCGCCACCCTCGCGATGTATGGATTCAAGGGGATCCCCGCCTTCCGACTGCTGCACTTCCCCACCGCCAAGCACTGGATCATGTGGGACGCACCCGAATCCTTCCTGATGGCCCTGCGCGCCTTCGAGGCGGGTTTGGGACGCTGAGTTCTTCTCGAAAGCTGAGTGGCACGAGGATGGACAACCGGTTGTGAAGCCGCCCCAGAAGGCCCCTCCCTGGGCGAGTCCACCATGGGGCCACGACACTCAAAATCACCGGGTTCGCAAGGAGGTCGCCATGACACGTTCACTCCACCTGCTGACCCTGGGTTGGCTACTGACGATGCTGGGCTGCACGGGCGTTCCTGATGGCGTAAAGCCTGTGCAGGGCTTTGACCTGAACCGCTACCTCGGCCAGTGGCACGAGGTGGCCCGCCTGGATCATGGCTTCGAGCGCGGCCTGACTCAGGTCACGGCGACCTACAGCCTGCGCCCGGATGGCAGCGTGAAGGTCCTGAACCGGGGTTGGGATGCCACCTCAGGCAAATGGAAGGTGGCCGAAGGCCGAGCCCTCTTTGTGGGTGCGGCCAGCGAAGGGCGGCTGAAGGTGTCTTTCTTCGGGCCCTTTTACGGGGCCTACACCGTCATCGAGCTCGAACCCGAGCGCTACTCCATGATCTGCGGGCCCAGCCGCTCCTACTTCTGGATTCTTGCCCGCCAGCCCAAGCTGGATGCGAAGACCCTCGAGCGGCTGCTCGATCGGGCTCGGGCCCTGGGTTTCGCCACGGACCAGCTGATCTATCCCTGAGCGGCTCATCGGGCAGATCCCCGGCTCCAGGGCGGCTCACCGCTCCAGGATGAAGGTCACGGGGCCATCGTTGACGAGCTCGACTTCCATGTGCTCCTGGAAGAAACCCGTCTTCACTGCCGGGTGCTGGGCTTTCAGCAGACCCAGAAAAACGTGGAAGAGCTCCCGGGCGGCCTCGGGGGCCATGGCGCCATCAAAGGAAGGGCGTCGGCCTTTGGCGATGCTTCCCGCCAGGGTGAACTGACTCACCGCGAGGATCTCGCCGCCCACTTCCTGCAAGCCCCGGTTCATCTTCCCGTCCTCATCCTCGAAGATGCGCAGCGAGGCGAGCTTGGCCGCGGCCCAGGCGCAGGTTTCCTCCGTGTCGCCGGTTTCAAGCCCCACCAGCACCAGCAGGCCAGGGCCGATGATCGCCTCCTGGCTCCCGCTCTGGACGCGGGCCCGTTTTACACGCTGGATGACGGCCTTCACGGGAACCTCCCGCCCATGACTTTGCCATGGACGAGACGGACTCAGGAGAGTTCGGAGTCATCAGACGGCCTTCCCCGTCGACCTGCGCCATCCGACCGTCCACCCCCCGGGGACGACCGTCCAGGCAGCCGTTCTCAACCGGGAGAGCCTCCAGGCGTAACCTGTTTTTCCAATCCCCCCTCACAAGGAGTCTTGCTTATGGCCCCCCTCGCTCATCTGCCCGGCCTGTTGCGCTCGGCCTTAGCCCTCGCCTTGGTGTTGCCCCTGGCCGCCGAAGGGGCCAAGCCACCTGCGGCCCAGGCTCACAAGAACCAGCTGCCCCCGCTCATCGACCGGGACAAGTTCTTCGGCAATCCCGAGATCGCCGGAGCCCAGCTCTCGCCCGATGGCAAGTGGATCGCCTTCCTCAAGCCCTACAAGGACACCCGCAACGTCTGGGTGAAGAAGGTGGGCGAGCCCTACAGCAAGGGACGCCTCATCACGGCCGATCCCAAGCGCCCCATTCCGGGCTTCTTCTGGAGCCGGGATGGCAAGCAGATCCTCTTCGTGCAGGACAAGGATGGCGACGAAAACTACAACGTCTACGCCGTGGATCCTTCGGCTCCGGTGGCCGCAGGCAAGGAGGTCCCCGAAGCCCGCAACCTCACGGCCGCCAAGGGTGCCCGGGCCCAGATCCTGGCCGTGCCCAAGGCCGATCCCGACACGATGTACGTGGGCCTCAATGACCGCGATGCCTCCTGGCACGACGTCTACAAGGTGAAGATCTCCACGGGTGAGCGCACCCTCATCCGCAAGAACACCGAGCGGATTTCAGGCTGGGTGTTCGACAAACAGGCCAACCTGCGCCTGGCCACCCGCACCACGGATAAGGGTGATACCGAAATCCTCCGCGTGGATCCCGAGGGTTTCACCAAGGTCTACGAGTGCAACGTCTTTGAATCCGCTGGACCGGTGAACTTCCATAAGGATGGGAAGCGGGTCTACCTGGAGACCAACAAGGGCAACCGCGATCTGGCCGAGCTGGTGCTCTTCGATCCCACCACGGGCAAGGAAGAGAAGATCGAATCCGATCCCAAGAACCGCGTGGATTTTGGCAATGCCATTTTCTCCGATCTCACGGACGAACTGCTGGCCACCACCTATGAGGACGAGCACACCCGCATCTACTGGAAGAACAAGGCGTGGGAGGCTGACTACAAGCTGCTGCAGAAGCTGTTGCCAGGCCGCGAGATCGGCCTGGGCTCCATGACCAACGACGAGCAATTGCTCATGGTGAACGCCTCCAGTGACCGCGATCCGGGTACCCGCTACCTCTTCGACCGCCGCACCAAGAAGCTCACCAAGGAATACACCTCCCGCGAGGATCTCCCCCGTGAGCCCCTGGTGGCCATGCAGCCCATCCACTACAAATCGAGCGATGGTCTGGAGATTCCCGCCTTCCTGAGCCTGCCGAAGGGCATTCCCGCGAAGGACCTGCCCCTGGTGGTGGTGCCTCATGGTGGCCCTTGGGCCCGAGACAGCTGGGGCTACAATCCCTTCGCGCAGTTCCTGGCCAACCGCGGCTACGCGGTGCTGCAGCCCAATTTCCGCGGCTCCACCGGCTATGGAAAGAAGTTCCTCAATGCAGGCAACAAGCAGTGGGGCGACCTCATGCAGGACGACATCACCTGGGGCGTGAAGCACCTGGTGGCCAACGGCACCGTGGATGCCAAGCGCGTGGGCATCATGGGCGGCTCGTATGGCGGTTACGCCTCGCTGGCGGGCGTGGCCTTCACGCCCGACCTCTACGCCGCGGCGGTGCCCATCGTGGGGCCCTCGAACCTGCTGACGCTGCTTGAAACCATTCCGCCCTATTGGGAAGCGGGCCGCATCATCTTCCACGAGCGCATGGGCAATCCCAACACGCCCGAGGGCAAGAAGCAGCTGGAGCGCCAGTCGCCGCTGAATTCCGCCGACAAGATCAAGACGCCGCTCCTCATCGTCCAGGGCGCCAATGATCCCCGCGTGAAGAAGGCCGAAAGCGATCAGATCGTCATCGCCCTGCGCGACCGCAACTTCCCCGTGGAGTATCTCTGCGCGCCGGATGAGGGTCATGGTTTCGCCCGCCCGGTGAACAGCCAGGCCATGTTCGCCGCCGCCGAGAAGTTCCTGGCCAAGTATCTGAAGGCCCGCTACCAGGAAGGAGGGAAGCCGGATGTGGTGAAGCGTCTGCCGGAAATCACCGTCGATCCCAAGACCGTGGTGCTGGCCAAGAAGACCGATGCCGCTTCCGTGGGCCTGCCCAAGGCGGTGGCCCAGCCCATCGCTGGCACCTTCAACTACGCGGGCACGCTGGCCCTTGGCCCCCAGAACATGCCCCTCAGCCAGGTGCGCACCATCAAGGAAGAGGGTGGAACCTGGGTGATCACCGAGGCCACCAAGCTGCCCATGGGCGATGCCCTGGACACCACCACCATCGCCAAGGACACGCTGGTGCCCCAGAAGCGCCTGGTGAAACAGGGCCCGGCCACCATCGAGATGACCTTCGATGGCACCAAGGCCACGGGCAGCCTGGCCATGGGCGCCGAGCCCAAGCCCTTCAGCATCGAGTTGGGTGGCCAGGCCTATGCGGAGGGTTCCGCTTCCCAGGATTCTCTCGCGGCCCTTCCTCTGGCCGAGGGCTACAGTGTGACCTTCCGCAACGTGGATCTGCAGAAACAGAAGGTCGATCTCAAACAGGCCAAGGTGGTGGCGCAGGAATCCGTGACGGTGCCTGCGGGAACCTTCAAGGCCTGGAAGGTGGAGATCACCTCCGCCGTGGGCGATCCCGGCAGTCAGAACCTCTGGGTGGACACCGCCACCCGCAAGGTGGTGAAGACCAGCGCGGTCCTGCCTCAGATGGGCGGCGCGGTGATCACCATGGAACTGCAGAAGTGAAGTTGGCTTGATCTGCAAAGCGGCCGGGATTTTCCCGGCCGCTTTTTTGTGTGAGGGCGCTCCGATTCAAGGTTTCGCCAAAAACACCGAGAAGGCGTTCAATCCATGGAATGACCCAAGCCATCCCCAGAGGAGGTGCCGATGGGGGACGAAGCCCAGGATGTGGAAGCCCTGAAGGAAGAAATCCGGCGCTTGAAGTGGCGGGTGTCCACCCTGGA
Source organism: Geothrix sp. PMB-07 (assembly GCF_030758935.1). NCBI lineage: Bacteria > Pseudomonadati > Acidobacteriota > Holophagae > Holophagales > Holophagaceae > Geothrix > Geothrix sp. PMB-07. The sequence continues at coordinate 1,042,223 of NZ_CP132333.1, forward strand.
GACCGTGGAGACGGAATGCGCCCGGGCGCTGAACGCCCTGGCGGCCAGCGAGGACCGCTACCGCCGCCTGCTGGATGAAGCGGGCTTCCCCATCACGATCAGCCATGCGGAAGATTCCACCATCCTCTTCGCCAATCCCCTGGCCTGCGGTCTGTTCGGACTCGAAGGCCCCAGGCCTGCCGGGCGCCGGATGCTGGAGTTCTACGCGGATCCATCCGCGCGCCTGGATCTGGTGGCGCAGCTGCGCGCCCAGGGCAGGTCCAGCGGCTGGGAGGTGGTCATGCTGGATGGCCAGGGTCGGCCCCGCACCCAGATCATCACCGCCTCGCTCATCACCTACGAAGGCCACGAAGCGATGCTGGCCACCTCCAACGACATCACCGAGCGCCGTCACGCGGAAGCGCTCTTCCACACCATGGTGGAAAAGAGCCCCGATGGCTTCGCGATGGCCGATCTGGAAGGCTGCCTCACCTACCTGAGCCCCCGTATCCTGGGCATGTTCGGGTACACCCATCCGAAAGAGATTCTCGGCCGCTCACTCCGGGAATTCATCGCCATGGAGGATCATTCACGGCTGGAGGAAAGGCTGCTGGCGTTGCTGTCCGGGCAGCATGCGGGCCCCAGCGAATTCAAGGGGCTGCGCAAGGATGGCAGCATCTTCTTTCAGGAGACCAACGGGGACGTGCTTCGCAATCCTGATGGATCGCCCCATGCCTTCTTCTTCATCGTGCGCGATCTCAGCAACCGCAAGCGGATGGAACGCACCCTGCGGTGGGGCGAGAAGCTGGAGAGCCTCGGCCTCATGGCCGCAGGCATCGCCCATGAACTCAACAACGCCTTCCAGGTGACGCAGGGCCATCTGGAGATTGTGCAGAGCCTCAGCGCGGGGAATGCCGATCTGGCCAAAGAGCTGTCCCTCATCAGCGGCGGGGTGGACCGGGCCACGGTGCTGGCCAAGGAAATGCTCGACTACTCGGGGCGGACGCTGCGGGAGGAAGCGCCCGTGGATCTGGGCCACGTGGTGGTCGAGGGGCTCGCCCTGTGGCGCACCTTCCTGTCGAGGCCCGCCCGCTTGGCCTACAGCCCCGGCGAGGACCTGCCCTTGGTGCCGGCTGACGAGGGCCAGGTGATGAAGGTGCTGTCCGCCTTCGTGCTGAACGCCATTGAGGCCACGGAGGAAGCCGGTGCCGCCATCAGCATCCGCACCGTTCTGCAGGAGCTCGCGGAGGCGGACCTGCTGGAGGGCTTCTGGCCTGCGCCGGGTCGGGTGGGGCGGTTCCTGCGCCTGGAAGTGCAGGATGGGGGCCCCGGCATTCCCGCGGAGCAGCTCGAGCGGGTCTGCGATCCCTTCTTCACCACCAAGGGACAGGGGCGCGGGCTGGGGCTTTCCGCGGCCCTGGGCATCCTGCGCTCCCACTCGGCCTGCCTGCAGATCCTCAGCACGCCAGGCGAAGGGACCACCCTCCGGGCCTACTTCCCTGTCTCCATCCATGTCCAGGCGGCGATGTCACCCGCAGGCGCCACGCGGCCAAGCGCCCGGGGCATTCTGGTGGCTGAAGATGATCCCGCCATCCGGGATCTGGTGGTGGGCATGCTGCCCAAGTGGGGCTACGGGCCCGTGTTCGCGGCCGAGAATGGCGCCGAGGCCCTGGAGGTGTTCCATGCCAACGAAGCCGCCATCGGCCTCTTCCTGACCGATGCCTCCATGCCGCAGATGAGCGGGCCCGAAGCCTTCGAGGCCATGCGGAAAATCCGCCCCACGCTTCACGGCGTGCTGATGACCGGCTACTCGAAGGCCTTTGGCCGGGGCACGGCCGCGGCCTTCGGCTTCTCGGGATCGCTCCAGAAACCCTTCCGCTTCCAGGATCTGAAAGAGCAGCTGGAAGCGGTGTGGTCTGGCAGGGAGCGCGGAAAACAATAATGGCTCGGGAGCAACCTTGCGTCAGGAACGCCCCAGTTTGCGGCGGAGCTTTCCGACCAGGTCCTTGGCCTCCGGGTGGCCAAGGACCGCGGCGCAGAGGCCGTAGAACAATCCACAGAGGGCGATCAGGGGGAGCAGCCGCCAGCCCAGGGCCCACCGCGTGAAGGCGTGGGGCGCATTCAGCGCCAGCCACGTCGCCCCGCCCCAGGCGGCCAGGCCCATGAGGGTGGAGGCCGCGAGGGCCCGGGCCGTGGCATCCAGCAGGGGCCGGAAGGTCAGCCCCGGCAGGCGAGGTCGCAGGCGCAGCACCAACAGGAGCATGCCGACCAGGCTGGACAGGCCGTTGGCCAGGGCGAGCCCGCGGGTTCCCAGGGGCTTCATCAGGACCAGGCTGAGCAGCACGTTCAGCAGCAGGGTTCCGCCAGCCAGGGCGGCGGGGCCGCGGTAGTCCTTGAGGGCGTAGAGGGCTTGGTTGCCCAGCCGCTGGCCCGCCACGAAGACCAGGCCCAGGCAATTGAATACGACTGTTACCGCGGTCCAATCCGAATCGCCCGGTGTGTAGGCACCGGTGCGGAAGAGCAGGGCGCAGATGGGCCGGGCCAGCACCGCCAGACCCACGGAGGCGGGCAGTACCAACAGGGCCGAAGCCGAGAGGGACTGGATGAAGCTGCGGTTCATGGCGGGCCAGTCTTGGGCCTCTGCCTGCCGCGACAGCGTGGGCAGCCCCGCGGTGGCGAGGCTCATGGCGAAGAGGCCCATGACCATTTCGCTCATCATGCCGCTGTTGAAGAGCACGGTCTGGGCGCCGTTGGGGAGGCGGGAGGCGATGGCGGCGCTGATGACGCCATTGATGGGGTAGATGCCTGCGGCCAGCATGCCCGGCCCCATGCGTCTGAGGATCTTGAACACCCAGGGGTCGCGCAGATGCAGGCCCAGGGAGAGTCCGAAGCCCTCCTGCCGAACGGCGGGCAGAATCACCAGGAGCTGCAGCACGCCCCCGGCCAGCACTGCGAAGGCGCACACCACGGCTCGGGTGTCGAACAGCACAGTGCCGCTTCGTCCCAGCACGCGCAGGGTGGCCCATCCGAAGCCGATGAAGGCCAGGTTCCAGAACACCGATACCGAGGCGGCCAACGCGAAACGGTGGCGCAGGTTCAGCAGCCCCGCGTAGCCCGCCGTGAGGCTCACCAGGGCCAGGTAGGGGAACATGATGCGGCCCAGTCGGGCTGTCAGCTCACCCTGCACCTGGGGCCGGCCCAGGGTGAGAAAGCCCGCCAGCGGGCCCATAAACAGCAGAACCAAGGCCACGCCCAGCAGGAGGAACACCAGCAGGGCACCCATGAAGCGGGCGGCCACAGCCTGCGCCGCCGCGCGGCCTTCGGTGGCCTCCACCTCGGAAAGGGTGGGCAGGAAGGCGGCGGTCATGGTGCCTTCGGCGGTGAAGCGGCGCAGCAGGTTGGGCAGGCGGATGGCCACGAAATACGCATCCGCCGCGGGGCCCGCGCCCAGCACATGGCTGAGGAAGAAGGTCTGGGCCAGCCCCGTGATGCGGCTCAACAGCGTCATGAAGCCCACCACCCCCGCGGAGCGCAGGAGGCTGGGGCGGGGCTGGCTGGAATCACTCATGACCGAAGGGGGTGGAGAGGTCCATGAGGCTCCCAGAGATTGGAGCCGCTAGTCGGAATTGAACCAACGACCATCCGCTTACAAGGCGGGCGCTCTACCAACTGAGCTATAGCGGCACAGTGACAGTCTATCGGAATCTCGCCTTACCGGGGATCTCCGGTGGGATTCCGCTTCAGTTCTTCCATGAAGGTCTCCATCCACTTGGTGGAGAAGGCGCCGGAAATGAAGTCGGGATGGTCCATGATGCGGCGATGCAGAGGGGCCGTGGTCTTGATGCCCTCGATGACCAGGGTGTCCAAGGCGCGGCGCATGCGGGCGATGGCTTCGGAGCGATCAGCGCCGTAGGCGATGAGCTTGGCCACCATGGAGTCGTAGTGGGGGGGGATGACCGCGTCCTGGTGCATGGCCGTATCCACACGGATGCCGGGCCCGCCGGGGAAGTGCAGGGCGGTGATGCGGCCAGGGCTGGGTGTGAACTTGTAGGGATCTTCGGCGTTGATGCGGCACTCGATGGCGTGGCCCTTCTGGACCACATCCGCCTGGGTGAAGCTGAGCTTCTGGCCCGCGGCGATGCGCAGCTGCTCTTTCACGATGTCGATGCCCGTGACCAGCTCGGTGACGGGGTGCTCCACCTGGACGCGGGTGTTCATCTCCATGAAGAAGAAGTCGCCGCGCTTGTCGAGCAGAAACTCGATGGTGCCCGCGTTGTAGTAGCCCACGGCCTTGGCTGCCCGCACGGCGGTATCGCAGATGCGCTGGCGCAGCTCGGGGGTGAGCACGGCGCTGGGGCTTTCCTCGATGAGCTTCTGGTGGCGGCGCTGGATGGAGCACTCGCGCTCGCCCAGGTGCACCACGTTGCCAAAGAGATCGCCCATGATCTGGACTTCGATGTGGCGCGGCTCCAGGAGGTATTTCTCCATGTAGACGCTGTCATCGCCGAAGGCGCCCTTGGCTTCAGTGCGGGCGGTGTTGTAAAGGTCGGGCAGTTCTTCTGCGTTGTTGCAGATGCGCATGCCGCGGCCGCCGCCGCCGGCGCTGGCCTTGACGATGACGGGGTAGCCGATCTGCTCGGCCACCACCAGGGCCTCTTCCACGGTCTCGACGATGCCGTCGCTGCCGGGCATGAGGGGTACGCCCGCTTCGAGCATGGTGGCCTTGGCCTGGGCCTTGTTGCCCATCTTGCGGATGATTTCGGCGCTGGGGCCGATGAAGGTGATGCCGCAGGCCAGGCAGACTTCCACGAAGTGCGCGTTCTCGCTGAGGAAGCCGTAGCCGGGGTGGATGGCTTCGGCGCCGGTGACTTCCGCCGCGGCGATGACCTGGGGGATGTTCAGGTAGGACTTGGAGGAGGGTGCGGGCCCGATGCAGACTTCCTCATCGGCGAAGCGCACGTGCAGGGCATTGCGGTCGGCCTCGGAATAGACAGCCACCGTCTGGATGCCCATTTCCTTGCAGGCCAGGATGACGCGCAGGGCGATCTCCCCGCGGTTGGCGATGAGCACCTTCTTGAAGGGCGGCGCGTCGATGTGGGCCGAGGGAACGACCGTGGTTTTGCGTTTGATGGCAGCGCCCATGGCTAGCCGATCCGGACCGCGAAGAGGCGCTCGCCGTACTCGACTGGAGTGCCGTTCTCCACCAGCACCTTGACGATCTCGCCGGCCACGTCGCTTTCGATCTCATTCATGAGCTTCATGGCTTCGATGATGCAGAGGGTCTGGCCAGGCTTCACGAAATCGCCGGGCGAGGTGAAGGGCGTGGCGGTGGGATTGGAGGAGCGGTAGAACGTTCCCACGATGGGGCTGGTGACGTAGTGGATGCCGGGCTCGTCCGTGGTGGCGGCCAGGGCAGGGAGCGCGGCAGGGGCCGCGGGAATGGCGTGCACAGGCGCGGGTGCCGACGCAGCCATGACGATGGGTGCAGCGACAGGGGCCTGGAAGACCGGGGCCGGCCCATCCTTGCGGATGCGGAAGCGCATGTCGCCGGCTTCGAACTCAAATTCCTGGAAGGGCTCACGGCCCACCAGGGCGATGAGGCTCTTGATTTCATCCAGGCCGATGGGCTGAACCGAAGCTTTGGTGAGGCTCTTGGCGGCAGGGGCAGCAGACTTGGGCGCGGCAGCGGGCTTGGCGGTGGACTTGGCAGCGGGCCGGGGCGCGGGCGTTTTCTTCACGGCCGCAGATTTCTTACGGGAGGTGCTCATCAGGGCTCCAACGGTCAGATCGGGCGAGGGAAGGGATCGAGCATACCAAACCAGGGGGGAGTGGTCAGGTCACGATTCTTCGGAAGGCTCAGCGATGGCCGCCTTCTTTTTGGCGCGAGGGCCGGTTTCTTCTGGGCGGAATTCTTTGCGGGCGGCATCCAGGATGCCGTTGAGGAATTGCGTGCCTTCCTGATCGCTGAATTCCTTGACGATCTCCAGGGCCTCGTTGATGACGATGGGGAAGGGCACTTCCTTGACGAACATGAGCTCGTAGAGGCCGAGGCGCAGCAGGTTCCGGTCCACGGCGGCCATGCGGTGGATCTTCCAGTGCTCGGCGTACTTCCCCAGCACTTCGTCGATCTCGTCCATCTGTCCGTGGACGCCGTCCACCAGGCGCCGGGCGTAGTAGAAGGCATCCCGGTTGAGATCCTGGATGGCGTAGAAGCCAGCGAAGACCTGATCCGGCTGGTAGCCCGTGAGATCCATGGCGTACAGCATCTGCAGGGCGTATTCCCGCCCGCGTCGACGAACTCCCATCTACTTGTGTCCCTTCTTGGTGTTGCCGAGGGTGTGGGCCAGATCCACCATCTCGAGGACGCTCATGGCGGCCTCCCAGCCCTTGTTGCCCATCTTGGCACCAGCCCGGTCGATGGCCTGCTCCACGCTGTCCGTGGTGAGCACGCCGAAGGCCAGGGGCAGGCCCGTGTCGAGCGCCACCTGGGCGGCGCCCTTGGTGACTTCGGCGGCGATCATGTCGAAGTGGGGCGTGCCGCCCCGGATGACGGTGCCCAGCACGATGATGCCGGCGTAGCGACCGCTCTGCGCCGCCAGCTTGGCCGCCTGGGGCAGTTCGAAGCTTCCCGGTACGCGGATGAGGTCCAACTGGTCTTCGTTGCCGCCATGGCGCAGGATGCAATCCTTCGCGCCGTCGATGAGGCGTTCAACAATGAAATCGTTCCAGCGCGAGGCCACCAGGGCGAAGCGGTCGCCCCCGTGCACGCGGATGTGGCCCTCAAAGATCCCCATGGGAACCCCCCGAAAGGTGGTGTAAGAACTGATAAGTTTAGCACGGACCGCCCCGGCGGTCACTCTGAATTGGGTTCGAAGGCGATGCCTCCGAACCCAATTCAGAGCAGGGGCTAGACGGTGACCGTATCCGCCAGCTCCCGGAAATCGGGGATCTGGTCGAAGTTCATGTAGCGGTAGATGTCGGCGGATTTCTGGCCCACGATGCCCACCTGCTCCAGATACTCGGCCACGGTGGGGATCCTCCCCAGCAGGGCGCAGACGGCGGCCAACTCGGCGGAGCCCAGGTAGACGCGGGTATCCAGACCCAGACGGTTGGGGAAGTTGCGGGTGGAGGTGGACATGGCCGTGCTGCCCTTGCGGATGGAGGCCTGGTTGCCCATGCAGAGCGAGCAGCCGGGCATCTCCATGCGGGCGCCGGTGCGGCCCAGGATGCCGTAGTAGCCCTCCTGCGTGAGGATGTACTCGTCCATCTTGGTGGGCGGGGCGATCCAGAGGCGGGTGGGGATGTCCGTCTTACCGTCCAGCAGCTTCCCGGCGGCGCGGAAGTGGCCGATGTTGGTCATGCAGGAACCGATGAATACCTCGTCGATCGTGTCGCCGGCCACCACCGACAGGGGTTTGATGTCATCGGGATCGTTGGGGCAGGCCAGGAGGGGTTCTTTCACGTCGGCCAGGTTGATGTCGATGACGGCGGCGTATTCGGCGTCCGCGTCCGGGGCCAGCAGTTCGGGCTTGGCGATCCAGGCCTGCATGGCGCGGATGCGGTTCTCCAACGTTTCGCGGTGCTCGTAGCCGTTGGCGATCATCCATTTCATCAACGTGATGTTGGACGTCATGTATTCGATGATGGGTTCCTTGTCCAAGCGCACGGTGCAGCCCGCGGCGCTTCTCTCGGCGGAGGCGTCAGACAACTCGAAGGCCTGTTCCACCTTCAGCTTGGGCAGCCCTTCGATCTCCAGGATACGGCCGCTGAAGATGTTCTTCTTGCCCTTCTTCTCCACCGTGAGCAGGCCCTGCTGAATGGCGTAGTAGGGAATCGCATTGACGAGATCGCGCAGGGTCACACCAGGCTGAAGCTCGCCCTTGAAGCGCACCAGTACGGATTCCGGCATATCCAGGGGCATGACGCCCGTGGCGGCGGCGAAGGCCACCAGGCCTGAACCGGCAGGGAAAGAGATGCCGATGGGGAAGCGGGTGTGGGAGTCGCCGCCGGTGCCCACGGTGTCGGGCAGCAGCAGGCGGTTCAGCCAGGAGTGGATGACGCCGTCGCCGACTTTCAAGGAGACACCACCGCGGTTGGTGATGAAGGGCGGCAGCTCGCGGTGGGTCTTCACATCCACGGGCTTGGGATAGGGCGCGGTGTGGCAGAAGGACTGCATCACCATGTCAGCGGAGAACTGCAGGCAGGCCAGATCCTTCAGCTCGTCGCGGGTCATGGGGCCCGTGGTGTCCTGGGAACCCACGGTGGTCATGTGCGGCTCGCAGTAGGTGCCGGGGCGGATGCCCGTGGTGCCGCAGGCGCGGCCCACCATCTTCTGGGCCAACGTATAACCCTTGCCGGTGTCCTTGGGGATGGCGGGGAGGCGGAAGATGGTGGATTCGGGCAGGCCCAGGGCCTTGCGGGCCTTGGCGGTGAGCCCACGGCCCACGATGAGGGGAATGCGGCCCCCGGCACGCACCTCGTCGAAGATGACGTCGGACTTCACCTGGAATTCAGCAATGACCTGGCCGTTCTTGAGGGCCTTGCCTTCGTAGGGGCGCAGCTCGATGACATCGCCCATCTCCATGCCGTTCACATCCAGCTCGATGGGCAGGGCGCCGGCATCTTCCATGGTGTTGTAGAAGATGGGGGCGATCTTGGTGCCCAGGCAGACGCCGCCGAAGCGCTTGTTGGGCACGAAGGGGATGTCCTCGCCCGTGAACCACAGCACGGAATTGGTGGCGGACTTGCGGGAGGAACCCGTGCCCACCACATCGCCCACGTAGGCCACCAGGTGGCCTTTGGCCTTGAGGGCCTCCAGCTGCTTGAGGGGCCCCACCTTGCCGGGCTCGTCGGGGTTGATGCCCGGACGGGCATTTTTCAGCATGGCCAGGGCGTGGAGCGGGATGTCGGGTCGGCTCCACGCGTCGGGTGCCGGGGAGAGGTCATCGGTGTTGGTTTCACCACTCACCTTGAACACCGTGAGGGTGAGGCTCTGGGGCACTTCCGGGCGGCTGGTGAACCACTCGGCCTCGGCCCAGGACTTCAGCACGGATTGGGCGTTGGCATTGCCCGCATCCGCCTTGGCCTTCACCTCGGCGAAGGCATCGAAGACCAGCAAGGTCTTCTTCAGGCCCTCGGCCGCGATCCTGCCCACCTGAGCGTCGTCCAGCAGATCGATGAGGGGCTTCACGTTGAAGCCGCCGAGCATGGTGCCCAGCAGCTCCGTGGCCTTCTCGCGGGAGACCAGGGCAACCTTTTCGGTGCCCTTGGCCACCCCAGCCAGGAAGGCCGCCTTCATCCGGGCGGCATCGTCCACGCCCGCAGGCACCCGATGGGTGAGCAGATCGAGCAGGAAGGCCTCTTCGCCTGCAGGGGGGTGGGCCAGCAGCTCGGCCAGATCGTGGGTCTGAGATTCGGTGAGGGGCAGGGGGGGGATGCCCAGGGCGGCGCGTTCGGCGACATGTTGGCGATAGGCTTGAAGCACGGTCAACCCCCCCTGAAAGCGCCGCTGGGCGCGGTCCGAACCTTCATTCTACATCCCGTGGGTGTTCTGACAGGTCTACACTTCTGCGAGTTCACCGCGGTCAGAGAGGGGCAGAGCCCCGCTTGTGCCACCGCTCATCTTCCCGCCAGGCAGGACCGATCCAGGTAACAGAACGGGGGCAGCACGGATGGCGATCAAGCGGGTGAAGGTCGAGGATCTCAAGGAAGGCATGTATGTCCACGACCTCAATTGCGGGTGGCTGCAGCATGGCTTCCTGCGCCAGCAGTTCCTGCTGAAGAGCACCGATCAGATTGCGAAGATGAAGAAGCAGGGCCTGGATGAGATCTACATCGATACGGAAAAAGGCGGGGATGTCGCCGGGGCGCCAACCCAGGGGGAGATCGATCAGGCCATCGCCAAGCAGATGAAAGATACGGCCGCCGGGGGACCGGCCCTGGCTCCGGCCCGGGTGTCCCAGCGGGAGGAATCCGCCGCGGCCAAGCGCATCATGGGCGACGCCATCGGGGTGGTGGATGGACTGCTCACCGATGTGCGGCTGGGCAAGCAGCTGGACCCTGCGAAGGCCAAGCCCCTGGTGAAGGCCATGCATGCTTCGGTGCTGCGGAATCCCGGAGCCCTCATCAGCCTCTCCCGCCTCAAGAGTGCCGACACCTACACCTTTCAGCATTCGGTGAGCATCTGCGCCCTGCTGGTGTCCTTCTGCCAATCCATGGGCATGGACGCGGCCACGGTGGAGGAGGCGGGGCTGGGCGGCCTGCTGCACGACGTGGGCAAGATGAAGGTGCCCAACGAGATTCTGAACAAGCCCGGCAAGCTCACGGATGATGAGTTCACGGTGATGAAATCCCACGCCTCCATGAGCATGGATCTGCTCGAGGGCGTTCCCGGCGTGTCGCGGATGGTCATCCAGATCGCCGGAGAGCACCACGAGAAGATGGCCGGGGGCGGCTACCCGCGGGGAATCGCGGGCGAGCAGATCTCCCAGATTGGCCGCATGACGGCCATCGTGGATGTCTACGACGCGCTCACCTCGAACCGGGTCTACCACAAGGCCAAGGAGCCCAGCGAAGTGCTGAAGAAGCTGCTGGAATGGAGCGGCTCCCACCTGGACGGCGATCTGGTGCAGCAGTACATCCGCACCCTGGGCATCTACCCCGTGGGCTCACTGGTGCGCCTGTCCAATGATCGACTGGCTGTGGTGGTGGAACAGAGCGAGGATTTGCTGCGGCCCACGGTGCGTATCGTCTATGACATCGGCCGGAAGCTGAAGCTCCAACCCCGCGACGTCGTCCTCACGCCCATCACCGAGCAGATCGTGGACTACGAGGAACCCGCCGACTGGAAGCTGGATCCGACCTTGTTCCTCTAGTCTGGCGCGGGTCCTCTAATACCCAGCGGCCTGCCCATCCTTGCGCGATTCCGAGGCGCCGAAATAGACTTTCTGCTTGGGATCCCAGCGGATGGCCTGGTAGCCGCCGTAGCCGCCCAGCAGCCAGCCCACGCCGTGGCCGCGGTTCATGAGCTCGCGCACGGTCTCGTAGGGGAAGCCGCTCTCCAGCTGGATGGTGCCCGGCAACTTGCCCGGTTCGCCCGTGGGCTCGGGCGAGCCATCGTGGCTCATGCGCGGGGCGTCACCGGCTTCCTGGGCGTTCATGCCGAAATCCACGAGGTTCATCACCACCTGGGCGTGGCCGATGGGCTGGAACTCGCCGCCCATGACGCCGTAGCTGAGGAAGGGCTCGCCGCCCCGGGTGATGAAGCCCGGGATGATGGTGTGGAAGGGGCGCTTGCCCGGGGCGTAGGTGTTGGCGTTGCCCTCCTGCAGGTTGAACAGCTCGCCCCGGTCCTGCAGGCAGAAGCCCAGGTCGCCGGGCGTCATGCCGCTGCCCATGCCCCGGTAGTTGCTCTGGATCAGGCTCACCAGGTTGCCTTCGCCATCGGCGGTGGTGAGGTAGATGGTGTCGCCTTCCTTGAGAGGCGGATGCCCGGCCTCCAGGCGGCGCGAGGCCCGGTCGCCGATGAGGGCGCGACGCTGGGCGGCGTAGTCCTTGGAAAGCAGCCAGGAGAGCGGCACCTTCATGAAGTCGGCATCCGCATAGAACTTCGCGCGGTCCTCGAAGGCCAGCTTCTTCGCCTCGGTGAAGAGGTGCACATGCTGGGGACTGCCGAAGGGGATCTTCGAGAAATCGTAGCCCTCGAGGATGTTCAGCATCTGCAGGGCGGCGATGCCCTGGCCGTTGGGTGGCAGCTCCCAGATGTCGTAGCCGCGGTAGTTCACGCTGACGGGTTCCACCCAGTCGGAGTGGTGGGCCGCCAGATCCTCATAGCTGAGGAAGCCGCCGTTGGCCTTCATGTAAGCGTCGATCCGCCGGGCGATGTCGCCCTTGTAGAAGGCATCGCGGCCTTCGCGCGCCACGGTCTCCAGCGTTTTCGCCAGGCGGGGATTGCGGAAGACCTCGCCGCTGCGGGGGGCGCGCTTGCCGTCGACGGTGTAGGTGTCCAGGAAGCCCGGATACTTGCCCAACACCGGAACGCTGCGATCCCAGTAGTAGGCGATGAGTTCGGAGACCGGGAAGCCTTCCCGGGCGTAACGGATGGCCGGGGCCAGCACCTGGGTCATGGGCAACTTGCCGAACCTGCGGTGCAGCTCGAACCAGCCGTCCACGCAGCCGGGCACGCTGACAGGCAGGGGCCCCTGGGCGGGGATGTGCGTGAGGCCGAGCTTCCTGAAATGATCGAGGCGGAGGGATTTCGGCGAGCGGCCGCTGGCGTTGAGGCCATGCAGCTTCTTTGTCTTCGCCTCCCAGACCAGGGCGTAGAGGTCGCCCCCCATGCCGCTGCCCGTGGGCTCCATGAGGCCCAGGGCCGCGTCCGCCGCGATGGCAGCATCCACGGCGGAGCCGCCCTGCTTGAGGATGTCCAGCGCGATCTGGGTGACGAGGGCCTGACTGGTGCAAGCCATGCCGTGCTGCGCCGCCACCTCGGAGCGGGTGGCGAAGGCCCGCCCCGTGACCCTGTCCCCGCCGACCAGCGGAGATAGCATCAACAGGGCGGCGGGCAGCAGGGCGCGGAAACCGGGAACGCGCATGGAACCTCCAGTCAGCTATTCGAGCACGTCTGCCACGCCGGGCCAGCAGCTGTCTTCGATGCGGCGGCCCGCAGCGACTCCAGCAGGCCCTGCAGCGTTGGCCAAGAACTTGGGGTCGAGGATGCGGGCGATCTGATCCTTCAGGTCATCCAGGTGGGCCTTGGTGGCCTTGTCCGGGTTGGGCCGGGAGGCGAGGGCCTGCAGGGCTTTCAGTTCAGCCCGCACGGCGCCGCGGGTGTCATCGCTGAGGTTGGGCTGGAGGATGGCCATGCCCAGGCCGCCGCTGGCGATCTGAGGGGTGGGGGCGCTGTTCAGCAGGGCGCCGAGCTGGTCCAGGGCGGCCCGCTGCAGGTTGCGGCGGTAGGGGTCCACCTTGGCGCCGCTCTGGAGCTCTGTGAAGATGCCACCGCGGAGGTCCAGCAGCAGCTGGCTGGCCGTGTAGGCCTTCTCGGCCAGGAGGCCTTCCTGTTCCTCGAGCCGGGACAGCCGGGCGTGATCCAGCAGGGTGCTGAGCACGCCCTTCTGGGCCGCCAGCAACCGGACCTGGCCGCTGCCCGCTTCCAGTTTGGCGAGGGTCGCGTGGTCCAGCAGCCAGGTGGGGGTTTTGAAGATGGCGCCATTGAGGTATTTCACGGCCTCGGCCTGGCGCGCCTTGGCGATGGGGCTGAAGCGGCCACCGCTCTGGCCCGCGTGCTTGTTCACGGTGTCGAAGCCGCCCACCAGGTTGGCCACGTGGCCCAGCTCCCGGCGCCACTGTCCCCAGATGGCCTCGTAGAGGTGGCCGAATTCCCGGAAATCCTCACCGGGCTTCAGGCTGGCCTTGGGCAGCAGGCCCAGCACGCGCTGCAGGTTCTTGGTGCCCAGTGCCGTGGCCTTCACGGGATCGGCATCACCCACCGCTTCGGTTTCCTCGCCGGGATCCACGCCCGCGGCCCCGGCGGTGGAGAAGCGAAGCCAAGGCTCTGTCTCCTGGACCTTCAGCCATTCGTTGAGCCTGGCCTTCTCGTCATCCGAGGTCTTCGCATCGGGGATGGGCGTGTAGCCCCACTTCACCGCGAAGATGTCGTAGGGGCCGATCTTGGGAATGAGGTCCGCGGGATCGAAGCCATCCTCGGGCTGGGCCACGTAGTTGAAGCGGCTGTAGTCCATGAGGGTGGACACATGGCCCATCTTCTTCACCCAGGCCTTGTCGCGGATCTTCTCGAAGGGGTATTGAGAGCTGGCCTTGAAGTTGTGGGGGAAGCCCAAAGAGTGGCCCACCTCGTGCGTGACCACGTAGGCCAGCAGCTCGCCCATGAGGTCGTCGGGCAGGGGCAGGCTCTGGGCCCGCTTGTCGAGGGGTGCGACCTGGGTGAAGTACCAGTCCCGCTGCAGCTGCAGGATGTTGTGGTACAGCACGATGTCGGCTTCCAGGATCTCGCCGCTGCGGGGGTCGCTGATGTGGGGCCCGTAGGCGTTGGCCACGGGCGAAGGCACCCAGCGGATGACGGAGTAGCGGGCATCGCCGGCGTCGAAATCGGGATCCTGCTCCTTGGTGGGAGCGGGCTTGGCCAGGATGGCGTTCTTGAACCCGGCAGCCTCGAAGGCGGGCTGCCAGGCCTCCACGCCCTTCTTGATGAAGGGCACCCAGGCGGCGGGGGTGGCGGCATCGATGTAGAACACGATGGGCTTCACGGGTTCGCTGAGGGCGGCCGCGGGATCCTTCTTCTCCAGGCGCCACCGCGTGATGTAGGTGCGCCGCATCGCTTCATGCTCGTCGCGCCCGTAGTCGGTGTTCCGCACGCTGAAGAAGCCCAGCCGCTCGTCGAAGACCCGCGGCAGCATGGGCTTTTCGGGGAGCTGGAGGAAGGAATAGAACATGGTCACGGTGCCACTGGTGCCGGGGCGCAGGGTCGGGGTTCCGAAAGGGGAAGGGCTGGGGGCCCCTGCGGGGCTGAACGGCACGCTGTAGGTCTGCACCGCTTCGACGTTGAGGTTTTCGGGGAAGACCTTCACCTTGTCCACATAGCTGCGGCTGGGATCGAACATCTGCGCGCCCAGCACCTGGCGGGCGCTGTATTCAGGGACTTCCGAGGTGAAGAGCTTGGTGGCCTCGATGACGGGCGATCCATCCTTGGCGAAGGCCTCCACGGGGAAGCTCATGAGGATGGTGTCGGTGTTGTTGGCGGCCACGGCCTTGGCCACGGGCTTGGCGGGGTCGGCCACGATGGCGTGGGAGACCTGCTGCAGGAGGAGACGGTTCTCCTTCAACACCCAGCGCACCACGTCGGAATCCACCACCTGGCCTGCGTGGTTGATGTTGGCGGGCACCCGGTTCGCGGTGACCACCAGCAGCTGTTCCTGCTCCAGCCGGGCCTTGGGAATCTCGAAATAGACCTTGCCCTTCAGCTGATGAACCTTGATGAAGCCCTCCTGGCTCTTGGCCTCGGGCGTGATCACCTTGTCGTAGGGCTTGGGCTCGTTGGCTTCGGGCGCGGGAGCCCCGCCGGGACGGGCCGGAGCGGGGGCGCCAGGCGCTGCCTGGGCGGCAGGGGCGGGGCGCTGGGCGGACAGCAGGCTGGCGCAGAGGGCCAGGGCGAGGCTGGTGAGGGGGCGTGGGTTCACGGCAGGCTCCTGGAGGGATTGTCCCAAATGAAAACACATTTGCCTCGCATGATGAGGCTTCAATTTTCAGGCGACCCGCGCATGCTGTAAGCGAGGTGAACCATGCCCTTCGATGCCGCGACCCGGGAGTCCTACCTCCGCCGCTATTCGGAAGGGGCCTCGCTGCTGCGCCAGGCCTGGGAGGAGGTGCCTGCCGAGGCCCGCACCTGGCGGCCCGCGGAAGGCAAGTGGAGCGCCCACGAGGTGGTGGCCCACTGCGCCGATTCCGAAACCTATTCGGCCATCCGCATCAGGCTGCTGCTGGCGGAGGCAGAGCCTTTCATCGTGGGCTACGATGAGAATGCCTGGGCGCAGCGCTTCGACTACCACGCCTCGGACCCCGAACTGGCCCTGCGCCTGGTGGAGATGGTGCGGTCCTACACCTCCGCCATGTTGGCCCGCCTGCCGGAGGAAGCCTGGGGCCGCATGGGCCGCCACAGCCACAGCGGGCCCTACGGCACGGACGACTGGCTGCGCAGTTATGGAGAACATCTGGAAATCCACGCCGCCCAGATCCGCCGCAACCTGACAGCCTGGCAGTCCCGATAGACCCCCCGGAGGCCCCATGCCCCTCGTCCGCATCTCCCACCGCAGTGGCCTTTCCGAAGCCTATCGCCAGGCCCTGTCGGATGGCGTGCAGGAAGCCATGGCCAGCACGGTGAACGTGCCCGCCGACGACCGCTTCCATATCCTCACCGAACACGCCTCGGGCCTGGTGTTCGACGCGCACTACCTGGGCATCGAACGCTCGCCGGAATGGGTCGCCATTCAGATCACCCTGCGCAAGGGGCGCACGGTGGAGATGAAGCAGGCGCTCTACCGCCGCATCGTGGAGAACCTCGCCGCCAAACCCGGGGTGCGCCCCGAGGATGTGCTGATCTGCCTGGTGGAGAACGATCTGCCGGATTGGTCCTTCGGCAACGGCGTGGCCCAGTATGTCCGCTGAATTCGACCTCGCCGCCTACCTGCGGCGCATTGGACTTGCGTCGGCTCCCGCGCTGAATTGGGACGGACTGGGCGCCCTGCACCTGGCCCACCTCCAGCACATCCCCTTCGAGAACCTGGATGTGCAGCTGGGCCGCCCCATCCGGCTGGACGTGGCCTCGCTCCAGGCCAAGCTGGTCCAGGGCCGGCGCGGCGGCTACTGCTTCGAGCAGAACCGGCTCTTTGCCACGGCCCTGGAGATGCTGGGTTTTCCGGTCATCACCTGCGAGGCCCGTGTGCGCCGGGGCGCCATGCGCCTGCTGCCCCGCACCCACATGATGCTGCTGGTGGAGCTGGAGGGCCGGACTTGGCTGTGTGATGTGGGCTTTGGCGGAGACGGCATCCTGCTGCCCGTGCCGCTCGACGGCGAGGAGCGCGTCCAGTTCCTCAACCGCTACCGCGTGGTGGCCGAAGGCTCGCTCTGTGTGCTTCAGGTGCTTCGCATGGGCGCCTGGGAGGATCTCTACGCCTTCGAGCCGGCCGAGCGGTTCGCCGTCGACTACGAGATGGCCAACCACTACACCAGCAGCCATCCCGAGTCGGGTTTCGTCAAAACCCTCACCGCCCAGATCTGCAGCCCCGACGTGCGCCGCTACCTGCGCAACCTGACCTACAGCGAGGCCCGTGGCGATGCGGTGGAGGGCCGGGAGCTGGCCCCGGAGGAGGTGGCTCCCCTGCTGCGCGAGGTCTTTGGCATCGAGGTGCCTGCCGGTGGGCCCCACCAGCTCGTCAATGGTCTGCTGATCTGACTCGGCCTGAATCTGACGGCCCTTACCAGTCGATGCGCTGCCCGTCGCGCCAGAAGCCGCCGCTGATTTCAGGCCCGGCCTTCAACACCAGCCAGAGGATGCTGTCGGCGCCCTGCTGAAGGCTGCGGGGCGCCTCGGGCCCGCCCATGTCCGTGCGCACCCAGCCGGGGCAGACCGCGTTCACGGCGATGCCGCGCGGCTTCAGCGCCGCGGCCAGTTGAACGGTGATGGCGTTGAGGGCCGTCTTCGAGATGCAGTAGGCGGGTGCCCAGTTGGAAGGCACCGACAGCTGGCCCCCGCCGCTGCTCACGTTCACGATGCGGCCGCCCTTGGGCATGAGGGGTGTCAGGGCCTGGCTCAGCGCCAGAGGCCCCAGGGCATTCGTTTCCAGGGTGCGGCGCAGTACGGCGGGATCCAGCGTAAGCACTTCCCCCATCTGATCGAGGAGGATGCCGGCGTTGTTCACCAGCACATCCAACCGGCCATGGCGGGCTAGGATGGCGGCAGCGGCGGCGGCGATGGAAGTCGGATCGCACATGTCCAGCGGCTGCACCTCCGCGCCTGGCAGTGGCTTCATCCTGGCTGGATCCCGCACGCCGGCGAGCACCGTGAAACCCTCCTCCACCAGACGGCGGGCCACTTCGCGGCCCAGGCCCCGGGAGGCGCCGGTGATGAGGGCGATGGGTGCAGGCATGGTGTCCTCGGGGGGAGACATGAAATGATAGGGCATGTCCAAAGCGCCCTCCACCCAGGCCACGCGGCTGCTGAAACAGGCCGGAGTCTCCTACACGGAGCACCTCTACCGCTACGAGGACAAGGGCGGAACGGCGGTGAGCGCCCGGGAGCTGGCGGTGGAAGAGCACGCGGTCATCAAGACGCTCGTGATGGAGGACGACAAGGGCTCGCCCCTCATCATCCTCATGCACGGGGACCGAGAAGTGAGCACCAAGGAGCTGGCCCGCCAGATCGGCGCGAAAGCGGTGCAGCCCTGCAAGCCCGAGGTGGCCAACCGCCACAGCGGCTACCTGGTGGGCGGCACCAGCCCGCTGGGGACGAAGAAGGCCATGCCTGTGTATGCCGAGGCCTCGATATTAGATTTGGACCGCATCTACCTCAACGGCGGCAGCCGTGGCTTTCTGGTGGGGCTCGATCCGAGGGACCTGGATCAGGTCCTCAGAGTGAATCGCGTGCAGGTGGCGATTCCCTAAAGTGTTAAACCCGTGGGCCTGCTCTCCGCAAGTCAAGTGATCTTCCCGTCACGAATGAAGCCATGATTGTTTGGACACCCCTTTTGGGTTCCACAGGTGTAGGCTGGCTCTTCTTCCCCGGAGACCACCATGAAGACGACTGTTTTTTCCCTCCTTCTCGCCCTGCCTCTGGCGGCCCAGGCACCCGCCACCCCGGCGGCGGCTCCCGCCCCCGCGGCTGAGCCCACCGTCGGCGCCGCCATCGATGGCACCTACCAGTTCGTTCCCGGCCAGTTCATCTCCGCGGCCGAGGCCATGCCCGAGGACAAGTACCCCTTCGCCCCCACCCAGGGCGAGTTCAAAGGTGTGAAGACCTTCGCCCAGCAGGTGAAGCACGTCGCCGCCGTGAACTTCGCCATGGGGGCCATGATCCTGGGCGAGAAGCCCTCCGCAGGCATGGGGGAGATGGAAATGGGTCCGGCCGACCTCAAGACCAAGGCCGAGATCGTGAAGTACCTGAAGGATTCCTTCGCCTATGCCCGGAAGGCCATCCAGGGCATCACGGCCCAGAACGGCAGCCGCCCCATCAAGAATCCCTTCGGCCAGGGACCGGACTGGACCCCCATCGGCGTGGCCACACTGCTGGCCTTCCATGGCATGGACCACTACGGCCAGATGGTGGAGTACCTCCGCATGAACGGCATCGTGCCGCCCGCCAGCCGACGCTAGCGCATCAAGCTTGAGAACCAGAGAGGGCGTGGATCTGCCAGGGTTCACGCCCTTTCTCTTGATGGGACGTTTTCCGATTCTTCCAGGGTCCGTGCCATCCTTTTCAGATGCGCCGCTGGATGTCCTTCGCCTTCCTTCTTGCAGCCCTGGTGGCCCTGGCCCCGGGCATCCGGGCCCAAGTGCCTGCCCCAGTGGCGGCCACGGAGGCTCTGTCGGATGGCCCCCATGTGCTGTGGCATGGATCGAAAGCTGATGTGTTGATGGTGCGCGAGGGTCGCCTGGAGAAGGCCGCCCTTGGGGCCAAGGGAATGTTGGCCCTTCCGGGGTTGCCCCCCCTCAAGCTCAATCCGACAGGGCCTCGGGCTCCGCTGGCGGATGTGCCCGGCTCCGACCAGGTGGCCGCCGTTAGTGACATCCACGGGAACCTTCAGGGCCTGCTCACGCTGCTGAGGGCCCACAAGATCATCGACGCGGCGAACCGCTGGACCTTCGGCAAGGGCCAACTGGTGGTGGCAGGGGACGTGATGGACCGCGGGCCCCAGGTCACCGAGGCCTACTGGCTGCTGCGCAGCCTGGAGGCCCAGGCTTTGAAGCGGGGCGGCCGGGTCCACCTGGTGATGGGCAACCATGAATCGATGATGCTCACCGGCGATCAGCGCTACGTGAATCCCAAGTACAAGCAGCTTTCAGCCGGACTCCTGCCCGGTCTGGATGTGCTCTATGGCCCCGACAGCGAGGTGGGCCGTTGGCTGCGGCTGCGTCCGGCCCTCGTTCGTGTGGGACGCACCCTGTTCATGCATGGCGGTATCTCGCCGCAGTTGCTGGCCAGCAAGCCCAGCCTTCAGACTGTGAACGAAAGCCTGGCGGCCCTCTGGAAGCCCGGGGCTTCAGAGGAGGCCCGCAAAACCATGCTGGGCGCCCATGGGCCCCTCTGGTACCGCGGTCTCATCCCCGGCGCCGATACCAAATTGGGGGACGCTTCGCCGGAACACGTACAGGCACTGCTGCAGGCCTTCGACGCGGACCGCGTGGTGGTGGGCCACTCCACCCTCGATGCGGTGACCGCCTTCCACGAAGGCCGGGTCATCGGTGTGGATGCAGGCCTCAAGGATGGCAAGGGCGGGGAACTGTTGCTCCTGGAGAAAGGGAAGGCCTTCCGCGGCCTGCCCGATGGCACCAGGCTGGCGCTCTAGCCGCTACTTCTCATCCCGCTCGTAGGACCGTGTCAGCCAGGCCCGCGCGGCTTCCAGGTCCCCCTCGGTGGTCAGCTCCAGCTTGTGCGTGATGCGGTCCTGCTTCCTGAACCCGCCGGTATCCTTCAGCCGGCCGCTGGGGTCGGTTACGGCGGCAGGGTCGCCCAGGGCCAGGCCCAGGTCCAGGCGGCTGGCGAAGGGCTTCACCTCGGCGAAGACATGATTCCGGTAGAAGGGAACGATGGTTTCGCAGGGGCAGATGCGCACGTCTGCCCCCAGGCCTCGGGCCAGGGTGACAGCTGCTTCGAAGAGCGGGCGCAGGGCCGCCTTCTTGCCGCTGTACTGCGCCTCCACATAACGGGGCGCGGCGGCCAGGTAGCCTTCCGGGGTGTCATCGAAGGCGAAGCCAGGTTGAGCCTCCGCCCTCTGAACCACGAACAGGGCCTGGTTGGTGCCCAGGCCCTGGCCCTTGAGCCAGGCCTTCGCATCCGCTGGGGCCGTCGCCTGGACGAGGGCGACCCACTCCTCCACCGTCCGCCCCGTCTTCGCCTTGAAGTTGGCGAGGATGGCCTGCACGTAGGCCACGCTGGGATGCAGATCGTAGGGGGCCGAGGGACCGGAGGATGTCGCCATGGGGAGCTCCGATCTGAGTGTATCCCCGGGGATCACCCTGGCCATTCAATCCGGGCAGCGGCTTCCTGCTCAGGGCCATGCCCTTCTGCGCGGACGCATCAATCCTGGATGAGATCGCGGCGGTCGACCAGTTTGAAGAATCGCCCCTTCCATTGCACGCCCTGCCCCGAGGGATCGGCCTGGACCCTGGCCGGATCGATCCGCTCGGGCTTGCTTCGCCCATGTTCCTTGGGGAAAAGGAAGACCTGCTCGATCTTAAGGAACCCCTCACCCTGTTCAGGCAGCATGATGTAGCGCGCCAGCCAATGGGTATCGTCAGAATAGGCTTCGTATCCGTAGTGGCGGCAATCGGGGTCCGCAAGCACATGGGATTCCATGCGCAGCCAATCAGGCGGAAAGGGCTCGGCGTGCAGGGCGGGAATGATCCCGGACGCCCGGACTCCCGTCGGTTCCAGGGGCGTTGCCTCCCCGGGGGCGAGAACAAGAAGAAGGCTTATAAGCGGGTTCAACATGCGGTTCATCCTGGCTGGGGTTTCAATCCCTGAAGCCCTAATCATTCTCCCAGCTCTGCTTGGAACAGGGGTGTCCGGATGGTGACTTCTCTGGAATGAGGCCCAGGCTTCAGGCCGACGCCTCTCCCCTCCGGGCGGTGCCCAACGGCTTCTCACCAAGGCCGATCCTCGATGGGACGGCTACCGGGCCGGTGTCGCTGTGATGACCGTCATCGATTTCCCGCGACCACTCTGGGGCCGTGCTACCTTCCCACCCAACCCATCCCACATCCAGCCACCGCATTCCGTTCTAGGAGCCTTCCATGAGCGACGTGGAAATCAGCATCACCCAACAGGCGACCATCGAGGCGCTGCAGAAGGGCGAACAGGCCATTCCCATGAAGGGCTGGCTGGCCAAGCAGGCGGCCATCAACTACGAGGTGGAGCGCGCCCTGGCGGAGGAGGATCCGGCCTCCTTCTGGGGCGAGAAGGCCAAGGCCCTGGACTGGGCCGAACCCTGGACGAAAGTCTTCGAGTTCAAGGCGCCGAACCACTCGTGGTTCCTGGGCGGCAAGCTGAACGCCACGGTGAACTGCATCGACCGCCATGTGCACAGCGACCGGCGCAACAAGGCCGCCCTGCTGTGGGTGGGCGAGGATGGCGACGAGCGCTCCTACACCTACAACCGCCTCTACCGCGAAATGAACCGCTTCGCCAACACGCTGAAGCGCCTGGGTGTGCAGAAGGGCGACCGCGTCATTCTCTACATGCCCCTGGTGCCCGAAGGCATCATCTCCATGCTGGCCTGTGCCCGCATCGGCGCCATCCATAGCGTGGTCTACGCGGGCATGGGCCACGCGGCCCTGCGCACCCGCATCGAGGATGCGGGCGCCAAGGTGGTGGTGTGCTCCGATTTCACCTACCGGCGCGGCAAGGCCACGGCCTTGAAGCCCATCGTGGATGAGGCCGTGCGTGACCTGGCCTTCGTGGATCATGTCATCGTTCATCGCCGAGGCTCGCGACCCGGCGACGCGCCCGTCACCTTCACCAGCGAACGCGAAAAGGATTTCTACGACATCCAGCAGGGCCGCGAGATCCACTGCGAGCCCGAGATGGTGGATGCGGAGCACCCCCTGTTCATCCTCTACACCAGCGGCACGACGGGGAAACCGAAGGGCGTGGTGCACTCGACCGCCGGCTACCTGGTGGGCGTGAACTACCTCAGCAAGGCCTTTTATCAGATCCAGGAACGGGACATCTACTGGAGTACGTCGGACATCGGATGGGTGGTGGGCCACAGCTTCATCGTCTACGGCCCCATGAGCATCGGCGCCACGGTGCTCTGCCGGGAAGGCGCGCCGGACTATCCGACGCCGGAGGTGACCTGGGAGATCTGCGAACGCTTCGGCGTCAACGTGATGTTCACGGCCCCCACCGCCGTGCGGATGTGGATGAGCCACGGAGCGGAAGCGCCGGGCAAGTTTGATCTCAGCCGCCTGCGCCTCATCGCTTGCGCGGGCGAACCGCTCAATCCCGAGGCCCACCGCTGGGCCCAGCAGCACCTGGTGGGCCAGAGCAACGGCCAGGTGGTGGACAACTGGTGGCAGACGGAAATCGCGGGCCCGGTCATCGGCACCCTGCCCACCTTCGAGGTGCGGCCCGGCAAGGCGGGCAAGGCCATGCCCGGGGCCCAGCTGGCCGTGGTGAACCGCGATGGCAGCCCGGTGCCCAATGGCCAGGGCGGTCTCCTGGTCATCAAGTTCCCGCTGCCCTACATGCTGCGCACCATCTGGAACGATCACAAACGCTACGAGGACTACTGGAAGGATATCCCCGGGTGCTACAGCGCCGGGGATGTGGCGGTGATGGATGCCGATGGCTACATCGCCGTGCTGGGCCGCGCGGATGATGTGCTCAATGTGGCGGGGCATCGCATCGGCACCGCCGATGTGGAAGGTTCTCTCATCCGCCATCCGGCCGTGGCCGAAAGCGCCGTGGTGGGCTTGCCCGATCCCATCAAGGGCGAGCGCATCGTGGCCTTTGTCGTGGTGAAGCCAGGCGCTGCCACGGGCCCGGGCCTCATCGCCAGCCTGAAGGACCACGTCCGTGAGGATCTGGGTGGCATCGCCTCGCCCAGCGAGATTCAGATCCGCACCAGCCTGCCCAAGACCCGATCGGGCAAGATCGTGCGCCGCGCCCTCAAGGCCGAGGCCCTGGGCCAGGATCCGGGCGATCTCAGCACCCTCGCGGATTGATTCTCTCCGGGGATTCCTCGCTCCGCTTCGCTGCGCGAACACCCCCGGACCCCCGCCCTCGGCCCGGCGGAGCCGTGCCTCGCTGGAACCTCTCCTGGGGGCCACACAGCTCCGCTGTGCTGCGCGCCTCCATGTCACGCGGCTCAGTGCGCCGCTCCCACTCGCCTTCGGCTCGCGGACATGGAGCCTCCCCCCGGACCCCCGCGCTCGGCCCGGCGGAGCCGCGCCTCGCTGGACTCCTTCGATCAACGCCACGGTTACCCCATCCAATTCAT
The DNA here is from genome assembly GCF_030758935.1 of Geothrix sp. PMB-07. NCBI lineage: Bacteria > Pseudomonadati > Acidobacteriota > Holophagae > Holophagales > Holophagaceae > Geothrix > Geothrix sp. PMB-07. Next base: position 1,065,934 of record NZ_CP132333.1, read on the forward strand.
CCCAGCCTGCGTATCCATAGGTGCCGTGTCTTCCCGCCCGGGGTTTCTGGGCCGAGGTCTTGCTGGAGGAGTCGTCATGCCGCCCTGGAACCACATCCATCCCGCGATCGTCCATTTCCCCATCGCCCTTCTGACAGTGGCGCCTCTGCTGGTGCTGCTGGGCCTGTTCTGGCCGGCCCAGCGGCGGGGCATCCACACCGCGGCGCTGATGTTGTTGCTGCTCGGCGGGGCCGCTCTACTGCTGGCTCTGAAGAGCGGCGAGGCCGTGGAGCGCTACGCCCATGGCAGCCCGGAACTCATCGCGGGGTTGCGCCAGCACGAGCGACTGGCGCAAAGAGCCGCGCTGTGGTTCGGTCTGCTCGATGCCGCCTTCCTGGCGATTTGGGTAATGCCGTTGCTCCGGAAGCGGGAGTTGTCCCACCGTCTCCAGTGTGGCCTCCTGGTGGTGTGGCTGGCGGGCAGCGCCGTGGGTGTTCTCACCCTAGGCCTCACCGGTCACGCCGGGGGGCATCTGGTGCATGACCTGCACACCCACGATGGCCCGGAGCCACCCCCGGATTGATGGGCCGCTCGGCGAGCAAGGGGCAAGCACTCCCGCTACCATCAGGGATGCCGCCACGCCGCCTCCTTGTCCTGGTGCTCCTGGGTTTCGCCTCGGGCCTGCCGCTGTTCCTCACGGGATCGACGCTGAAAGCCTGGATGACGGATGAAGGCCTGAGCCTCGGCACCATCGGTCTCTTCAGCTTCGTGACCCTGCCGTACAGCCTCAAGGTGTTTTGGGCGCCGTTCCTTGATCGCTATGCCCTGCCGGGCTTGGGCCGCCGCCGGGGCTGGATGTTTTCCATGCAGGCGCTCATGGCGGGGGCCCTCATCCTGCTGGCCTTGAGTCAGCCCAAGCTCGGACTGGCACGGGTCGCCGCACTGGCCTTGGCCTTGACGATCACCAGCGCGACCTTCGACATCGCGGTGGATGCCTGGCGCGCTGAGGCCCTGGATCAGAAACACCTCGGGTTGGGCAACAGCATCCACATCACCGCCTACCGCGTGGCCATGCTGGTCAGTGGCGGGCTGGCCATGATCCTCGCTCAGGTGATGGGATGGCGGAGCACATACCTGCTGATGGCGGCCTGCACGGGTTTGGGAATGGTGGGTACCTGGTTAGCCGTCAACACGGATTCCGTGGCCAAGGCTCCGCGCAGCATGAAGGTGGCGATCTCGGGCCCTCTGGAGGATCTGCTCAAGCGCTCTGGCATCGTTTACCTGTTCGCCTTCACCATCTTCTTCAAGCTGGGGGACTGGCTGGCGGAAGCCATGACCATGCCCTTCCTGATGCGCGGCATGGGGTTCACGAAGCTGCAAATCGGCACGGTCCAGAAGACCACGGCCATGGTGGCCATCATTCTGGGCGGCCTGATCGGCGGCTGGATGCTCATGCGCATGAGCCTGCGCAAGGCACTTTGGATTTGCGGCTTCGTGCAGGCGAGCAGCATCCTGGGTTTCTGGTCCATTTCGCTGCTGGGACGTCATCTCGCTCTGCTGGTGGCGGCGAACAGTCTGGAGAATCTCGCCTACGGCATGGGCAGTACGGCGTTGGTGGCCCTGCTCATGGGCAGTTGCAACCGCAGCTACACGGGCACCCAGTACGCCCTGTTCAGTGCCCTGACTGCGCTGCCGCGCACCCTTTTCGCCGGGATGACGGGCTTCATGGCCGATTGGTACGGCTGGAAGCTCTATTTCCCTGTGTGCGCCGCCGCGGCCATCCCCGGGTTGCTGTTGCTCCTTCTCTACGACCGCTGGGGGCTGGCCGAGCCTGAGGCCAGCGCAGAAACGGGGGAGATCCGGCCTACCTGACCACGGGGCGGTTGGCGCGCTGCCAGGCCCGCAGGCCGCCCTTCAGCACGTACATCCAATCAAAGCCCCTGCGGGTGAGTTCGTCGAAGGCGCGATGGGCCAGCTCATCGGTATCGTCCACGAGGATGATGGGCCTGCGGGCCTTGGGGTCGGGCCGTGTGAAGCGCGTGCTCAGTTCCTGCAGCGGCACGTGGAGGCTCCCGCGGATGTGTCCGCGGCGGAAGGCCTCGGCATTGCGCAGATCCACCACCAGGGCGCCGGAGCCCGCCACCAGCTCATCGACCTGGATGGGATCCAGCACGGGACGGCCTTTGCCGCGCCGCGCCGAGTTGATGCGGGGCAGCACCACCAGGAAGAGGATCAGCAGGCTGGCAGCGGCGATGAGGATGCCCGGCAGGAAGGGATAGTCCTTGAACCAACCTTCCACGGATGTCGGTGTAAGGGCGGCGATGACCATGGTTCCCCCGGAGCGTTGCCGCTTCGGATGATGCGCCGGGCTCAGAATCCCGGCAAGCCCAGGGCGGTGGCCAGGGCCCGGAAGGCCTCCGGAATGGGGGCTTCTGCATCGATGCGCTGGCCAGTCATGGGATGGTCCACGGAGAGCTTCCAGGCGTGGAGGGCCGGATGGGGCAGCAGCAGGGCCTGGCCATCCACATCCTTCCAGCGCCCGGGGCCACCATAGAGCGGATCGCCCATGAGGGGCGCCCGGAGGTGAGCCAGGTGCACGCGGATCTGGTGGGTGCGTCCGGTGAGCAGTTCGCATTCCACCAACGCCGCACTGGTGGTGCGGGCCAGCACGCGGATGCGGGTCTGGGCGGAACGCCCACCCGCCGCCACCACCATGCGGAGGCGGTCGCGCTTGTGACGGGCGATGGGCTCATCGATGAGCAGGCTGCCCAGCTGGGGCAGTTTGGGCGAGTGGCGCACGATGGCCAGGTAGTGCTTCTCCACACTGCGGGCCTTGAATTGATCCTGGATGGCGCGCTGGGCTTCGGCCGTTTTGGCGAGGCAGAGGCAGCCCGTGGTGTAGCGGTCGAGGCGGTGCACCAGACCGGGCCAGCCGGAGGAGAGTTCTTCGCTGTCCTCGGAGGGCTCGTCATCGTCGGTGACCTCCACCACCACCGGCGTCTTGAGCCGGTGCAGCAGCGCGTTCACCACCGTGCCGCCCTGGTGGCCGGGACCGGGATGCACCACCATGCCCGCGGGCTTGTCGACGATCCAGAGCTGGTTGTCCTCGAAGAGGGAGGGCAGGTCGATGGCTTCGGCCTCCAGGTGGGCCGCCGGAGGGGCCACTTCGGGCAATTCGGTTTCCACCAGATCCCCGGGACGCAGGCGCACACCGCCCTTGGTGACCGCTTCGCCGTTCACCTTGATCTGGCCCGTGCGGACATGGACATCCCAGCGGGCCCGGGGGATTTCAGGGAAGCGATCCGCGAGGAAACGGTCCAGGCGGGGGGCGCCCTCTTCGGCGCGCAGGCTGATCATCGAGTCTCCTTCGACCGGCTCCAGACCAACCAAAGGCCCATCCCCAGCAACATGAATGCAATGCCCGTGAGCCTTCCCGTGCTCAGCCAGGCCCAGCTCAACCAGCCCGTGCCGCGGTCCACATCGCCGCGCCAGGTTTCGGTGACCACGCGGCCCAGGCCCTCCACGAGGAAGTACAGCGCGAAGATCTGGCCACGGAAGGTGCGCTTGGGGCGCGCCACCAGCAGCACGGCCATGACCGCGAGGTTGGCGAGGGTGTTGTAGAGCTGGACGGGATGCAGGGGCATACCCAAGGGCGTGCCGCTAAAGGCCTGGGCGATGGGATTGGTGAAGGTCACGGCCCAGGGGGCGTGGCTTTCGGTGCCGTAGCAGCAGCCTGCAGAGAAGCAGCCCAGGCGGCCGATGGCCTGGCCCAGGGCCACGCCGGGCACCAGGGCGTCGCCGGTGAGGCGCAGGGGCAGCCCCTGGCCCTTGCGCAGCTTCCAGAAGAACACCGCCGTGGCGGCGATGATGCCGCCATGGATGGCGCCCCCGGCCCGGAGGGTGGCCAGGGAAAAGACCTCGCGGAAGGGCTCGCCATTGATGAGATCCACGAGGATCATCAGCAGCTTCGAGCCCACGATGGCCGAGATGAGCATGGCGATGGCCAGATCGGTGATGGCCGAAGGGGCCAAACCATCCAGCAGGCCCTGTCGCTTGGCCAGCCAGGTGCCTGCGAAGAAGGCGATGGCCAGCAGCAGGCCGTAGGTGCCCAGGGGGAAGGAGCCGATCTCGAAAAGGACAGGATGCATGCAGGATTCCAAAGGGTGGTGGAAACTGGAGGCTGACCAAGAGGAGCCCCCATGCCCCGGACTGTGACGACCCTGACTGCGCAGGAACTGGCCGAACGTCTGGGAGGCGTCCTGGAGCATTGTCCCCCGGAACGCCCGATTTCCGAAGTAAGACCCCTGGAAGAAGCCGCAGCCTCATCCGTGTCCTTCCTGGCCAACCCCAAGTACGCGGCCAAGGCCAAGGAGAGTGAAGCCGGGCTGATCTTCGTGGATGCCACGGTGGATCTGGGGGATCGGCCTGTGTTGCGCGTGAAACATCCCTACTGGGCCTTCGCGCAGGCCATCGGTTGGCTGCATCCCGAGCCGACGCCCACCTGGGGCCACGAACCCGTCCATCCCACGGCTCAGATCGGCGAGGGCTGCCGCATCGCCCCGGGCGCCACCGTGGGGGCGAGAACGGTGCTGGGGAAGGGCTGCGTGCTGCACCCCGGCGTGCACATCGGCGATGACTGCGTCCTGGGGGAGGGGTGCGAGCTGTTTCCCGGCGTGGTGCTCTATCGCCGCACGCGCCTGGGGAACCGGGTCGCGGTCCACGCCAATTCCGTGGTGGGCAGCGATGGCTACGGCTACGTGCTGGTGGAGGGGCGCCACGCCAAGATCCCCCAGGTGGGCTGGGTGGAGGTGGGCGATGAGGTCGAGATCGGCGCCTGCGTCTGCATCGACCGCGGCGTGCTGGGGCCCACGCGCATCGGCGCCGGCACCAAGATCGACAACCAGGTGCAGGTGGGCCACAACGTGCAGGTGGGGCAGCACTGCCTGCTGGTGAGCCAGAGCGGCATCAGCGGTTCCACCAGGCTGGGCGACCACGTGACCCTGGCGGGCAAGGTGGGCGTGGTGGGTCACATCGAGATCGGCAGCCGCAGCGTGGTGGGCGGCAACAGCGTGGTGGCCAAGAGCCTGCCCGAGGGCAGCTTCGTCACCGGCTTCCCGGCCCGTCCCCATCGCGAATGGACTGAAGCCCAGGCTGCCCTGAACAGACTGCCGAAGTTCATGAAGCAGCTGCGCAAGGGCTGATGTTTACCGCAAACACAGTTGGCCACAAAGATTACAAAGGACACAAAAAAGCCGATTTCAGGCCGTCTTTCTTTTGTGCCTTTTTGTGTTCTTTGGGGTGATTTCGATGACCGGTTATTCGCAACTTTTAATCGGTGTGAATCCGTGAAATCTGTGGATTCAAATCTTTTGTTCACTCTCCCAGGCAGGTGCGGATCTTCTGGGTGAGGTCGCCGGGGTTGTAGGGCTTCTGCAGGAAGTGGATGGTGCCGTAGCGCTGCAGGTTGCCCGCCACGTCGGAGCTGCTGTAGCCGCTGGAGAGGAGCACGGGGACGGTGGAACCGGGTGCCGGTCCGCCGCGCAGATCCGCCAGCACTTCGTCACCGCTCATGATGGGCATGGTCAGATCCAGCACCACAGCGCGAATGCGGTCGGCATGTTCGCGGTAGACCTTGAGGCCATCCCGGCCATTGGTGGCGGTCAGCACCGTGAAGCCGCAGCGCTCCAGGGTTGAGGAGGCCACACTGCGCACGGCCTCTTCGTCATCCACCACCAGGACCAGGCCCTCGCTCTGGTAGGACTGGGTTGGTCGGTCCTCCCAGACTTCACGGCCCTCGGTGTGTTTGGATCGCGGGAAGTAGAGGCGCACAGCGGTGCCTTCGTCCGGCCTGCTGGTCACCTGGATGGCGCCGTGGTGGCCGCGGACGATGCCCAGCACGGCCGCCAGGCCCAGCCCGCGGCCGGTGAACTTCGTGGTGAAGAAAGGATCAAAGATCCGCTCCAGCGTGTCGGGCTCCATGCCCGAGCCGGTGTCGGCCACCTCGAGGAAGACCGATTCCCCTTCGGGCGGTGTGCCGGCCAGGCAGGGTGTGAGGGGGCCCGTCACCTGGGTTCCGATGCTGATGGTGATGGTGCCCGGGCGGTCCTCCAGCGCATCGGAGGCGTTGGTGATGACGTTCATGATCACCTGCCGGATCTGAGTGCCGTCCCCGTCGATGAGCGGTAGATCGCCTGAGTAGCGGTGCTCCAGCTGGGCCTTCTTGGAGATCACGGTTTCCAGCAGGCCTTCCATTTCATCCACCAGGCGGGGCAGGGACAGCGGCTCCACCTGGAAGGTGCCGCGACCGGAGTAGGCCAGCAGCTGGTTGGTGAGTTCGGCGGCGCGGGTGGCGGCCACTTCGATCTGATGCAGGCGTCGGCGGAGAGGGCTGTCGCCGCTGATCTCCATGAGGGCCAGGCCCGCGTGGCCCATGATGCCCATCAGCAGGTTGTTGAAGTCGTGGGCGATGCCGCCGGCCATGACGCCGAGGCTCTCCAGCTTCTGCGCCTGCTGAACCTTGGACTCCATGATCTGGCGGTCGATCTCCGCCTGCCTGCGCTCGGTGATGTCCCGCGCGTTGATGACGATGCCATGCACGCCTGGCACATCCAGCGCATTGTGGGTCACGACTTCCATGAGTCGCGGGCTGCCGTTGCGATGCATGACACGGATTTCGAGGGTCCGAGAGGCGCCAGGGGTCTGCACCAATTCCCGAAGGACGTCGAGGTAGGTCTCCTGGTCATCGGGGTGGATCAGATCCACCGCCGGGAGCCCGTAGCGTTCACCGTAGGTATAGCCGAGGATCTTCGCGGCCGCGGGGCTGCTGTAGGACACGCGGCCCGCCTGATCGAGGATCACCACCAGATCCAAGGCGTGCTCGATGATGGACCGCATGCGGGATTCGCTGGCCTTCAGCTCCTGTTCCATGCGGTGGCGGTAGAGGGCCATCTCGATGGTCGAGTGCAGGGTGCGTTCGTCGAAGGGCTTGAGCAGGTACCCGTAGGGTGCGCTGTCCTTGGCGCGCTTCAGCGTCACCTCATCAGCGAAGGCAGTGAGGAAGACCACCGGGATGCCCATGGCCTGCATGTAGCGCGCCGCTTCGATGCCATCCATGCCGGCGCCGAGGGAGATGTCCATGAGCACCAGGCCTGGTTTTTGGCTGGCGGCCAGACTGATGGATTCTTCGCCGGTGGAGGCCAGGCCGGCCACGCCGTAGCCCAGGTCCTGAAGATGGAGCTTGAGGTCCATGGCCACGATGGCTTCGTCTTCGACGATCAGGATCTGGGGTTGGCTCATGGGCGGCGGGTCGGCGGGAAGGTGAGGAGGAAGGCGGCTCCGCGGCGTCTTTCCAATTCCAGGGTGCCGCCAAGTTGATCTGTCAGGGCCTGCACCAGCTGGAACCCCAAACCGCCTTGGGCCAGATGCACGGATTCTGGCAGACCCTGGCCCGAATCGGCCACCCGGAGGGTGATCCAGCCTTTGGAATCCCGGTCGATCTCGATGTCCAGGCTGCCGCCTTCGCCCGGCGGGAAGGCGTGTTGGAGGGCATTGGCCACCAGTTCATTCAGGATCAGCCCCAGGGGCACGGGCGAGTCGGGGCCGATGTCGACCTCCGCCACCTTGACCTGCAGGTCGATGAGTGCCGGCACGCTGGCGTAGCTGCGCACCAGGCGCTCCGCGAGGGTGCGCACATAGCCGGGCAGATCAAGTTGGGAGAAATCCGGGGCATGTTTCAGCTTCTGGTGGATGAGGGCGATGGCCTGCACACGCTCCTGGGCTTCCTTCAGCGCCCGCTGGAGGGCGGGGTCCTCCGAGGTGGAGGATTGCAGACGCAGCAGGCTCGAGACCACCTGCAGGTTGTTCTTCACACGATGGTGGATCTCCCGCAGGAGGATGTCCTTCTCCTTCAGCATCACCCGGAGGGCATTCTCCTCCGCGTGCTTGTGGGCATGGATGTCGAAGAGGAAACCCATGACCAGGCCCTTGCCCTTGGCCGGCTCCATGCCGCCGGCGGCGCGTACCCAGTGTTCGTGGCCCTCGGAATCCTGGAGCTTGAATTCGATCTGGTGAACCCCTCGGTTCCGGCTCACCTGAAGCAGAAACTTGAGGAAGGTCAGCTGGTCGTCGGGATGGATCACATCGGCCCAGAAGGGCTTCCGCTGCCATACCTCGGGAGCTCTGCCCAACAGGGATTCCACGGCCTGGCCCAGGTAGGTGCAGCGTCCCGATTCCAGGTCCATTTCCCAGGGGATGGCTCCGGTGGCATCCATGAGGTGATTCAGGTGCAGGCTGCGGCGGTCCCGCATACGGATGGCCTCGCGCTGGGCGTCCATGGCTGCGCCCAGGAAAAGGCCTGTGCCGAACAGAACGCAGAGGAAGGACTGGATCCCGAGTTGGGCATCGGCGGGAAGATCGCTGCGCAGGATCAGCATGGCCAATAGCACCGTAAGCAGTGGGAAGGCGAGGCTGGCGGCGCGCAGGCCACCCTGCACCACCACCCACGTCACAGGCAGGAACAGCAGGTATTTGAGGTGCAGGGTTCCTGGTTCGCTGAATCGCACCACCACGAAGGCGGCGAGGGCGAGGGAAGCCGCTTGCAGGAGAAGACGGCCCGGGTGGAGTTCGGCGCGGCGGGCAGGATGGCCGTGCCAGCCCAGGCGGAGGAACGGATGCGCCCATAAGAGAAGGGCAGGGGTCAGCGTCAGCACACCGAGCGCATTGCTGAGGAAGACCATCCTGAGAATGTCGATGACCGGATGGCCCGGGAGCGCCCCTGCCGTGCGCAGAACGGCCAGGATGGGCACCGATGCGGCCAGGGGGCTGAGCATGGCCAGCAGCATGAAACCGGCCACATCCGGGATGCGCCGGAGGCGGGGTGAGAGCCGGGCTTTGCGGAAGGCCAGGACCGCCAGGGCATGGAAGCAGCCATAGAGCAGAGAGACTGCCGCAATGGCCCAGGTCGGCATGCCCATGGGCTGGAGCAGAAGCGCTGCAGGCAGGGGAGCGAGGGTGATGGTGGGCAGTGCCTTTGGCCCGTACAGGAGCAGCAGCGCCACGCTGAGCGCGGCTGGGTAGTAGCAGAGCGAAGAGGCATCGCGTGCGCGCAGGCTCGCGGTGGCCAACTGGAGCAGGAAGAAGGCCACCCAGGAACCGATGAGCACCGTTTTGGCGCTGAGCCGCCTGGCGTGGGGGCCCGCGGCGTCCACCGCGGTTCGGCCGGAGGTCTGTTGCAAAGGGAATCGACTCACGGCCTCACCCCATGGCCTGAAGGGGGGCCGCCCCGGCGAGGGCGCGCAGATCAGGGCTCCCGGCAGGCAGGGCGAGCACGCGGAAATCCACAGGCCGGCCCAATGAGGCAAGATCCGCTTCCAATCCCTCGCGCATGGCCTCGGCCTGGCCGGGATCCGCCATCCACAGTCGAACCTTCAGTCCTGTGTGGCGCTGTTCCAATCCCAGGCGGATCTCTCCGAGGGCGCTGAAGGGAACACTGAGGAACACGCGATGGACCGGATCATCAGCCTGATTTCCGCGCTCGGCCTCTTGCTCGATCCAGATGCGCATGGGTTCGGCATTCGGCGCCCAGGGCAGGGGCAGCTCGAACCAGCCGGTGCCCTCCTTGGCCTGCAACTGGTGGAAGGTGGCCTCTGTGGGCGACGTGGCGGGATCGGCCAGACCCTTCATGGCCTCCTTCATCCACGAGGACCAAGCCTCCGGCTGCTCCGCCACGGTCGCTCCGGCCTGGAGGAGGCTGCGCAGCAGGGTGCCCAGGGGCGACTGGTCTGTGGGTGCTTGAAGGCGCGCCAGCAACTGGGCCGCCTCGCCCTGGGCCAGGGGCGCCAGGAGCGCGGCCGTGGGCGGGGGGCTGGCCCGCATGACCTGTAGGCGCACCCCTGCGCCCTGGGGCAGAGGGACGCCTTTCAGGGCCAAGGCGGTGCCTTCCGGAAAGGGCAGGTGCCCCTGGGCCTGGAGCTGCTTGCCATCCGCCAGGCGAAGCAGCATGCCGTCTGGCAGCAGGGCCTCGATGGTGGCTTCCAGCGTTTGTCCGAGCAAGGCATGGGCCAAGGTCGGGGCGGATGGCGTCGCCGAGGCCGGAATCCGCAGGGATCCGAGGATGGCGGGAGTCAGCATCAGATTTTGAAATGGCGGCGCAGGATGCCTGGGATCTCAGAAAGGGGGGCAACGGCATCCACGCAACCGCGCTCCACCGCAGCCCTGGGCATGCCGTAGACCACGCAGGATTCTTCGGATTCGGCCAGGGTATGGGCCCCCTTGCGCTTCAATTGCTCCATGCCCTTGGCACCATCGGCGCCCATGCCCGTGAGGATGCCCGCCAGCACCTGGCCCCGGTAGAGCTCCGCCACGCTGAGGAAGAGCACATCCACGCTGGGGCGGTGCAGGGAGGACACGGGCTCGGGGCTCAGTTCCAGGCAGCCCTTGGGGCCCCGGGCGCTGTAGGTCATGTGGATGCCGCCCGGAGCGATGTAGACGGTGCCTGCCTTCAGGGGCTCACCCTGTTCGGCCTCTTTCACATGCACTTGGCAGAGGCCGTCCAGGCGGTCCGCGAAGGGCTTGGTGAAGGTGCTGGGCATGTGCTGGACGATGAGGCAGGGCACTGGAAGGCTGGCGGGCAGGGTGGGCAGGATGTCCTGCAGGGCCTTGGGCCCCCCGGTGGAGCTGCCGATGATGAGCAACTCGGCCTGGGGCGATGAGGCCACCCCTGCACCCGTGGGAGCTGCAGCCTTGGGGGTGGCGGGCCGCGCGGCTGGAGCTGCGGCCGGGGCCGGGGCAGAAGGCTGGGCCGACGCAGGCCGATGGAAGCGGGGGCTGGTGGCCAGGCGGCGCACCTTCTCCTGCAGGTCATGCTGGATCTGGAGGATGCTCAGGCTGGCGAAGCCGCTTTCCTTGGGAATGAAATCCAGGGCGCCCAGCGACAGCGCGTCCAGGGTGGCCTGGGCGCCTTCCTGGGTGAGGCTCGAGACCATCAGGACCGGCATGGGATGGTCCGCCATGATCTTCTTCAGGCAGGTGAGACCGTCCATGCGCGGCATTTCGATGTCGAGGGTGACGATGTCGGGCTTGTGCTCGGCGATCTTCTCCAGGGCGTCAATGCCGTCCCGCGCCGTGGCGATCACCCGCAGGTCGGGTGCCTCCTCCAGCATTTTCTGGAGAGACTTCCGCATGAAGGGGCTGTCATCCACCACCAGGATTCGGATCGTCGGAGTCATGGTCGTACCTCAGGCCTGGAACGCCACTTCGACGAAGGCCAGGGCATGGTCCACTTCATCGTCGATGGAGAAGGTGAGTCGTTCCACGTCCAGATCTTTTTGGAGCGCTCCGGCCATGACGGCTTTGAAGGCCGGCAAGTCGTCGAGGGAGATGAGCAGCCGCTCATCGGCGGGACCCATGGGGATGCGGGTGCGCACGAGCAGGTCGGACAAGTGGGTGAGGTTGGACAGGAAATCATCAGGCCTGGGATCGTGGTGGTCGCGGATCACGTCCACAATGACTTGGGGGAAAGACCACTCCGCAGCCAGCAAGGCGCCGGCCTCGGCGTGATCCATGCCGAGCAGGGCGCGCTCGGCATCGACGAAGTAGGTGCCATCGGCCACGGCCTGGAGCACCTCCGAATAGGCTTCGGGAAAGCAGGTGTCGAGGGCGATCTTGCCGATGTCATGCAGGAGGCCCGTAAGGAAGGCCGTTTCGGCTTGGCCGTGGCGGCGGGCCAGCACGCAGACTCCCTTGGCGGTTAGGCCCACGGCGACGCTGTGCTGCCAGAGTTTTACGGCATCGAGGTGGGTGCCGCCCTTGAGGGTGCGGATGACCGCGGCGCCGGTGCCGAGGTTGGCCACCGCATCGAAGCCCAGGCGCAGCACGGCCGTGCGGAGGTCCATGGCGGCGCCTTCGGTGGCATACAGGGCCGAGTTAGCCAGGCGGAGCAGGGTGGCGGAGAGGGAGGGATCCTTCGACAGGATGCCCAGAACACGGTCCACGGTGCAGCGCTCGTCCTGCACAGCCTCGCCCAGAGCCACCACGGTCAAGGGCAGGCTCGGAAGGGTCTTGGCTTTCAGGCGCGAGGTGAACTGCTCCCGGGTGATCATGCTAGAACTCCGCGATCATCTAGAACTCCGCAATCATGGTCTTGTCCTGCTCGATGGCGGCCCGGACACCCTCCTTGATACCAGCCAAGGCTTCGGGGCCCAGCTGGAGGATTTCCATGGCTTGCATGGTGGCGCCTTCGAGGTGGTGCGGATCGCCAATGCCCACCTTCTCCTCCAGGGCCAGGTGGTTGGCCAGGGCCACGATGGCCGCCAGCTCCCGGTGGACTTCGGGGGCGTGGATGGGATCGTGGTGGAAGCGCACGGCGGCCTGGAGGCTGGGCGCCAGGTTCCACTGGCTGACCAGGGCCTCGCCCACCATGGCGTGGTCGAAGCCGAAGGTGTCGAGCTCCAGATCGAGGCAGATGCTGTTCTCGTTGTAGACCGAGCGCAGCAGGGCGCCATAGCGTTCCGGGAACTTCACGCCCATGACGGATTTTCCGATGTCATGCAACAGGCCGCCAATGAAGGCCTCTTCGATGCGGGCGAAGCGCAGGCGCTTGGCGAAGGCGCGGCTGGCGATGGCCGACACCAGGGCGTGTTCCCAGATGAGCCGCTCCTGCAGGCCCACGGTGCCCCGGTGGTAGAGGTTCTTGGCGGAGCTGGCAATGACCACGCTCTTGATGGTGGAAAACCCGAGGGTCATGATCGCCTGGGTAAGGGTGGTCACTTCGCGCACCATGCCGAACATGGCGGAGTTCGAAATTTTCAGGATCTGGCTCGTGAGGGCCTGATCCATGGAGATGACTTTGCGGAGATCCTCGGCGTTGGCATCAGGATCGGCAGAAACCCTCAGCACCTGGGAGGCCACCTGCGGCAGGGGCGGCAGGTCTCCGAGATTGGCGATGAGCTCTTGGGGGGTGATCGGCATGTTCCGCTCCTGGTCCTCTAGGTCCGCTTCCTGTAGCCCATGGCTTTGCTGAAGTGCAGCAATTCAAAGCCGGTGTTGAAAGCATGAATGCTTTCGCTGTGTCCCACCAGCAGGTAGGCCTTGGGGTGAAGCTGGCCGTGGAATCCCTTGAGCACTTGGGACTTCACGTTTTCATCAAAGTAGATCAGGACGTTCCGGCAGAAGATGACATCAAAGGTTCCCAACTGGCGGTAGGAGGGATAGTCCACCAGGTTGAAGTGCTTCAGGCTGGTGAGCCGCTGCACCTCGGGTTTCACCTGGAAGAGGTCCTTGCCCAGGGGGATGAAGTGCCGCTGCAGCTGCTCCGGTGTGAGGTTGCGCAGGGTGTAGCTGTTGTAGACACCGTCCTGGGCCTGGGCCAGCACCTTCTCGCTGATGTCGGTCCCGAGGATTTCCACCGTGAACCCGCGGAGAACCGTGTCTTTCAGATCTTGGCAGATCATGGCCAGGGTGTAGGGCTCTTCGCCGCTGGAACAGGCCGCGGACCAGATGCGCAGTCGGGTCTGGCCCCGCTCCCGGGCCTGCTTGGCGGCATCGGGCAGAACGATGTTCTGGAAGGCCTCGATTTGGGGCGGGTTGCGCCAGAAGCTGGTTTCGTTGGTGGTGATCTCCACGAAGAGCCGCTTCAGTTCCACTGGTCCCTGGCTGCCCTGGAGGAGGGACAGGTAGTCCGCATAGCTTCGGAGCTTCAGTTCCGCGATGCGCTTGCTCAGCCGGTTCTCCAGGAAGTACTGCTTGGATTCGCTGAAGAAGATGCCGGACTTGGCATAGATGAAGTCCCGGAGGCTCCGGAACTCGGCGATCGTCATCTGTTGCTTAGCCTGGAGTGGATCCATCGGGTCGTCCTTTTCCCGGGATCGGCTCAACTTTCCAAGGCTTGAGTTTCCGTCGACTCAATCTTCCAGCACCACCACCGCCAGGGCCAGGTCCCCATCGTGGCTCACGCTGCCGTGCAGGAAGCGGATCTTCCTTGAAACCAGCAGCTCCGCCAGGGCGCCCACCGCCCAGAGGCGGCCATTCACGTAGCGGAGTTCCTTCCAGGACCACCCGTCCAGGCCCGTGCCCAGGGCCTTGCCGAAGGCCTCCCGCAGGGCCCAGCGCCCGGCCAGGCGCTCGGGCAGGCGCTCCCGATTGCCGCCCAGGAGGTAGGCTGCCTCCTCGGGGTGGAGGATCCGGCCCACGCATTTCTCGGCCCCGAAGCGCTCCACCAGGTGGCGCCAGCGGGAGGGAGGGCAGAGATCCGTTCCGAGTCCCTTGATCATGCGAGCTCCTGGGCGAACCAGTGGTCGCAGCCGCCATGTCCGGTGCGTCCCAGGGGCGCGCAAAGGGGTTTGAACCCCAGCTTTTTGTAGAGGCGGATGGCCTGATCCATGCCCGAGAGGGTTTCCAGATAGCAGGTGCGGTAGCCCAGGTCCTTCGCCACGGATAGGCAATGCCGCAGCATGGCCTCGCCCAGGCCCTGGCCCCGGGCTTCCCGGAGGAAATACATCTTCCGCAGTTCGCACACGCCAGGCTCGCCTCCCTCCAGGGCGGCCACGCCCGCTCCGCCCAGCACGCGGCCTTCTGGATTCACCACCACGAAGTAGGCGGCCCCGGGCACCGAATAGGCGGCGTTCATGTGATCCACCTCGGGATCATGGATGGCGAAGCCCGGGCCATCGGCGCCAAACTCCGGCATGACTGTGCGGATGATGGCGGCCACGGCGGCATCGTCTTCGGGGCGGATGGGGCGGAAGCTGAGCATGCCGCCAGCCTACTCCGGCCAATGATGCTTGGGATAGAGGCGGGAGAGGGCGGGCCGCAGCTCCTGGTAGACCCGCTGCCAGAAACCTGCGAGATCCGTGGTGACCTGGACGGCCCGCATGTTCGGGGCCAGCAGGTGCAGCACCAGGGGCACGGCGCCGCCCGCAACCGCCGGGGATTTCTTGAGGCCCCAGAAATCCTGCAGGCGGGAGGCGATCCAGGGCGGATCGTCCTCGTAATGCACCTTGGTGGGCCGCCCCTTGGGCAGCTGGATGGCCTCGGGCGCCCAGCTGTCGAGCAGGCGCAGTGTTTCCGCAGGGAAAGCCTGGCGCAGGGCGGCGGGCCAATCCACTTCCTGCACCTCCCGGAGGGTGGTGCGGCCTTGGCAGGCTCCGGCCAGCAGGGGGCCCAGCAGATCGTCAGGAAGGCCGAGGTCGGGTCGGTGTTTCCTTAGAAACGCAAGCCGCGCCAGCAACCGAGCTGGAACCTCGTCCAGGGGCCGCTCCCGCAGGGCTTCACCAAGCAGGGTGGCGGCCCGCGGATCGGAAGCATCCGCTGGCCCGCGGCTGGCATCAATGACCAGCCCTGCGAAGCGGATTTCCGAGCGGCGCTCCACCCGCCCGGCGCTGGGGTTGAACACCAACTCGTCCACATCCTCCAGGCGCTCCGGGAAGGCATCCAGCAGCCAGTCCGCCTCACAGCGGGAGGCCATGCGGATCAGCGTCTGTCCGCCTGTGCCCTGCTTGGTGGCTTCGGCCTCCAGGGCCAGGATCAGCCCCGGCCGCCGCACGCGGCTGGCAGGATCGAGCTTCGCGCCGCCACCACCTGCGAAGGCGCAGGTGCCATTGGCCGAGAGCTGGCCCACGCGGTCCGGGTAGGCGTGCAGCAGGGCCTTCAGCAGCCGCGTTTCTGCATCACCTGGTTCGGCGGGCGAAGGCAGCAGGCGGGCAAGGGATTGGGAAGCGCGCCGGGCCCGCTGGACGGCGGACACATCCAGACCCGCAGCGCGGCAAGCCCCCGCCCCGAAGCCTGCCGTTTCGGCCTCGTCGAACTGATCCAGGCGCAGCAGCAGGTCGGAGTCGGCGCCGTGGCCGGTCTTCACCGGATTTCTGTCCAGGCCTTGGCGGGCCGACAGCCCGCCAGTCTCCAGCAGGGCCGCGGCGCGCAGGGCCAGCTGGGGGATGCCCAGGTCCTCCCCGGCCACGGCCAGCCGCGCCAGGCGCGGGTGCAGGGGCAGGTCGGCCATGCGGCGGCCGATGGGGCTGAGGGCGCCGTCCTCCAGGGCGTCCAGGCGCGTGAGGAGGGCCTCCGCCGAAGCCACCGAAGCCGCCGGTGGGGCCTCGAACCAATCGAGGTTTCCAGGCTGGCCGATGCCCATGCCGTGGAGGGTGAGCAGGGGTTCCGCCAGGTCGGCGCGCTGGAGTTCCGGCGTGTCGAAGGCGGGCCGGGCGGCGTGATCGGCTTCCGTGAACAGCCGCAGGCAGCGGCCCGGCCCCGTGCGGCCCGCCCGGCCCGTGCGCTGGGTGCAGCGAGCCTGACTGATGCGCACGGTCTTCAAGCCCGAGAGGCCCGACCAGGGCGAGTAGACGGCCTCGCGGCCCAATCCCGAATCCACCACGGCGCCGATGCCATCGAGGGTGACGGAGCTTTCCGCCACATTGGTGCTGAGGATGACCTTGGGTGTGGCGAGGGGCTCCAGGGCGTGGGCCTGAGCCTCGGGCGAAAGATCCCCGTGCAGGGGCCGCAGGCTCAGGCCGCGGCGCTGGGCCACGGCCTCGCAGCCCTTCAGGCAGGCGCGAATCTCGGCGGCACCCGGCAGGAAGACGAGGGTGTGGCCGCGCAGGCCCTCGGCATAGAGCCGCTCCAGGGCGTCAGCCACCTGCAATTCAATGGGGCGGTCATCGGGGCGCGCGAGAAAGGCGGTTTCCACCGGAAAGACCCGCCCTTCGCTGCGCAGCACGGGCGCGTCCAGGTAGGTGGCTACGGGGCCGGGATCCAGGGTGGCGGACATGACCAGCAGACGCAGGTCGGGCCGGGACTGCCGCTGCAGGCGTCGCAGCAGGGTGATGGCCAGGTCGGTGTGGAGGTGGCGCTCATGGAATTCATCGAGAACCAGCGCCGTGATGCCCCGCAGCTGGGGGTCGCCATGGAGGCGCCGCAGCAGCAGGCCCTCGGTGACGAAGCGCAGGCGCGTGGCCTTGGAGACCTTCTGCTCGAAGCGCACGGCGTAACCCGCCCGCTGGCCCAGGGCTTCGCCGAGTTCTTCGGCCACCCGGGTGGCAGCCAAGCGGGCGGCCAGGCGGCGAGGCTCGAGGATCCAGCATTCACCTTCTCCCAACAGCCCCGAGGCCAGCAGCGCTGGGGGCACGCGCGTGGTCTTGCCCGCGCCGGGATCCGCCTGCAGAACAAGGTTGGGATGGTGGCTCAGGCTGTCGATGATCTGCGGCAGCAGGGGATCGATGGGCAGGGCCAAGGTCACACCTGCTCCAGGGCGGCGCGGAAGGCGGCGGGGTCATCCACGGAGAAGGCCAGGCGCGTGGTGGGTCGCCCCGGGCCCAGGAGGCCCAGCACGCGCACGGGTTCGCTCAGTTCAAGCTCCAGCACCGCGGGCCCCGCGGCCACGAGCTTCTGCACACCTTTCATGTGTGCATGTCGGGCCCAGTCATCGTTGAATTCGGGCAGGGGTCCGATGGATTGGATTAAGCCAACGGGAAACGACACAGACTTCACCAGGCCCTGGTGCAGGTGGAGTTGTCCGTCGCAGATCTGGTGGGGGCGGGCCTTCAGCGTGGCGTAGAAGCCGAAGAGCCAGAGCACCGCGTAGATCGTGGAGCCGTGCAGGATCCAGCGCAGCCAGGGCGCGAGGTGGGGAAAGAGGGCATGAAGCAGCAGGATGTCTCCGGGAATGAGCAGGGGCAGGGCGGGGAGGAACCCACCGAGGGCCGCTTCCCGATGATGGCTGAAGCCCGGGGGCGCCGGGTCACGGAAGCCGCCACAGAGGAAGCGCAGGGCACTGCCCAGCATGACCAGCTCCAGGGCGATGAGGCGGGCGGCCCGGGGTGGGAGGAAGGCTTCAAAGGCGAGGGCGATGCGGTCTTCGGGCCAGGCGCCTGGTTGGGAGCGTACGCTCCTCCAAGCTCGGATGGCCAGTACCAGCAGCAGCGCCTCCAGCACCAGGGCCGTCGCCAGCCTCAGTTTGAAGGTCAGGCCGGGGCCTCTCGCGATCATCAGGCCCAGGCCCTCCAGACACACCAGGGCGGGCAGCAGCAGGCGCGTGCCCGGCAGCCGCCCGCGGCGCCAATCGCGGGTCAGGCTCAGCATCCTGAGGGCCAGAAAACCCAGCAGGCCACCAAGAATCCAGGGGGATGTGCGTTGCCCCGGGTACCGCAAGCGCAGAATCAAGGCCCTTCCGGCCAAGGCGAGAAACAGGACCCAGAGCAGGGCCAGGGGGCGGAAGCGCTTTTCCATCCAACCAGCCTAGAACCATCCTGCTGCGCCGAACGCATCGGGGGCCAGCCGCAGACCGCCCCCGCTGAACGGTAGACCCATGACGGCGGACCGGGCCCTCCTCGCGTAGAATGAAGGTTTGGATGGGAGTGGTCATGGCGGGTCTGGAAACGGCAGGCGTGGGCGGCAAGGCGGGCGGAGTGATGGACAGCCTGCGGGACGCCTACGGCGACACCCTGGTGGAGCTGGGGAACGAGGGCGCCAACCTCATCGTGTTCGACGCCGACCTGGCGGGGTCCACCCGCACCGGCAAGTTCGCCAAGGCCTTCCCCGAGCGCTTCTTCAACATGGGCGCCGCCGAGCAGGGCATGGTGGCCGCCGCCGCCGGGGCCGCCACCACGGGGGTGGTGCCCTTCCTCAGCACCTTCGCCATGTTCGCCACGGGCCGGGCCTATGAAATCGTCCGCCAGGCCGTGGGTGTGGGGCACCAGAACGTCAAGATCGTCGCCACCCACGCCGGGCTCACCGTGGGCGAGGACGGCGGCACCCACCAGTGCCTGGAGGATCTGGCGCTGATGGCCATGATTCCCGGCATGACCGTTCTTTCACCCGCCGACGGCATCGAGACGAAGCAGGCCGTGCGCTTCGCCTACACCCACCAGGGCCCCGTCTACATCCGCCTCACCCGCGACAAGTTCCCCCGCATCCATGCCGACGACTACCAGTTCGAGGTGGGCAAGGCCGTGGTGATGTGCGAGGGCACCGATGTGCTGCTCGTGGGCTGCGGGCTGGGCACCAGCATCTGCTTGGACGCCGCCGAGCTGCTGGCCGCTGATGGCATCGAGGCCACCGTGCTGCACGCCCCCACCCTCAAGCCCTTCGACCGCGACACGCTGATCGCCCAGGCCAAGCGGCACAAGGCCGTGGTCACCTGCGAGGAGCACCAGATCCACGGCGGCCTGGGTGGCATCGTGGCGGAGATCCTCTCCGAGGCCCACCCCATGCCCGTGCGTCGCGTGGGTGTGAACGACCAGTTCGGCCAGAGCGGCAAGCCCGAGAAGCTGCTGGCGGCCTATGGCGTCACGCCTGAGGCCGTGGTTGCCGCCGCCAAGGCCGCTCTCTAATGGCCACCGAGACCTTCAAGGCCAGCCGCTGGACCAAGGGCAACCACCTGTTCACCACGGTCATCGAGGTTACGGAAACCGCCGTGGTGCGCCGCAAGCGCTCCTGGTTCACGGTCAACGAGATCAGCATCCATCTCTCCAAGGTGGCCAGTGTCCGCATCGACACGGGCCTCTTCTGGTCGGACATCCTCATCGAAAGCACCGGCGGCAGCGATCCGCTGACCAGCCATGGCCACTCCAAGGCCGATGCGCGGCGCATCAAGGAACTCATCGAAGCAGCCCAGAGCCGGCAGATGAAATGATCCCGATGGAGGAAGTCGGCCATTCTTCACATCGGACCGGAGCTATCGATCAGATGGGAGCCAACCCCATTTCCTCCCAGGCATAACCATGCAGCCGTCCCCGGCAGGTCCATCAGACGTTGAACCACCGGAGGATTCCGGCGGCGAAACTCTGGCGCCGGGCACCGAGATCGGACGCTTCCAGGTGCGCGGGCTGCTGGGTCAGGGCGGCATGGGCGCGGTGTACCTGGCCTGGGATCCGGTGCTCGAACGCAAGGTGGCCCTGAAGGCCATTCATCTGAGCGAGCACGAATCGTCCTCCGCCACAGGCCGTTTCCGGCGCGAGGCCATGGCCCTGGCCCAGCTCAACCACCCCCATGTGTGCCAAGTGCACGATTGGGTAGAGGCGCGGGGCAGCGCCTTCATCGCCATGGAATTCGTGGAGGGGGAAACGCTCTCGGCGCTGGCTCCGAAGCTGGGCTTTCGGGCAAAAATGCAAGCCCTCCATGCCATTGCTCTCGCCTTGCAGGCGGCTCACGCCAAGGGCATCGTTCACCGCGATCTGAAGCCCAGCAACGTGATGCTGGATCACCAGGGGCAGGTGAAGGTGCTGGATTTCGGCCTGGCCCGGCTGCTGGATTCCGCCGCCGTTCAGGCGGAGGCGCCCACGGGGCAGGTGCCGAATCTGGCGAGTCTGGCCTTTCTGGAAAGGGACACGCAGGCCGGTGGTGGATCCATCGATGAGGCGCTGACCCGGCCAGCGGCTTCATCCAGCTGGGGTGAGTTGACCGAAGCGGGGCACTTCATGGGCAGCCCCCTCTATGCCTCCCCTGAACAGATGAGCGGCAAGCGTGTTGGGGCGGCCAGCGATGTGTTTTCTCTCGGCGTGGTGGCCTGGGAGCTGCTGGTGGGTGAAGCGCCGTTTCCGGGCGAGGGGCGCGAGCGCATGGAAGCCACCCTCGAAGGCGAGCTTCGGCCCTTGCGGGGTGCACGGCTGCCCCGTCGTCTGGAAGCTCTGCTGCGGGCCATGCTCAGGCAGGACGCGGATCTCCGGCCCACGAGCCGCGAGGTGGCCGAAGCCCTGGCCCTGCAGCTGAATCGAAAACCAGTCACCCGGTGGGTTCTGGGCACCCTGCTTGCTGTGTCGCTCGTGGCCGGAGGAGGCTACCTCCTGTTCGGCCGCAGCATCATCGCCGATCTGGGCAAAGCGCAGGTGCCGCGCCTGGCGGTCATGCCCATCCGCAATGCCACGGGGGATCCGAATCTGGAGGCCCTGGTGGGGGTGGGCATGGCGGAACTGCTGGCCACGTCTCTGCACGGCTCCCCGAGTCTTTCCGTGGTGGAGCCCGAGGCCGTCAGCCGCATCATCACCAACCTGCGAATGAATGCCTCGGAGGCCCAGGAACCCGCAGGACAAGCCCGCATCGCCAAGGCCCTGGGGGCGCGCCTCTTCCTGCGTGGCACGTTGAGTCGGGAAGCCAAAGGCCAGGCGCACCTGCTGAGCTATGACCTGGTGGATGCGTCTGGTCGGGTGCGCTTCTCGGGAGTGGTTCGGGCCCCGCGGGAGGAATCCTTCACGCCCTACACGCTGGTGGACCCTGCGGCCCATGATCTGCTCAGGAAGGTGGATCCCCTGCGTTCCAGTGCCATCCTGCAGCAGCCTGTGCCGCCCGAGGTGTTCGCCGCCTATGCCAACGGGAAAGCCCTGTTCCTCAAGGGGGATTTCAAGGCCAGTGAGCCCCAGCTCCGGGAGGCCGCCATGAAGGCACCGGCCTTCTCCAGCGCGGTGTCAGCCTACGCCGCCTGCCTGCGGCGCCTGGGCCGGGAGCAGGCCCCGGCCATCGCCAATTGGGCCCTCATGGCGGCCCGGGCCACGGGAGACCGTTGGGCCGAAGGGCGCGTCCTGGGATTGAAGGCCTACCTGGCCAAGGATCTGGGCCAGCTGGATGAGGCGCAACACCTGCGTGAAGCCTCCCTGGCGCTGGCGCACGCCGTGGGCGACCGGGATGGCGAGACCATCGCCGTCAACCACCTGGGCCTTATTGCCGCGGAGCGTGGGCACTACGATGAAGCCGGGCAGTACTATGAACGGTCGCTCCGATTGAGCCAGCAGACCGGTGATCAGGTCTACCTGTCCCTGGCTCAGAACAACCTGGCGAACCTCGCCCTGAAACGCGGCGATCTGGGAACCGCTGAAACCTACTACCGGAGCAATCTGAAGCTGCAGCAGGAGCAGGGCAACCGCTGGGGCGAGGCCCTGGCCCTCAACAACCTCGGCGTGGTGGCCCTCACCGCCCGCGATTTGCCCGCAGCGGAAACCCTGTTGACCCGGGCCCTCACAGCCCGTGAATCCGTGGGCGACCAAGGCGGCCAGATCACCTGTCTGCGCAACCTGGGCATCCTGGCCTCCATGAAGGGTGAGCTGGCGGGGGCAGGCGAGCTCCATGCGAGGGCTCTCCAGCTGGCGCAAACCTCCGCGCTTCGCACCGTCGAGGCGGAATGCCAGTTCTACATGGCCGAACTCGACCGCACGCAGGGGCGCATGGCCAAGGCCCTGGCAGGCTACCAGCGCGTCATGGAGTTGTTGCCTGAAGGCGTGACACCCGAGGTGCGCATCAACGCCCAGGCGGGAATCGCGGAATGCTGCCTACGCAAACCCAGACCCGACACGAAGGAGGCGGAAGCCCGCCTGGCGGCCCTTCCGCTCGGGGCGGCGGATTCCCCTTACGTGCACCGGGCCCGGGCATGGCTGGCTTTTCGCACCGGACAGCCCAACCTGGCGCTGAAGGAACTGGATCAAGCCGTGG
The DNA here is from genome assembly GCF_030758935.1 of Geothrix sp. PMB-07. Lineage (NCBI taxonomy): Bacteria > Pseudomonadati > Acidobacteriota > Holophagae > Holophagales > Holophagaceae > Geothrix > Geothrix sp. PMB-07. Next base: position 1,088,320 of record NZ_CP132333.1, read on the forward strand.
CCGATCCCCGCCGCCAGGCCCCGGAAATCCGGCGGGAACTGGAAGAGGCGCGAGTGGTTTTCCAGGCGGCAGGCAGCCGCTAGCGAGGTTCTTCCACTCTCGCAGTGCCTGCCAGTTTCGCTGCTACCGCCTTCAGATCATCTCCCGGCGAAAGATGGTGGCGAATTTCCTGATCGCCTCGCTTCATGGCCACACAGATCTTTCCGAAGGGGCAGTTCTGAAGGCAGCTCTCCTTGACGATCTCCAGCCCCTGGAGTCGCTTCCGGGAGAGGAGCAGCTTGGTCAGGCACGCCAAGGCTTCGGTCATGGCCCTGCCTTGTTTGGGACGGCGCAGGGCGTGGCGTTCACAGTCTGAACAGATTGTCAGGGTGGCTGGCATAGATCATAGGATGACACATCATTGAGGGTTTTTTCTGGGTGCGCCGGGTCTGTCAAGATTCCGGTTCAGAGGAAAACCGGCGCCCTCTTTTCCAGGAAGGCGGCGAGTCCTTCCCGGGCATCCGGATGGCGCATGGCGGCTTTCATCTGGGCTCCTTCGGTTTCGAGCTGGGCGCGCAGGCTGTTGCCATCCAGCCCCTGGTTGCGAAGCAGGGTGGCTTTGATGCGAGCGAAGGTTTCAGAGGGCCCCGAGGCAAAGCGACGGCCCAGGGCCGCCACTGTGGCGTCGAGCTGATCCGGGGGTACCACCTGATTCACCAGCCCCAGAGCCTGGGCCCTGGGTGCATCCAGGGAATCGCCACCCAGCATGAGTTCAGCGGCAATGGCGGGGTTCACCAGCCGCGAGAGGGCCACGCTCCCGCCCCAATCCGGGTGCAGACCGATTTTCACGAAAGCCATGCTGAACACTGCATCGGAGCTGGCCACACGGAAGTCGGCCGAAAGCGCGAGACTCATGCCGGCCCCTGCAGCGGCCCCCTGCACCACCGCAACCACGGGTTTGGGCAGCAGGGCCAGGCCGTGGGCCACGGTGACTCCCAAATCCAGGAGCGCCTCCATCTCAGACCAGCGCCCTTCCGAAAGGGCCCGGGCCATCCAACCGATGTCGCCACCCGCGCAAAAGGCCCGGCCCGCGCCCCTGATGAACAGGGCTTTCACGATCGGTTCAGTGCACCTGGCCAGGGCCTCCTCGAAGCCCTCCCTCATCTCAGGCACCAGGGCATTCAGCTTGTCCGGCCGGTCCAGAGTCAGCGTGGCGATGCGATCAAGGATCTCGAAGCGAATGGGCGCGGACATGGGCCCTCCGGGGGATCAGTTGTGGCCCATTGCCAGGATGAATGCCGCGAAAAGGTCCCGCGCCGCATCTCCCGCGGGCCCTTTCAGATTCACCAGGTTCTCCGGATGCCACTGGACACCGAATACCCAGCGGTGGGGATCCGTGGCTTCCAGGGCTTCGATGAGGGGACCGGTTTCCGGATGGATGGTGTCCAGGTGCCAGCCCACGGCCACGAGGGGCGCCGCCACCCGCTTGACAGCCTGATGGTGGCGGCTGTTCACAAGGAACACATCTTCGCCGAGCAGGGCCCGCAGGCGGGAGCCCGGCGCCAACTGCACACGATGATGCATGTCAGGCACATCGGGAGTGCCGTGCTGGTGGCGCGTGTTCTCGCAGCCGAAGTGATCGGGCACATCCTGGATCATGCTGCCGCCCAGGGCCACGTTGAGCACCTGCTCGCCGCGGCAGATGCCGAAGATGGGCAGGTTTAACGCCCAGGCGGCACGGATGAGGGGGATCTCGAAAGCATCGCGATCCGCATCCACCTCCGCTGCCGGATGGACCGTTTCCTTCGCGTCCCAGTGACAGGGATGGATGTCGTAGCCGCCGGTGAGGAGCAGGCCCGAGACCTCGCTGAGATCCGGCAGGGCTTCTCCTGGTGCGGCCAGGTGGATGGGGCCGGTCCAGCCGGCGGATCGGAGGGCCGGAAGGTAATGCTTCTCCGCACCCGACTTGTTTTTGCAGCTGACGAGGAGCTTTGAGTTGCCGCTTGACATGGATTTCCCTCGGCGGAATCCTCAACACCCTACCACCCCCTCAGATGGTCTGAGTCGACGGTAAGGCGGAGAGCTCCGCCTAAACAGAACAGGAGGACGTCATGTCCGGATCCTTGAACAAAGTCATGCTCATCGGCAACCTGGGCCGCGACCCCGAGCTGAAGGCCACGCCTTCGGGTCAGAGCGTCGCCCGCTTTTCCGTGGCCACCACCGAAACCTGGAAGAACCAGAGCGGTGAAAAGCAGAGCAAAACGGAATGGCACAACATCGTGGTGTGGGGCAAGCAGGCCGAGATCGCCGAGAAGTACCTGCGCAAGGGCAAGCAGGTGATGATCGAGGGCCGCATCCAGTACCGCGAATACACCGATCAGGCCGGCGTGAAGAAGACCGCCTGCGACATCCGCTGCGACAACTTCGTGATGCTGGGCCGCATGGATGAAGGCGGCGGTGGCCGCGACAGCGGTGGCTATGGTGGCCGCGCTTCCGGCGGCGGCTCCCAGGACTTCGAGGATCACGGCGCCCCCAGCCCGGCCGGTGGCGGCAGCTTCCCGGATGATGACATTCCGTTCTGATGGAGTGGGTTCCGGCGAAGGGTTCGGCCCAGCTACAAAATGGCGCCCCTTTGGGCGCCGTTTTGTAGCTGGGAAAAGCTCTGTTCGATGGCGTTGTCGCCTATCTCCAAGTGGTGCCCTTAAGGCGCCGTTTGGAGCCTCCTGAGAACACCCCTCGGACAATTCCGGCCGCCGCGCTACAATGACCGGTTCGGGAGTCTCCATGCTTGCAGTGCAGAACGTCACCATGCGCTACGGATCGAAGATCCTCTTCGAGGACGTCACGACGACGTTCAATCCGGGCCGCCGCTATGGCCTGACGGGGCCCAACGGCGCGGGCAAATCCACCTTCATGAAGATTCTGGCGGGCGAGCTCGAGCAGCAGATGGGGAACGTGATTCGCCCCCGGAAGATGGGCATCCTGCGCCAGGACCAGTTCGCCTTCGATGCCTTCCGCGTCATCGACACGGTGATCATGGGCAATGCCGGGCTCTGGAAGGCGCTGCAGGAGCGCGACGCCATCTACGAGAAGGCGGAGATGACCGACGAGGACGGCATGCGCGTGGCCGAGCTCGAAGGCGTGGTGGCCGATGAGGACGGCTACACCGCCGAAGCCGATGCCGCCGTGCTGCTGGACGGTCTGGGCATTCCCGAGGAGCTGCACGATCGCAAGATGAGTGAGCTGCAGGGCGGCCAGAAGGTGCGCGTGCTTTTGTCCCAGGCCCTCTTCGGCAACCCCGAGGCCCTGTTGCTGGACGAGCCCACCAACCACTTGGACCTGGATTCCATCCACTGGCTGGAGGAGTTCCTCAACCGCTACAAGGGCACGGTGGTGGTGATCTCCCACGACCGCCACTTCCTGAACAACGTCTGCACCCACATCGCCGACATCGACTACCAGACGATCATCCAGTACACCGGCGGCTACGACGACATGGTCATGGCCAAGATCCAGGTACGGTCGCGCATTGAGGCGGACAACGCCCAGCGCGAGAAGAAGATCGCCCAGCTGAACGAGTTCATCCAGCGTTTCGCCGCGGGCACCCGCAGCAGCCAGGTGAATAGCCGCCGCAAGGAAGTGGAGCGGCTCCAGCCCAGCGATCTCGCGCGCAGCAACATCCAGCGGCCCTTCATCAAGTTCAATCTGGCGAAGCCGGGCGGCCGTTATGCGCTGGAGTTCGAGGGCGTGAAGAAGGGCTACGATTCGGACAAATCGGGCAAAGGGGGGCGCGTCGAGGTCATCAAGGGGTTCACGGCCATGGTGCAGCGCGGCGAGAAGATCGCGATCATGGGCCGCAACGGCATCGGCAAGACCACGCTCTTGAACGCCCTCCTGGCGAACGCACCCCAAGTGACGGAACTGGGCCTGAAGCTGGATGGCGGTGAGGTGAAGTGGGGCCACGAGGCCAACGTGGGCTACTTCTCCCAGGATTTCGCCGAGAGCATCCCCAAGGGCTACGAGCTGGTCACCTGGCTGCACCAGTTTGATCCCGAGGCCACCAAGGAGCAGATCCGCGGGGTCATGGGCCAGATGCTTTTCCGGGGCGAGGAAGGCAACAAGATGACGGACGTGCTCAGCGGCGGCGAGTCCTGCCGTCTGCTCTTCTGCAAGCTGATGCTGCAGAAGCCCAACATCCTGGTGCTCGACGAACCCACCAACCACCTGGACCTGGAAGCCGTCATCGCGCTCAACGACGCGTTGCAGCGCTACGAGGGCACCATCCTCTTCGTGACCCACGATGAGGACATCATCGATGAGGTGGCCACCCGCATCTGGCACCTCACCGACGAGGGCATCGAGGATTTCCAGGGCACCTACGCAGAATACAACGCGCCCACAGGCCGCTGAGCTGCCAAGGCGACAGTCAAGTCAGGTGGGCGGGAAGCATTCGGTTCCGCCACGACCACCTGTTCGCGGGATTGAGGTTAGAGCCTTTCCGAGGGAATGGCTTGCTAAGGAAGGGAATGAGCGCATATTGAGTCCGACTCGCAAAAATTCCTACACCTGTATGAAAGAGAGCGATTCGTGGCACTCCGTCAGCCCACCAAGGATGCCCCCCGCGGACAGAAGGCCGTTCCGGGCGACCCTGGGAAGGACGGCGCACGGATGGATCAGGTGCTTCAGGAACTGGCGAACTTCAAGCGTGCCCTGGACGAACACGCCATCGTGGCCGTCACCGATGCCAAGGGCAAGATCACGTACGTGAATGACAAGTTCTGCGCCATCTCCCAGTACAGCCGGGAGGAACTGCTGGGCCGGGACCATCGCCTCATCAACTCGGGTTACCACCCCAAGTCCTTCATGGGCCAGCTCTGGGATACGATCCTCAGCGGTCAGGTGTGGAAGGGGGAAATCCGGAACCGGGCCAAGGATGGCTCCCACTACTGGGTGGATACGACCATCGTTCCCTTCCTGGGCGAGAATGGCGTCCCCGTGGAGTTCGTGGCCATCCGGGCGGACATCACCCAGCGCAAGGAGGCGGAAGAGGCCCTGCGCCAGTCCCAGAAACTCGAAAGCCTCGGGGTGCTTTCAGGCGGCATCGCCCACGACTTCAACAACCTGCTGACCGCCATCCTGGGCAATGCGAACCTCGGCATGCTGCATCTGCCGCGGGAAAGCCCCGTGCTGCCCTATCTGCAGCAGATCGAACAGGCCACCCTGCGCGCAGCGGATCTCACCCGGCAGCTGCTGGCCTACGCGGGCAAGGGCCGTCTCCAGGTCATCGACGTCGACCTGAATCGCCTGGTGCTGGAGATGACTCAGCTGCTTTCGGTTTCCATCTCAAAAAAGGCCGTGGTGCGCTACGACCTGGCCCCGGATCTGCCGTCGGTGTTCGGTGATCCCTCCCAGATGCAGCAGCTCGTCATGAACCTGGTGACCAACGCCTCCGAAGCCATCGGGGATGAGACCAGCGGGCTCATCACCGTGCGCACCGGGGTGCAGATGGTGGATGAAGCCTATAACGGCGGCCTCCTGCCGGCCCTGCCCATCACGGCGGGAACCTATGTCACGCTGGAAGCCAGCGATACCGGCTGCGGCATGGGGCCCGAGGTGATCGACCGGATTTTCGATCCCTTCTTCACCACCAAGTTCACAGGCCGTGGGCTGGGATTGTCGGCGATGCTGGGCATCCTGCGCAGCCACCATGGTGGTCTCAAGGTCTACAGCGAGCTGAACCGCGGGTCGGTGTTCAAGCTCTTTCTGCCGGCGCCCCACCCGGCCTCCGAAACGCCTGCGCAGGCCAGTCCCGAGGTCGAGTGGCGGGGGCACGGGCATCTGCTGCTGGTCGATGATGAATCCGCAGCGAGGGCCGTGGCCCGGGGATTGGCGGAGATGTTGGGTTTCCAGGTGCTGGAAGCCGCCAACGGGCAGGAAGCCCTTTCCCTGTTCGAGCTTCGTCACAGCGAAATCAGTGTGGTGCTCATGGATCTAACCATGCCGCACATGGATGGACGGCAGGCTTTCCTGCGGATGCATGAAACCCATCCCTCGGTGCCCGTGGTACTCACCAGTGGCTACAGTGAACAGGAAGTGCTGGCTGATTTCCTGGGCCGGGGGCTGGCAGGCTTCCTGGCCAAACCCTATCAGAACACCCAGTTCCTGTCCGTGATCCGGCAAGCCGTGGAAGGGGCCCGAAGCCTTCCTCTGGATTAAAGGAGGCGTTCTTCGCCTCTTACCTCGGTGTTTATTTAGGCGCATCATTCAGTCCACCGAAAGACACACCATGGCTGGGCTGAGGGAGGGGCTTCCAGGGGAGGGGCAGGTACCGCCGGAGACGGCTTGCCTGACGGCTTCAGCCTGCCGAGGGGCGCGTCCGGATGAGGAATCCTTCCGGGCCCTTTGCGAAGGCCTGAAGGTGGGCATGCTCATCCAGTCGCCGACCGCCGAGATCGTGACGAGCAACCCCCGGGCCCTCGAGCTGCTGGGTCTCACCGAGGACCAGCTGCTGGGGAAGACCTCCCTGGACCCGGACTGGAATGTCATCCACGAGGATGGCTCGCCTTTCCCAGGCCCCAGCCACCCCGTGCCCCAGGCCATCGCCACGCGGCAGCCGGTGCACGATGTGGTGATGGGCGTCTTCCGCCCAGTGACGCAAGATCGCGTCTGGCTGCTGGTGAGCGCCAGTCCGCTGCTGAACCCTGATGGCAGTGTGCGGCTCGTGGTCTGCACCTTTGCCGACCTGACCGAGCGCAAACAGGCCGAGGAGGATCTGCGGCGCAGCGAGGCCCTGCGCAAGCTGGTGCTCGACTCGCTGCAGGCCAATGTGGCGGTGCTCGACGCTGCTGGCTACATCCGCTCCGTGAACGAACCCTGGCACCGCTTCGCCTGCGAGAACGGCATCGCCCAGCCCATCGGCGTCACCGAACAGGTCAGCTACCTGGAGGTGGTCCGCCAGGCGGCCCAGGTGGGTGAAGCCCATGCCGAGGAGGTGCTGGAGGGGCTGCAGGCGGTGCTGACGGGCACACGGCCCACCTTCGAGCTGGAGTATCCCTGCGACAGCCCCACCGAGCAGCGCTGGTTCCACATGCGGGCCACCCGGCTTGAGGGCCACCTGGGCGGCGCCCTGGTCACCCACGAGAACATCACTGCGCGCAAGCAGGCGGAGGAGGCTCTGCGGGAGAGCGAGGCGAAGTACCGCTCCCTGGTGGACAACCTCACCTCCGGTGTGGTGGTGCACCGGCCGGACACGCGGATCCTCTACTCGAACACCATGGCCGGGGCCCTCCTCGGCCTGACTCAAGACCAGATGCTCGGCAAGACCGCCCTGGACCCGGCCTGGTGCTTCCTGAAAGAGGACGGCTCGACCTTGCCCCTGGAGGACTATCCGGTCAACCGGGTGCTGACCTCCGGCGAGAACCTCAGCAACCTGGTGGTGGGCGTGCGCCGCCCGGACAGCGCTGAGCCGCACTGGGCCCTCTGCAACGCACACCTCATCCGGGGTGAGGCTGGTCAGGTCGAGCAGGCGGTGGTCACCTTCTCCGACATCACGGAACGCAAGCGGGCCGAGGCCGCCCTGAGCGCCTCCAACGAAATGCTGTCCCAGTTCCTGCGGCACTCGCCAATCTATGCCTTCATCAAGGAGGTGACAGCCGCAGAGAGCCGGGTGCTGCATGTCAGCGCCAACTTCCAGCAGATGGTTGGCATCTCCGCCGAGGCCATGGTCGGCAAGAGCATGGCCGACCTGTTCCCTGCGGACATTGCTGAGAAGATGACCGCCGATGACTGGGCCGTCGTGGCCGGGGGCAAGGTGTTGGAGCGGGAGGAATCCTTCAACGGCCGCTGCTACGAGACCATCAAGTTCCCGATCCTGCAGGGCGCCCATGCCCTGTTGGCCGGGTTCAGCCTCGACATCACCGAACGCAAGCAGGGAGAGGCTCGGAAGGCGGAGCTGGAGGCGCTGAACCACCAGATTCAGAAGGCCGAGAGTCTGGGCCTCATGGCCGGTTCCGTCGCCCACCACTTCAACAACAAACTCCAGGCGGTGATCGCCAACCTGGAGCTGCTCAGCGACCTGCCTGCCGGGGCAGAGGCGGATCGCTTCCTGGCGCTGGCCAAACAGGCCGCCGAGCGGGCGGCGGACGTCAGCCGCCAGCTCCTGGTCTACCTGGGGCAGGGGCACCTGGCCGGAGAGCCCAGGTACCTCTCCGACATCTGCCGTGGCAGCCTGTCGCTCATCGAGAAGGAACTGCCAGCCATTGTGGCGCTGGAGGTGGATCTCCCCACGCCGGGGCCGGTGATCCTGGCCAATGAAGAGGAACTGAGGCTGGTCCTCATCCACCTGATGACCAACGCCTGGGAGGCCATGGGTGGTGCTCGGGGGAAGGTCAGCCTCAGCCTCCGGACAGCGCGGGGTGCTGAAGTCCAGGCTTCCACCCACTTCCCGGTCAACCGCATGGCCGAGGGGTGCGATTACGCCTGCCTGGAGGTGGCCGACACGGGAACCGGCATCGCCGAGGCGGACCTGCCGAAGCTGTTCGATCCCTTCTTCTCCACCAAGTTCGTGGGCCGGGGCCTGGGGCTTCCGCTGGTGCTGGGCATCGTGCAGGCCCATGGTGGGGTGGTCGCCGTGGAGAGCCGGCCCGGGCATGGGAGTGCCTTCCGGGTCTACCTGCCGGTGTGCGCCGCCCCGGTGGCGGCCCGCACGCCCGCAGGAGGAGAGCCGCAGCCCCTCGGGGCCGGGGGCACGGTGCTGTTGGTGGAAGATGACGAGGCCCTGCTCATGGCCACGGGCGCCTTGGTCGAGCGGCTGGGGTTCACGCTGGTGACGGCCCGGGATGGCCTGGAGGCGGTGGAAGTCTACCGGCGTTGCGGGTCAGGCATCCGCCTGGTGATCACCGACCTGACCATGCCGCGCCTGGATGGATGGCAGACCCTGTCGGCCCTGAGGCGGCTGGAGCCGGGCCTGCCCATCATCCTGACGAGCGGCTACGACAAGGCCCAGGTGATGTCGAACGACCACCCGGATCGCCCCCAGGCCTTCCTGGGCAAGCCCTTCGACCTTCAGCAGCTCCAGCAGGCCATCGGGGCAGCCCTTCACCAGGAGGCCCCGCGGGCCTGATCGGTCCGTCCTCAGGTCTTGGGGAGCAGGAGCAGGCGGAGCACTTCCTCGGCCACCTTCAGGCCCACGATGGCGGGCATGTACGAGATGGTGCCCACGGGCCGACGCTGGCGCCCCGGCCCGCGGTGCGGCTCGATGTCCACGGGGTTGGCGGGGCGTTTGTTGTCGGCGGGCTCCAGCGAATAGACGCAGCGGATGCCCTGGCTGATGCCGTGCTTCCGAAGCTCCTTGCGCACCCGGGCAGCCAGGGGACAGAGGCGCGTGTGGCTGAGGTCGCCCACCTTGAGTTGGCTGCTGTCCGTGCGCCCCCCGGCGCCCATGGCGGAAATGATGGGGAGCTGCTGCTCGACGGCGGTGCGCATCAGGGCCACCTTGCAGGTCATGGAGTCGATGGCATCGATGATCACGTCGGGCCGGGGCTCCAGCAGCTCCGGCAAGGTGTCGGTGTGGATGAAGGTCACGCGGGGATCGCAGTCGCAGTCGGGATTGATGTCCCGCACGCGGGCGGCGGCCACTTCCGCCTTGGGCAGACCGATGGTGGAGCGCAGGGCGAAGAGTTGGCGGTTGAGGTTGCTGGGCCCCACCACATCATGGTCCACCAGCCGCAGGTGGCCCACACCCGCCCGGGCCAGGGCCTCCACGGCGAAAGAGCCCACGCCGCCCAGGCCGAAGACCGTCACGCGCGCGCCGCGCAACCGGTCCAGGGCTGCCTCGCCCAGCAGCAGCTCACTCCGGGAATACCACCTCATGCCATCAGCTCCTTGAAACAACGCAGTCCATTCTCACAGGTCTGGGCCGCCAGTTCCGCCACCGACACGTTGAGGAGCTGGGCCGCTGCGGCCATGACCGCCCCCAGATCGCCGGTGCCATCGGTTTCCAGCAGCAGGCGGCTTGGCTCTACAACCCGCAGCGAAGCCCGAAGTTGATCGCGTCCCGGCTTCATGAGATCGCCGGAGAAGGAGAGGTAGAGCCCCAGGTTTTGAAGGGCGCAGGCGATCTCGGGGCTGCCTCCGAAGGCGTGGACCAGGGCTCCGGCGGCGGGCACCTCCTCCGTCTTCAGCAGGTCGATGAGGCGGCCCCAGGCCCGCACCGCATGGATGGCCACCGGGCGGTGGAGGGCATGGGCCAACCGCAGCTGTAGCCGGAAGGCGGCCTCCTGGGCGGCCCGATCCGCCTCCTTGCGAGTGAAATCGAGCCCGCATTCCCCGAGACCCGCCCGGTGGGACCGCAGCAGGGACTCCAGGCGCGGCGCCCATTGGTCCGAAGCCGTTTGAACCTGCCAGGGGTGCAGGCCCAGCATCGGCAGGATCCAGGTCTGACTGGCCTTGGAACCGGGGATGGCCTGATTCAGGACCGCGTCCCAGTCCGCCTCGCAGGTTCCGCACACCACCCGCCAATCCGCAATAGGATCAGGGGCCAAGCCGAGATGGCTGTGGGCATCGAAGAACCCTGGTGCCGGTGAATGGGGTGGAAGCAAGCGCAGCTCTCCTGGACGAGGGATTGTTGCACCATCCTATCCATCTGACTGGAGGCAGCCTGAAGGTGCTCCCGCAAGCTGTTTTGGCTGGTGGTCCCGGCGGGAATTGAACCCACGACCTACCGCTTAGGAGGCGGTCGCTCTATCCGCTGAGCTACGGGACCACTGGCAGCCAGTCTCATTCTAGCCTCAACCTGGGCCCGCAGCGGGCCCGGGCAGTGCCGGTGCGGGCTCCGAGAGAATGTGGCGCCAGGCCTGGCGGGCTTTGCCATCATGGAAGTCCGTTTCGAGGTCCTATGTCCCGCGCGCAGCTGAAGGATGAAGTCTTCATGAACATGGCGCTCGAACTGAGCCGCCTGGGCACCTGTTGTCGCCTGAAGGTGGGCGCGGTGCTGCTCCGTGCTGATGGGGGCGTCGCCGCAGCGGGCTTCAACGGCGCGCTGCCCGGCATGGCCCACTGCACGCCGGAGACCTGCAAGCCGGGGCAACGCTGCCTCCACACCAGCCATGCTGAGGAGAACGCGCTGGGCTTCTGCGACGGCCCCGTGGCCACGGCCTACGTCACCCACGAGCCCTGCCTCACCTGCTGCCGCGCCCTGGTGCGGCGGGGGGTGCGGCGGGTGGTGTTCCAGCATCCCTACACGAGCATCGCCGACCAGGAGCGGGCAGAGCGCCAGGGCATCCTCGATCATTTCGCCGTGAAGTGGGAACAGCTCGGCGGAAATTGAATCGGCGCCTCAGATGCCGCCGTGCTCCCAAGTGGGCAGGGGCTCGGGCGAGAGGGCCACTTCGGTGCCGTCATCAAGGATGAGCACGGGCTGATCGCCGGTGCGCACCTCGACGATGGTGCGTCCCACCAGGCCTTCCCGGCGGCCATGGTGCCAGGAGATGCCCACGGGATAGGTGCGGCGATACGCATCCAGCGGCGCCTCCATCCAGTGGCTGAGGCGGTCGAGGGCGCGCTGGAGGGCGGCCTCGAAGCCCTTGGGCGGCTCGGGATCCAGGCCTGCGGCGGCGAGGTAGGTGGCGGCATCCTGGCGACCATGGAGGTCTTCCACCAGCCATCGCCGCGAGGTGGGAGCGGGTGATAGCCCTTCGATGATCACGGGGCGGTCTCGGTGGATGCCCAGCAGCAGTGACACGCGGCCGGAAGGGCCTGTGCCCTCGAAATCCAGGGGGAGCTGGGCGTCGTCATGGAAGACCACGGCTCGCAGTGGCAGCCACTCGAAGGTCTCGGCCACCTTGGCGCCCACGGGGCCCGTCTGGGCGCGCCTCAGCCCGGCCACAGCCTCGGCGAAGGCCTGTCGCAGCCCGGCCAGGGTGAGGAGGCCCTCGGGAAGGCCCTGGTCGTTCAGGACCAGAGGCGGCTCGTGCCAATCCGCCGCCAGGGCCGGAATCACCTGCTGGAAAAGGATGAGGGCGGGATCCCAGTCCCAGTGCCGGGCGGGTTCATAGCCCAGCTCACGGCAGAGCTCGAACCATGCCCTGGAGGGGGCGGGGGCCCCAGGATGGAAGATGGAGTGGCCGTCGAGGAAGAGCTCGCAGCCGGGCCCAGTGCCTGTGTCGCGGCGACACAGGCCCAGTTCATGGCGCCCCAGGGTGGCCAGGGTGGTTTCCTGGTACGGATGGTCCTCCCGCCGCAACACTTTCAGCGGCGCGCTGAGGATCCAAGCGTCCATGGCCATGCCCATCTCCATGAGGTGAGTGGGAAACCTGGGTCGGCTATGCGCTTCCGTCAATGGTCGGTTGAGAAATAAACGTCACAAAGTCAGTCGACGCGCTGGAGGTTTGTGCCGGGGTAGTAGTGCTGCAGGATCTGCTGGAAGGTGGCGCCCTCCAGGGCCATGCCATAGGCCCCGGTCTGGCACATGCCCAGGCCATGGCCCCAGCCCCGGCCGTAGAAGATCCAGCGGCGGTTGGCGCCCTGACCCACGGTGAGCCAGCGGAAGACGTTGTCCTTGAGGCCCAGCAGCCCACGGATGTGCATGCCGTGCACCTTGTGGGCGGCGCCCTGGGTGTCGACCAAGGTCAGTTCCTCGACGCGCCCCTGATTGTTGTAGTCGGCGCGCAGATCGCGGATGCCCGACACCTTGATGCGCTTGCTCACCGTGGCCAGCAGATCCGATTCGGTGTATTCCACCCGCCAATGGGCGGTGGGGTTGTAGCGGTCCCAGGCGGCGCCATCGGGATCCAGCCGCCGCACCAGTACTTGGGTGGGGCCGCCCTCGCCAGGAATCCACTTGAGGCGGTCGCCCACCTGGATGTCGGCCTTGGGCAGCAGGCGGAGGCTGCCATCGGGGCCTTCCTCGACCACCAGCAGCGTGGGCGCCAGGGGCAGAGGTTCCGGCCCGCCGCGCTTGCGTCGCACCTGACGGTCCAGCAGCAGGGAGCCCTCGCCCGGGGTGAAGGCTTCCAGTTCCTGCCACAGGCGGCCCAGCACCTGCAGAGCCTGACGCAGGGAGATGGGTTCGGAGGCGGCCCAGGCGGAGGCGGGCACCACGCCGCGGCGGGTGAGGAAGGCCGCCAGCAGCCGATCCTGAGTGGTGGCCTCGGTGGTCAGGTCGGGCAGGAAGTAGGCGGCGTCCTGGGGGCGCTCCTGGCCTTCCACGAGGCGCTGGAAGCCGAAGGCTTTGGCCAGGCCGAGGTAGAGGTTTCCGTCCCGATTCAGGGGGCGGGCTTCCAGAGCCAGCCGTTGCTGCAGCGCGCGCACGGGCTGGGCCAGATCGCCGAAGGTGGCCGGTCGCGCCAGGCGCTCACCGGACAGCCAGTCGGTGGGAATGGCGACCGAGGCAAGCCGCAGCAGTTCCCAGCTCAGCCAAGGCTGGGCGCTCTCCAGGGGAACGGCCACGCCCGAGGCGTAGGGCAGGGTCACGGGTTTGGGGGCGTAGCAGGAGACGGCCCTCAGGTAGGGCGCCTGGCCGCCGAACACCTGACCCACGTCCGTGGTATGGCCGCCGCAGTTGGCCATGAAGAGGGCCTGGATGGGCCGACCGCCGTAGGTGGCGAAGAGGCCCTCGGTTTCCAGGACAGCCCGGTCCGTGAGGGACTGTTCGCCGTCCCGGCCGCCGTAGACTTGATCGGCCACGGTGTCGCCCATGTCGAAGCCATCGGCCGCGCGCTTGCCGCGGTTGGCCACCGCGTAGGTGCGAGCGGCCACGGCCTGGGCCTTGAGGGCCTCCAGCGAGGGGAATTCCCAGGCGCCCATCTCCTTGGGCACCACGCCGCGCAGGTAGGTCTCCAGGTCGAGTGTGTTCACCACCGTGAGGCGACCCTGGGCATTGGGGAAGATTTCCACCTTGCCCCGGTAGCGGCCCTTGCCCTGAAGCGAGGTGAGTTCGCCGCTCGGCTTCAGCCACACACCCGTGAGGGGCAAGGCCTTGCGCTCGTAGCGGTCGGTGATCGCGTAGAGGGCCCGGCCTTTGCGGATCGCGCTGGTCCGCGATTCGGAGGCCACCCACAGTTCCTCGAAGCCGAGATCCTGAAGCTTCTGGAGCACCGGCTCGGCCTCGGCCGCCTCCTGGAAATGGCCGGTCAGCACGCGCCAGGTGTCCGCGTCAGGGATCTTCACACGCTCGGGGGCCTCGCCCAGATCCTTCAAACGCTTCATGAGCGCGGCGGCCTCGGCCGATGTGTGGGGCTTGCCGACCTGTACTCGGTATTCAGTGGTGGGATCCGATACGCCGCGGCTGTCCCACCAGAGGCGCAGCTTCTCATCAGGCCCCAGCCGCAGCAGGGGCTTGCCGCTGCGATCACAGATCTGGCCACCGCCTTCCAGGGACACGATCCATTCCGTGGCCTGCGTGTCGATGCCGATCTTGAGCGGCGGCTGGGCGGCGAAGCCTGGAGTGAGGACGACAACGAGGGCGGAGACGGAGAGGGGCTTCATCCGCCCCATTGTTCCACGAATCGGGCCAGGATTGCCCAGCGCCGGGCCCGCAGGGCCTCCACATCCAGCAACTCGCCCCGAGGCCCGCGCCGGTGGAGGAGCAGCGCGATGGTGCAACGGTCTGCGGGACGGTAGAACAGGGCCGGTCCCGTGTAGCCCAGGTGGAACCACCAGTCGGTGATGGGGCCCTGATCTGCGTCGAGGACTGGCGCTGGGAGCGGCGGCAGATCGGTGGCATCTTCCAGAACCTGGATGTCCGTGCCCAGAGGGATTTTGGACAGCAGCTGTCCGAAACGTCCCCCGCCCGCGAAAACCGTCTGGAGGCCCAGGCCCCAGCGCGTGCCCCCTTCTCCCGGGGTTGCGCCAACGGCCATGCGCTCGGGCCATCCCTCGGAGACCCAGTGCCTCAGGGCGGCGAGTAGTTGCGGGGCCGTGGTGCCGAAGCCCGCATGGCCCACCATGCCGGCCCGGGCATTGGCATCGTGGGGCAGGTGGGGATCCCTCGCTGGCAGGGGCTGGTCCGTGGCCAGGGCCCAGGCTTCTGCATCGGGAGCGTCCGGCACGGGCACTGGTGGCTGAGGCCACGGCGCGGGGCTGAGCCCCGACGACGCGCCGAGCCTGGTGAAGGGCACGCCGGTTTCCAATTCGAGCAGCTGGGCCAGCAGGCGGAAATTCAGATCCGAATAGGTGGCGAGGCCCGGCGTGGCGGCCCGCAACAAGGGGTGTTCTGGAACCGCACGCTTCAGCTGTGCGGCCAGGGGCTCACCCGTGTAGGGGCGCCAGGGCGGCAGCCCGGAGCTGTGGGACAGCATCTGCCGCACCGTGAGGGGTGTCTCGCGCTCGGTGAAACCCAGGGACCAGCGCCGGTCTGCGTCCAGGTCCAGGAAGGCCAGGGCCAGGGGCGCCGTCACCAGGGGTTTGGTGAGCGAGGCGAGGTCGTAGAACGTGGGCAGCATCCTCAGGCCTGATGGATCTCCGCCAGGCTCTTGGCCACGGCCTTCTGCACCAGGTCGGCCACGTGCATGGCTTCCTGCCCTTCCTCCCAGGTGACGCCTTCCTGGCGGATGCCCAGGCAGGCGGCATGGAAGGCTTCGATCTCCAGGCGGAGGGGTTCGCCCTCGACGATGTCCGCGGTTTCCGGCTGCACCTGGGGGCCCTCGGGGCCCATGACGAGACGCAGCAGTTCCAGCTTCTGCGTGGCGAAATCGAGGCTGGCGTATTCCTTGTCGCCGAAGGCGCGCAGGGTGCGCTCCTTCTTGCGGGCCACGCGGCTGGCGGTGACGGTGGCGAAGGCGCCGCCCTCAAATTTCAACCGGGCGTTCACCAGATCTGCATACGGCGTCAGCACGGGAATGCCCACGGCTTCCACATCGACGACGGGGCGGCCCACCAGGGCGCGCAGGAGGTCCAGGTCGTGGATCATCACATCCATCACCACGTCCACCTCCAGGCTGCGTGCAGGAAAAGGCGACACGCGCACGGCTTCCAGGAAGCGGGGCTTGAAGCCGCGTTCGCGCAGGGCGGCCACCGCCGGGTTGAAGCGCTCCAGGTGGCCCACCTGGGCCACGAGGCCGGGTTTCGTCATGCGCGCTTCGACCAGGGCCTTCAGCAAGGCCTTGCCTTCTTCCAGCGTGGCCGCGAGGGGCTTTTCCATGAGCACATGTTTGCCAGCCTTCAGGGCCTGAAGGCCCAGGGCATGATGGAAGCCGGTGGGCGCAGCGATCTGCGCGGCATCCACGTCACCCAATACCTGGTCCAAGGAAGCCGCCCAGGGGGCGCCGAACTTGGCGGCAATCTCAGGGCCGCGAACCGGATCCGGATCGACCACGGCAGTCAGGGTGGCATTCGGCGCGGAGGCCGCGATCCGGGCGTGGTGCTGGCCCAGATGACCCACACCCACCACGGCGACTCGGAGCTTGGACATGACTTCCTCCTGACGAATCCAGCCTATCAGGGCTGCTACCCTGGAGCCTTCCCCTACGAGGCGACCATGAATCTCAAACTCGAGGCCATCAACCTGGTTCGGTGGCTGCACTTTGTTGTCCTGGCCGTGGGCGGCGGCGCCACGGTGGTGACCCTGCTTCTTTCCGGCTTCGAGGAAGGCCGCGAGGATTTGCGGGGCCTGGCTGCCACGGTGTGGTCCAAGGTGGTGGCCTGGTCCTTCCGCCTCGCCCTCATCGCAGGCATCGCGCTGCTGGTGCTGTCACTCCAGGCCGGAAGCAACCCCCTGAAAGATGGCCACTACTTCCACATCAAGCTGCTGCTCGTGCTGGTGCTGGTGGGGCTGTCCGAGATGACGCCCAAGGCGCTGGCCGCGGGCAAGCGGGGTTCGGCCCTGATCGTGCTGGTGCTCTTCCTGGCCACCAGCTTCACCGTCTTCAACAAGGGCCTCTTCGGTACCCGGGCGAAGACCAGCGTGGATGTTCCCGTCACGGCCACAGTCTCTGCCCAGCCCCGGTGATTCATGCGTGGCCTTGCTCTGATCCTCACGGGGACCTCGCTCTTCGCAGGCTGGCCCCAGACCACGCCTGAACGCACGGAGCTGCGCCGCACCTCCACGGTGGCTGATGTGCGGGCCTTCATGGAGGCCCTGCGCAAACAGGCTCCAGGGCTCGAGCCCTACCAGCCCAAGGGCGCCCCCCGTGCCACGGAAACCGGCAAGCCGCTGCTGGCCTGGCGCCTCAAGGGCGTCGGCAAGGATCCCCTGCGGGTCTACGTGAATGCCAACATCCACGCAGGTGAGGTGGAGGGCAAGGAGGCCATCCAGCAGGTGGTGCGGGAGCTGTTGCAGGGCAAGCATCCCGAACTGCGGCGCAACCTCGACTTGGTGGTGATGCCCGCCTACAACGCGGACGGCACCGATGCCCAGGATCCTTCGATCCGCTCCTACCAGCCCAATCCCACCGAAAGCGGCGTGGGCCGCCGGGAGAACGCCCAAGGGTTGGATCTCAACCGCGATTTGATGAAGGTGGCGGCGCCCAACACCCGCTGGCTGCTGGCCATGCTCAACGAGTTCGATCCCGCCGCCGTGCTGGACCTCCACACCACCAATGGCAGCACCCACGGCTTCCACCTGACCCATGGCCCCGCCTGCACCATGGGCGCGGACGAGGGCCTGCTTTCCTTCAATCGGAAGATGCTGGTGGATGTGCGGGAGCAGTTGAAGGCGGAGGGCATGCCCACCTACGACTACGGCAACTTCGTGCCCTACCGCCCCACGGCGGAAAAGCCGCCCACGGCCTGGGAGACCTACGATGCCCACCCGCGCCTGTTGACCAACTATCCGGCCCTGCGCAACCGCTTGGCAGTGCTCTCCGAAAGTTATGTGTACCGCAGCTGGCCTGATCGCATTTCCGACACGCGGAAGTTCGTGTTGGCTTGTCTGGGCTGGATGGTGGAACACCGGAACGAGGTGCGCAGCCAGGTCCGCGAAGCCCAGGGTCGCTGGACCACCGCCTGGGCCAAGGGCCCGGTGTCCTTGCCACTTTCGGCGAAGCTGAAGGAGGTGGAACGCTACGCCTTCGACTGGGTGGATCCCATCCGTGACGACAAGGGGCATCTCATCGGCGAGAAGGGCCGCACGCGCCTGGAGCTTCCCAGCTTCGTGGGTTTCGAGGGTCAGGATTACGTGGAGGTGCCCGCAGGCTACCTCGTCGATCCAGCCTTCGTTCCGAAGGTGCTGCCCATTCTGCAGGCCCACGGCCTCAAGGTGCAGCTCGGGGCCTCGCGCCCAAAGAATCTCGCTGTTCTCCACTTTCAGGAATCGGGTCGCAAGCTCGCGCCCGGCGCTTACCAGGGAGTGTTTACCCTGGAGCTGCAAGGCACCTGGAAGGCCGAGGCCACGCCGAAGAAGCAGCAGGCGGCATGGACTTCCGCCGACCTGGACCGTGCCCTCTACATCCCCCTGGATCAGCCCCTGGGCCGTCTGGCCTTCTACCTGTTGGATCCCCGCAGCAGCGATAGCCTGGCCTATTGGGGAGCCTTCCATAGCGCCCTGGTGCGCGGCGATGGCATGTGGGGTGAGCCGCCGCGATTCCCGATCCTTGCGGTGGGGCGCAGCGAGGCGGCTGCCGTTTCAGCCACGCCGATGGCCGCACCGAAGACACAGGAATGAAAAAGGGCGCCGAAAGGCGCCCTTTTCTGGATTGGCTGGAACCTCAATCTTCGGGCTCGTCGTACTCGCCGTTGTGCCACACGTTCTGCACGTCGTCGTTGTCTTCCAGAAGGTCCACGAGCTTGAGGAAGCTGGTGAGCTTGGAGCCCTCCAGCGCAGTGCTGGTGCTGGGGGCCATGATGAGCTTGGCCTCGATGACGGGCAGCTTGGCGGCGTCCACAGCGTCCTTCACGGCCTGGTAGGACTCGGGGCTGGTCTTGATGACCCAGGCCTCGCCCTCGTTGACCACGTCATCGGCGCCGGCTTCCAGAGCCACTTCCATGATCTTGTCTTCCTGGACATCCGGTTCGACGACGATCTGCCCCTCCTTGCTGAAGAGGTAGGCCACGGAGCCCTGGGCGCCAAGGTCGCCGCCGAACTTGGCGAAATAGCTCCGCACCTCAGGGGTGGTGCGGTTCTTGTTGTCGGTCATGGCCTCGATGAGGATCGCGGCGCCGCCCGGACCGTAGCCCTCGTAGACCACTTCCTCGTAGGTGACGCCTTCCAGTTCGCCGGTGCCCTTCTTGATGGCGCGCTCCCAGTTGTCCTTGGGCATGTTGCTGCCCTTGGCCTGATCCACGGCCAGGCGCAGGCGGGGGTTGCTGGCCACATCACCACCACCGAGGCGGGCGGCCACGGTGATTTCCTTGAGGATCTTCGTGAAGACCTTGCCGCGCTTGGCGTCAGCGGCGCCCTTTTTGTGTTTGATGGTGGACCATTTGCTGTGGCCTGACATGGCGTGCTCCAAAGTGTTTGGTTGAGGCGAGGCTGTTCGGGTTGGATCTCCCCGCCTGAACAGCGGGGGCCGAGGGGACGGGTGAGTGAGGCGAGCGGTGGTCCCCCCGGACGGCACTATCCGCGGAGGGCGCGGCGGGAGACTCGGGCGAAGGGGGGGGCTTCCTGGCGGATCATGGGGCGCTCCAGGAGGAACTGGTACCACTGTTCTCCGTAGACCTTCATCTTGAGGGGCTTGCCGTTCTGCAGCAGGTTGCGATTGGTGATGAGGCGCTCATCCCCCTTGCAGATGCCCAGGCCCTGGTTGAGGACCTCGATGGCCTTGTCGCGCTCGCCCATCTCCACGAGCACATACGCGAAGACCGCGTAGAGAAGGCTCTCCTTTTTCCCCGTCTTGAGGGCGAGGCTGAAGGTTTCCTTGGCCAGTTTCTTCTCGCCGCGCTTCCACTGGAGGATGCCCAGCATGGCCTTGGCAATGAAGTGCTGCATGGAGGCGGATTTCAGAAGGGGCTCGGCCTCGTCGTTCTTCTTGCGGAGGTACTGCACGACGCCGATCTGGCCATCGATGCTGCCCTTTACCAGGAACTGACGGGAGGAGAAGCGGTAGCCCTCCTTCATGGTCTCGATGGCTTTGTCGAACTGCTGCTTCTTCAACAGCTCGCCGGCGCGCGTGAAGATCTTCTCAAGTTCCTGCTGGATCTTCCGCCCCTGCCAGATGAACAGCCCAGCTCCGGCGAGGATGCCCAGGGGCAGGCTGATCCAGAGCTTGATGCTCAGCAGGCTGGACAGCAGGATCACGGCAAGGGCGGCGCCCAGGCCGAGCAGGAGGTTGATCACGGAAACTCCGTATGGCACGGCCCGGGATCGGGCCAAAGGGCCATTTTATCGGCCTTCGGGCCGATTTGCCATGCAGTGGTTCGGAAAGGGCTAGCCGATCACGCCGCTGCGCGAGAGACCGGGGCGGCGGCGGCGGACCGTGCGTTTGGGTGGCGCTGGCGCGGTGGCTTCCTTCCTGGGGCGGCCGGGGCCGCGTTTGGGAAGCAGGGCCTCTTTCGGTTTGACCACCTTTTTGACCTTGCCTTTCCTGTCCTTTTTCACCCGCTCGCGTCGCACCAGGGCCGCCGCAGCCCGGCCCGTGACGACCACACGGGAACCATCCTTCAGTTTCTTTACCTTGCTGCCGGGTTTCCGGCCCCGCTTCAGGCTCATGGCCAGCGGTTCCTCGTCGAGCAGTTCCCGCTCCAGCTGGGCCTGCAATTCCATCATCTCGCCGCGATCCATTTCGTGGTCATGACCACAGAGGTGGAGGAACGCGTGGATGACCAGTGTCTCTACCTCACGGCGGCGGCTCACACCGAATTTCTTGGCCATTTTTTCCGCAGTAGGAAGGCTGATGACGATGTCACCCAGGTGAGGGAAGGCCCCTTTTTCTGCGCTGGAGGGGAAGCTCAGAACGTCCGTTGTCATGTTTTTTCCGCGATGTTCGCGGTTGAGTTTTCTCATGCCACGATCATCGACATAGGTGAGGGAGATGCCTTGAGCATCTGGAGCGAGTCGATCTCTGAGGTCATGCAGCAGTTTGCCAATAGACTGCTCGCCCGGTCCCCGCATTTTGCTGCGACTGGACCAATCGATTGTGAAAGGGAGACGGGGTTCAGTCATGGCCGATTTCCTTTCATAAGATCAACAATAGGATGGCAAGGATGGTTCAATATTCAGTATTTGTCAATATGATAATTCTAGAAGCGATAATTGAATCGATGTACACTTTCTGACCTAAAAAATAAATTGTGGATTGCTAGCCCACAATCAGGTCTTTAATTATTGAATTGATGAGATAAATAATAACCTGGATCAGGAATTAGAGAGCGTGGCACAACCCGATGAGACAGCGTCACGCTCGCCAGGCTGTCGGGTTTTGTTTCGGCCTCTCAATGCTCCTTCCCCTGGCATGCTGGGAACATGGAGCCGCGCCTGCCTTCCGACATCCAACCGGCCTTGGGCCGCTACCTGGTTCTTCTGGACAAGTGGAACCGTACCCATGCCCTCACTGCCCTGCCACCTGGGATTCGGCGTGAGGAATTGCTGCAGGATGCCTCGGCGCTGCTGCCCTTTCTGGCCCCGTTGCCCGCTGGAGCGAGGGTGGTCGACTTCGGAACCGGCATGGGGTCCCCGGCGGTGGTGCTAGCCCTCGCCCGGCCCGATTTGGAGATCCTCGGCGTCGATGCTTCGAGCAAGAAAATGGCCTTTCTCCGTCAGGTGGCCATGGAACTCCCCGTTCCCAACCTCAAGGCCATTCATGGCCGCCTCGAGGACTTGGAACCGCTCCAGGCTCATTGGGGTACCGCCAAAGCTCTGGCTCCCTTGGGTACGCTGGTGGGATGGTGGGGCAGGCACGGAGGACCCGATGCCCCGTTTTTTGCGTTGAAGGGCCCTGACTGGGCGGATGAACCCTTGCCAGGCGGGTGGTTGGCCACGCCGCATCCCTACGTTCTTCCAACCCGAGGGCACCGCGTGGTGGTGGAAGTGAGGGCCTCGCGGGCAAACCATTCGGCCTAGAAAGAGGAGGCCCCCGACTTGGGGGCCTCCTCGTGCGATGCATCGGGAGCTCAAGGGGTAACGGTATCTCCGCCCAGGATTTCCTCCACGGAACGCAACACGCGGCAGGTGGATGACTGGGCATCCGCGCGGACCACGAGAACCTGCCCAAGGTAATAGGTCGTGGTTTCGGTGGGAGGATGCTTCTCCTTACCTGATCCGACAGGGTATTTGCGAGTTCGCACGGCCAGGAGCACGTCACCAACCTTGAGGCCATCGTTGGCACCCTTGTCAATGACGATCATATCGCCGCTGCCCACATGCTGCTTGGCATCCCGGGCATAAACCACCACCCCGGCATTGGCCGCGAGTTTTACTGGCTCTGTCGTGTCTGTTCGGAACTGGGCGGGAATGTTCGCAGGCTCCACGAATTTCACCAGACGATTCCCAACTTCCACGCTGTCCAACGAACGCTCGATGACGGCCACCGAGCCCTTGGATTGTGCGGTGACGATGCGAACCACTCCGATCTGCTGGATCACGTCCCCAAGTTTCTTCTTGGCGATGCTGGGGTGAACGAGGCGCTTGGAAACGGTTTTGAGAACCAAGAACCGATCTCCCACCTTCAATCCCTGATCCGCCCCGCCATTGAGGTAGACCTGCTCACCTTCGCCGAGGTACTTCCGGTCATCGCGTTTGTTGGAGGTGATGGTGAAGGCCCCCTGGTCTTTGTAATAGGCCTCCGCACCTTGGGGGGCGAGGAAGGGCAGCTGGATGAAATCCTGGAAGGAGAAGCCCAGCTCCGGGCGGCGCATCGCGCTGGGATCAGCCCGCCGGAGGTCCGGCTGAAGGTTGGCCACGGCATCTGGAACTGAACCTGCCGTGGCCACGGCCCGGGCCAGGTCGATGACCAGGGGGTCGCCGGGGTAGATCCAGTGGGGGTCCTTAATCCACTGGTTCAGTTCCCAGATCTGGGGCCAGGCATAGGGGTTGCCCAGGTATTTCCCGGCCAGATCCCAGAGCGTGTCGCCCTTTTGGACGATGTGGGTCTTGGATCCCTCGGGGACACTCAATTCCTTGGGGTAGTCCCATTTGGAGCTGTGGGCTTCCACTTTGATCGGGCTCGCAGGATTCGTTTCCTGGGCGCAAAGGCCAGGCGCCCCAAGGGCTAACGCCAGGATGAGCCCGTGCGACGCGACACGCGAACGCATCCGGCCGGCATTCAGGCGAGTGGGCTGATGCATCGGGAACCCCCAGATAGGATGGAATAGCGGTGATTATAGGTCTTCGACACGGATCATATCTGAAAATAATGCCAATCGGTTGCGGACTTCGTCCTGGCCAATCTGCTCCAGCCGTTCCGTTGAGAATTGTTCCACGGTGAAACTGGCCATGACCGAGCCCATCAGGGCCGCGTGTTTCAATGCGGTCACGTCGGTTCGTCCGATTTTCGCGAGATAGCCCAGGAACCCGCCCGCAAAGGTGTCCCCGGCCCCGGTGGGGTCAAAAACATCTTCCAGCGGATAGGCAGGTGCGGCGAAATTTCCCTCGGGCGTGAAGAGCGCCACGCCATACTCGCCCCGCTTGACCACCAGGATGCGGGGGCCCAGCTCCTGCACTTTCCGGTAGGCCTTGACGAGGCTGTGCTCCTTGGTGAGCTGGCGGACCTCGGCATCGTTCACGAGGAGGATGTCCACTTCCTTGAGAACCGCCTCGAGGGCTGGCCGGGCGCCTCCGATCCAGTAGTTCATGGTGTCCAGGGCGATCCACTTGGGGCGGTGGGCCATCTGGCGGACCACATCGAGCTGCAAGACGGGATCGATGTTGCCCAGGAACAGGAAGGGGGACTCCCGGTAATCCGGCGGGAGGTTCGGCTGGAAATCTGCGAACACATTGAGATCCGTGGCGAGGGTCTTGGCCTCGTTGAGATCGAAACCGTAGGCCCCCTTCCAGTGGAAGCTGAGGCCCTTCACCCGGGAAAGGCCGGTCAAATCGATGGGGCGGTTCTCGAAGACCCGCATCTGTTCAGGGCCGAAATCTTCACCTACCACCGCCACGATGCGGACTGGGTGGAAGCGGCTGGCGCTCAGAGAAAAATAGGTGGCGGAGCCGCCCAGGGCGTGATCCCGCTTCCCGAAGGGCGTTTCCAGATCATCAAAGGCGACACTTCCAACGACCAACAGGCTCATGGTTCAGGACTCCCTGCGGGGGGCGGGTTGAGTGGGTGACGACCCGAAATACAGCAGCCAGGCCTGGGTTCCTCCCATGGGAACGGGTGCCTGGGCGTAGCGCGCCACCATGGGCACTTCGCCCGAGGCCAGCAAAGCCAAGAGCCCCTCGTGCAGCGCGGGATCCGTGCCCAGATTGACCTGCAGGCTTCGCCAGCCAAGGACCGTCCCGTCGCCCAGGCGATCCTTCAGGCGGTCGAGGGCATCCACCAGAGAATGGCCCCGGAGATCGAGGGATCCATCCACCTCGATGGCCATGCCGGCAGCCAGCTGGAAACGCACAGGGGGCGTGTTGGGCGCTGGGGCGCGTTCAGCAGGTGTGATTTCCTTTGGAGAGGCCTCAGAAGCTCGGGGGGCCTCTGCAACCAATTCGCGGCTCGTATCGAGTTGGGGTGGTTCCAGCTTGGGAGCAGGAACGGTGGCCTTGGGGGCAGGTGTGTCGAAATCCATGCCCCCCTTTTGAAGGGGTTTGATCCCTTTGAGGTCTTTGAGGGCTGCCTGGAACGTTTCCGGAACGGGGGGCTCTTTGGGAGTTGCAGCCTCCGTGGCGGGCGCGCTGGGCTCGGGCAGGGTGGCACCCATATCAGCCCTCCCCGATTGACTGGCCTTTGGCGCCGAGGGTTTCAGCCCCATGGCAGAGAGGAAGACAGCATCTTCCTCTGCCAAAGGGACCGGGCCACCGGGTTTTGGCGTGGGTTTGGGCAAGGGCTTGGGGGCAGGCGCGGCCTCCTCCGGGCGGAGCTGCTGTTTCAACTTTGCCAAATCCTGCTTCCAGGCCATGAACCATCCTTGTGTGTCCAGAGTAGGGCATCCTGGGCTTCACCCAAAGCCTGCCGTTGCAATCCGACACCCATCCGAGGCAAAACGCCGCGGGAGAATCCCCCGTTCAACTCCGGGCTTTTTTCAAGGATCCAAGGTTTGACGGGCCTTGGCGTAACCTGGCACACCTTTCGCCCGTAGCTCACACATCCTTCCTGGAGGCCCCCATGCGCCTGGCCGCATCCCTGCTTGTGCTCCCCCTGATCCTTGCTTCTGGAACCGCCCTCAAGGCCCAGAGCCCGCACATGGGCTTCAGCTTGAACCTGCTGGCCCCCACCGGGGACTTCGCCAGCAAGACCTACCCGGCCTACTACAGCAGCAAGGTTGACCGCACGATTCCGCCCCAGAAAGAAACTTATGATGTGGGCCTCGGCGGCAGTTTCACGGTGAGTTTCCCCATGGACCGGAACCTGGCCATCCGATTGAATTTGAGCGGTTCCGCCGAGAATGGCACCAACCGCGCCCCCGGGGAGGACACCATCAACCTCCGCCACTCCCAGTTCAATGTCGGTGGTGATCTGCAGATCTTCCCCCAGGGCACGGCTTTCCGCCATCGGGGCCTCTATTTCGTGGCCGGACTTTCCGCCGATTTTGAGCAGTTTGATCGGAGCTTCGGCGATCCCCTCTACGACTATACGGACACCACCCACAAGAGTCGCCTCGGCGCCACGGGTGGCATCGGCCACAGCTTCGGCTATGACTCGGGCATGCGCTTCACGCTGGAGGCCAGCTTCCACAAAACCATTACCGGGAACGACACAAGTGCTGGCGATCCGCCCAGCTCTGACTATCTGAAATTCAGCTTTGGCTTTGTATTCTGATTCGCCTTCTGCCCAATGAAATGGCCCCGTTCCGGGGCCATTTTCAAGCTCAGCCCTTTTTGGCTGGAGCCTTCTTTTTGGGTTTTGGTTTGCCCGGTTCCGCTTCTTCCTCTTTGCCGAGCAGGGCGTTCACGAGGCGGGTGACATCCTTGTTGGAGGGGTCCAGCTTCTGCAAACGGCGGGCATAAGTGAGTCGTTCCTGGCGGGGGCGGGCATCGTCCGCCTTTACCTGCTCAAGTTTGCCGACGACGAAGGGGACCGTTCCTCCCGCCTCGGCCATCTCGGCCTTCTCGGAAGCGAGGAAGGTCTGCCAATCGGCGGCGGTCTTCGCGGTGGTTTCCTTGGCCTGCCGAAGCCGGGCGAGAATGCCCTCAATGTCCTTCAGGGCGCGTTCGCTGTGGGCGATGGCCGCCTGCTGTTCGTCCATGAAGATCTTGAGCTGCTGACGCAGCTTGATCTGCTCCTGAGAAAGCCCGGGCGCCTCTTCCAGTTCCTTGAGGCGAGGCGTCTGCTTGGCGATGGCCTCCCGGTATTCCTTGAGCTTCACCTCATGCTCCACGCGGGTTTTGGCAAGGAAGGGCTCTGCTGTGGTGAGGTTTTCTTCTGCGGCCGATTGAGCCTTCTGCAGATGGGCGATGGCCTCCTCCCAGCTACCTTCGGCCAGGCAGGCCCTGGCCGCAAGGCCGCGGAGCGCCACCAGGGCATGCATGTCGTTGTAGTCGGAGGGATTGATGGAAAGGCCTTCCCGCCCGAGCAGGGCTTCCACGCCCTTGCGCACGGTGCTGGCCTCGCCCCGCTCCAACTGGAGCTCCCATGGGCCGCGGACTTCTTTAAAACGGTCGGTCAAGCTCTGAGCGCCAAGGCTGGTGGCCAGGGCGCAGGCAAGCAGGAAGCCGAAGCGGGTCATGGGCGCTCCAATTGGGGTGCAGGAGGGAATGGCTACTTCTTCTTGGTGCCGACTTTTTTGGAACCCTTGGGCTCCTTTGCAAAAGCATCCTTGCCGGCGATCAAGTTGTCGAGGGCCTTCTGTGCGCCGACATTGCCGGGATCAAGCACCAGGAGCCGGTTCAGGAAGGCAGCCTGAGCCTGGGGCGTGCCCAGTTTGGTGACGTTCTCGGGGGCCCGAAGCACTGCATCCACCCAGCTCTTCTTGCCGACGACCTTCACCTTCTTAATCGTCTGCTGGGTGTTGAACTGCGTGATCTCATCGTTCTGATCCGCCACCGCTTTCTTGGCCTTGGCGATGGCCTCGTCCGCGGACTTGATCATGCCATCGACTTCCTTCCGGTTGTCGGCGAGGAGCTTGGCCACCTTGGGAGCGTTGGCCAGGTTCTGTTTGTGCACGGGAAGGGCATTGGCGATCTGCTGAAGTTCCGCTTCGTCCTGCTGGACTTGGGCGCCCCTGGCGTTGAAATCTTCGACTTCCTTCTTGGTGAGCTTCTTCTTGCTGGCCTTGATTTCGTCGTATTCGGTCTTGAAGGCGGCCACCTTCGCTTCCAATTCCTTCTGCCGGGGCTCGTTCTTGGCCACGAATTCGCCCGATGCCTTGGCCACGTCGTTCCACTGAGTGGCAATGGGGGCCTGTGCTTTCTCGAGGTCGGCCAAAGTGGCCCGGGCGGCCTGGGCACGCTTCTCCTGGATTTCCAGAGCCTTTTCCCACTGGCCCGATTCGGACATCACATTGGCGTAGAGGCGGTACAGGGACATCAGGCCCTGGGCATTGTCCAGGCTCTCCCCAATATCCTTCGGAGAGGCGGCTTTGAAGACGGGGCGCTGGGCCGGGATCAGGGCCGAGACCTTGGCCAGGGCTTCCTGGGGCTTCAGTTCTTTCAGCAGCTGGTTGATGCCGGGCAGTTCGGTGTTGAACCGCTGGGCGAGGTTCTGGTCCGCAGGGGCCTGGGCGACCAGGGTGACGGCTGGGACGAGCAGGAAGGTCAGTGGGCGCATGGGCACTCCGGAAAGGTTCAGCCTCCAGGGTAGCGAAAAGCCCCGGGCCGGGTGTTTTTCCCCGCCAGATTGTGACGGGATCAGTCTCCGCTCCGTTTCTCTTCCAGCTCCAGCCATTCGGCCTCCAGCAGCTCCAGTTCGCTCTGGATGCGATCCCGGTCCTTCAGGGCCTGGTGTCCAGGGCTGTCCGGGCGCAGGAAGGCGCTGGGGTTCGCCAGGGTGCCATCGAGCTCCGCCAACTGCCGGTGTAAGGTCTCGAGGTTTTGCTCCACCTCGGTCAGGCGCCGCTGCTCTTTCTGGGAGAGCCCCGGCTTTTTGGGCTTGTCGGCGGTCGGGCGGGCGGTGGCTCGGGTTCCCTCGATTTTGGGCGGGGCCTGCTCTGCGGCTCGGGCCTCCCGCAGGCTCCGCACCGTGGTGGGGGCCCCCTCATAGAGTTCCCAACGGGGGCTGCCGGTGGGGTTCCAGGCCAAGGTATGGGTGGCCACCTGATCGAGGAAAAAGCGGTCGTGGCTTACCAGCACCAGGGTGCCGCCAAAGTCAGAGAGGGCCTCTTCCAAATTCTGAAGGGTCGGAATGTCGAGATCGTTGGTGGGTTCGTCCAGCACCAGCAGATCGGCGGGGTTCAGCATCGCCTTGGCCATGAGCAGCCGGTTCCGTTCTCCGCCGCTGAGGGTGGAGGCGGGCCGGGCCTGCTGATCCACCGGGAATCCGAAGCGGGTGAGGTAGACGTGGGCGAGCATGGTGCCGTTGCCCGTATCCACGACGGCGGCCCTGTCTGCCAGGTTGTCCAGGATGCTGCGCTGACCATCCAGTTCGCCGCGTCCCTGGGAGATGGCCGTCACGGCGAATTTGGGGTGGCGCACCACAGAACCAGCGGTGGGTTCCAACTCGCCGAGGAGCACCTTCAAGAGGGTGGACTTCCCACAGCCATTGGGCCCCAGCAGGGCGATGCGCATGCCGCGCTGCAGGCTGAGGTCCAGATGACCCAGCAGCTCCGGGCCGTTCGGGTAGGCGAAGCAAACGCCTTCCGCACGCACCAGGGCGTCGCTGCGGTTGTCGCCTTTTGAGAACGTGAGGCCCTGGCGGATCTCCTGCCGGGTGCGGTCGGTGACGGTGTCCTTGAGGTCGAGAACTTCCTGGATCCGGAGTTTGGATTTGCGCGTTCGGGCCTTGGCGCCACGGCGCAGCCAGGCCATTTCTCGACGCAGGCGGTTCTGCATGTGCTCGTTGAGCCGCGCCTCGCGGAACTCTCGATCAGACTTCTCCAACAGGTAGTCGCTGTAGCCGCCCTCATAGCTGCGAAGCGCACCATCCTCCAGTTCCAGCATCCTGGAAACGACCGCATCCAGCAGGTGGCGGTCGTGGGTGATGAGGAGGAGGGCGCCCTCAAACCCTGCCAGCCATGCCTCCAGGCGCTCCACCTGCTCAGGGTCCAGGTGGTTGGTGGGTTCATCCAACACCAGCACATCGGGCTCCTTGAGCCAGGCCTGGGCGAGGGCCACGCGTTTCCGCCAGCCGCCGGAGAGGGATTCCACTTCGGCATCCAGGTCGGTCAGGCCCCAGACGGTGGCGGCCGCCTTGAGCCGCGGTGCCAGGTCCCAGCCCCAGTGGTGTAACAAATGCTCCACATTTTGCAATTCGTCAAAGAGGCGCGCCTCCGCGGCCCCGGCCGATCCATGGAGGACCTCGTGGATCTCCTGATGCCGGGCGAGGAGGGCGGCGTGGTCCGAGAGCGACGCCTCCAAAGCCTGGCGGATGCTGGCACCAGGCGCGAAATGGGGCTCCTGGCTGAGGCGCGCGACGCGCAGACCCTGGGTGATCACCACCTCGCCTGAATCGGGAATCTCGTCACCGGTGAGCAGGCGGAAGAGCGTGCTTTTCCCAGCGCCGTTGCGGCCGATGAGGCCCACCTTCTCGCCCTGGAAGAGCCCGAAACTCAATCCGTCCAGGATGGCTGTCGCGCCATAGCGTTTCGTGACATTGATCAAACTCAGGGCGATGGAAGGCAAGAATGGCTCCTCGGACCTTCCAGATTCCCATGAATGGGTTGATCCTTGGCCCGAAAGTCTTCCGAGGCACCCATGTCACTTCAAGAAGAACTCCAGATGTCCATCCTGCCCCCGCCGGGAGTGCAGCTCATGCTTCAGCTGATGCTGACGCGGGAGGCGGTGATCCGCGTCCAGGAGCGGCTGTTCGAGGCCCACGGCCTGACCATCCAGCAGTACAACGTCCTGCGCATCGTCCGTGGTGGCCCCACCAAGGGCCACCCCATTTATGAGATCGAGCGGCGCATGATCTACCGCTTCGCCAACGTGACGCGTCTGGTGGACCGCCTGGAACTGCAGGGGCTCCTGAAGCGCGTGGCCGATCCCAAGGATCGGCGCGTGAGCCGAGTGGTCATCACGCCGAAAGGTCGTCGGCTCATGGAGCGGCTGGATGTGCCGGTGCAGCAGATGGCCACACGTCTCACCAGCTGCTGCGATGAAGCGGAATGCCTGGCCATGTCGAACCAGCTGGAACGACTGCGGGAGCACTGCTCCCAGCAGGAAACCGTTCAGGAAGAGCTGGTGGGCGCCATCAACTGATCCAGCAGGTTGTAGGCCTCTGATTCGGAGAGGCCTTCAGCCTGCAACCAGCGGCCTCCGCCCAGATCCATGACAAGCCGCCGGGAGGGTGCATGCCACCAGCCCGAGCGGAGCGTGCGCGGGCCCGCCAACCGCGCACTCCCTTTGAGCTGCGCTTCGTTGGGCCGGGTCACGGCCTCGATGCGCCACGGGCCGCCCGTGGCGCTGCGAAGGTGGAGCAGCCCTTCAGCGAGACTCCACCGGCCGCCGGGAAACCGCAGCTTCACGCCGCCGGGAGCCGAGATCTGGTCCCCTTGCATGGAGGGCGATTCCCCTTTCTCGGGCACCCAGCGGATGCCTGAAAAGGCCGTGGCGGCGGTATCCCAGCCCACACTGCCCAGGTCTGATAGATCCGTATCACCCAGTTTGATGCGCAGGGCGGAGGCTGGTGCCTGATCGAAGGTGGGATCGATGGGAACCCAGCGCTGACCCAGCCGCACTTCCACCCAGAAGTGCAAGCCAAGCATGTCTCCGAGGCCCACCCAGCCAGTGACGCCCCGCGCGGGAACGCCCAGGCGGCGCAGCAAAGCCACGGCCAGCACACCATTCTCGGTGCAGTCGCCCCGGGGCGTGTGGCAGACCTCCAGCGCCGAGGCAAACCCCACGGTGAAATCTTTCTGGGTGATCCACTCAAAGACGAAGGCGTTCACCCTCCGGGCAATCTCCCAGCGCGACAATCCGGCAGGAAGGGCCATGCGGCGCAGCAGCCCATCGAAGGCGGGATCCTCGAAGGGCACCAGGGGACTGGGCGCCAAGTACCGCGTCTCCTCGGCATTGGGTGTGCCCTGGACCGGCCCCTGAGTGCTTTCGGCTGCGGAAGGAGGTTCGGCCCGCCGCAGCCGCCAGCGGTTCCCCGGCAGCGGGGCCTGCTGAGCATCCTCCGGCAAGGCGGGCTGGGGCCCCTCGGTGCGCAGAACCCATTCCGGCATCCAGGGTTGGAAGGGGTGGGGAGGAAGCTTCTGCAGGGTCTGCGCGAAGAACCCTTCCGAAGTCGCAGGAGGCCTCGGGGCGGGCAGTTCCGATCGCTGGCTGAGCACCTCCATGCCGCCCAGTTCGGTGCGATGGCGCAGTTCCCCAGCACTGGGCGAAACCCAGAGTTCCACCTTGGCGGTGTTGCCGCCCTCGGTTTCCTGGCCCGTAAATCGAACGGCGTCGGGAAAGCCGGGCAGGGGGGCTGGCCCCTGGGGTTCCAGCTGCAGGCTGCTCCACTGCTGAATGGCGAAGGAGAAGGTCACGGCCTTCAGAGGATGGCGCCGCTGGGCGGCCTCTTTCAGTTTTGCTTCGAGATCCTCTGGCCAGAGCATTGCTCCCGCGGGCACTTCCTTGCGCACAGGGGTCCCGTGCGCGGGTTGGAGGAAGAGGATTCCGGGTTCCTTGGGTGACCACCCGGCCTGGCCTTCGAAGGGTTCCGTGGAGAGTTGCAGCCGCCAGGTGAAGGTGAGGCGCCCATCAGATGCCTTGATGGCCTTTTGATCGATCTCCTGTTTGATCTCTTGGCCCAGACGGGACAGGACCATCCATTCACGGGTACGGATTTCCAGGCTTTGGCCCTGCTGTTTGGTTTCAATGGAGGCCCCTCCCACTTCTTGGCCTCCCAGCCACTGGCGGAAGGTTCGGGTGGGCGGGGTCTGGCCCAGAAGGGACAGGCCGCTGAGGAACAGCACGAAAAAGGGGGATGCACGCATCCCCCCAGTCTATCGATCCCTTTGCGGTTTCATCCGGGCATCCCGGCGGCCATGCGGAGATGCCGCATGCGTTCCTGCCGCTTCACCCGGGCCAGCGCGTGCCTCTCGGCGGCCTTGGCGCGCTGCTCGGGCGTGAGGATGGCCTGCACCTCCTGGTGGAGTGACCGCTGGGCCAGCATCAGGTCGAACCGGGCCGCGGAGGCCTTGTCGTGCAGGGAGCGCAGCTGGGCTTCTGGCGTGGTCGAATCCTGCAGGGCCGCCTGCAGCGCCGTCTGGGCCTGTTTGGCCGCATCTCGGCGGAGCAGCAGGTCGGGGCGGTGTTTGTCCCGGATGGCCTTGATGCTGGATTGCTGGGCCTCGGTGAGGTTCATCCCTCGACCGGTCCATTCGGCGCGAGGACTGTGACCGGGCCCGGCCTGGGCCGACAGGGGCAGGGCGGCCATGGCGATGCAAAAAGCGGTGTGGCGCATGAAGGTCATCTGGGACTCCCTTGGCTGAGGTGGTTTCTGCCTCACCTCTTGAGACCCGGATCCTGCGAAGGGGTTGAATGCGGGCAGACTGGAAGGGTGATTCGGACCCATGCCGCCATCGTGCTCAAAGCTGTGCCCTATGCTGAGGGCGGGGCGGTGGTGTCCTTCCTTTCCGAGCTGGGCGAGCGCCTGTCTGGCGTGGCCAAGGGCGTGAAGAAGCCCACGGCCAAGTGGGTGGCGGCCTTCGAGCCCATGAGCATGGTGCGCGTGAGCTTCTTCGGGAAGGAACACACCGAGCTGAAGCGCGTCACCCGCTGCGAACTGAGCTTCAGTCCCCTCACACTCGGCCATCTGGAATCAAGCCTGGTCATGGCCTGCCTGGCCGACCTCTTCGACCGCGTGGCCCGGGAGGGCGTGGAAGATGATCGCCTCTACCGGCTGCTCTCCGCCTGCGGTCGGGCCCTGAAGGCCCAGCCGGACAATGCCCTGGGCATCTTGGCCTACGCCGAACACTGGCTGCTTCATTGCATGGGGTTGTTACCTCATCCCCGGGTCTGCGGCCGTTGCGGCAACGACACGGCCGCCCTGGTGCTGTTCAGCCCGGAGGATGGCTGGTGTTGTGGATCCTGCACCGCCGTGGATCCCGGGGAAGCCCTGCCGCCGGGGACCCGGGAGTACCTCCGGGGCCTCCGCTCGGGGGGGGCCGACGTGGCCCCCAGGGTGAACCCCGTGGACGAAGCCCAGACCGCGATCACGGCCCTTCTCCGGGCGCGGTTGCTCCAGGAGCTGGGGGGCGGGCTGAGGAGCTACGACGTGCTCTGGCGGACGGTATGACGCCATTGCCCGACACGCTAATTCTTGCCTTGTGGTGGGGACCGGCCGATGGATTCCCATGGTCGAGGAAAAGCTTATGGGGCTGGGCAGGTCCATCTGGACGCGGATATCGGGTCTGAGGGTCTCCGTGGAAATGCTGGGGCTCCCTTTGCTTTGGGCCGTGCTCTGGCTGGTGGCCTACGTGTTGTTCCGCCATGCCGGGGCACTGCAGCCTGCGGAAGGGGCCTTCCTGATCGTGGCCGCTGCTGGGCTGCTGCGGGCGGGCCTGC
This sequence comes from Geothrix sp. PMB-07, assembly GCF_030758935.1. Classification (NCBI taxonomy): domain Bacteria; kingdom Pseudomonadati; phylum Acidobacteriota; class Holophagae; order Holophagales; family Holophagaceae; genus Geothrix; species Geothrix sp. PMB-07. The sequence goes on from NZ_CP132333.1 coordinate 1,121,906, forward strand.
ACTGGCTGGACTGGCACCGCGGGCTGGCCAGCGATGGCACCCTCATGGATGGGGTGCAGCGGATCCTCCAGGGGGATCGGCATCCCATCGCCTTACCGGAGGGCCTGCGAGAGCGGGACGCCCAGGTCGCGGCCGCGCTGAACGCGCTCATCGAGGATGTGCGGCAGGAGCGCACGGGAGACCGCGCGTTGCGCCGGGCAATGGCTCGGGAGTGGGTGGAATTGGATGCCCTCTTTGAAGCCATCCAGCGCCACCGTGCCAACGAGGAAGAAGTCCGCCAGGAGGGCAGTCTCAGGCTGGAGCGGCTTGGGCGGGACTTGAAGGCCGCCTTTGAAGACACTCTGAAGCTGGATCAAATCGAGTTGAATCACCGGCTGCGAGCGGACCAGTTCAGGCTGCAGGGACAGGCCTTCCAGAGCACACTGGGCCGACTGCGGGCTGATCTGGAGCAGTTCGAGAACCTGCTGGAGGAACTCCACGATTCCTTTCCGCGCATCCGCCGCGAAGAGGATGCACTCGGGCGATTGGCGGATGCCGGGCTTCGCCAGGGGTCACGCCTGTCCCTGACCGTGAAGGGGCTGGTGGCGCATACGCCGCGCCTCATGGACGAAACCCAGTCGCGCATGGAACAGCTGGGGCGGTTCCGGCAATCCGCCGATGGGGTGCGGGACAAGACCGAAGCTCTGGCCCGTCGGCTGGAGGGCTTCCGCGAGGAAGCTCAATCCCGCATCCGCTCCTTCGGGGGTGCCCAGGTCCACCTGAAAGAATTGGATCACGTGGCCCAGCAGACCAGTCTTCTGGCCGTGAATGCAGCCATTCTCGCCCAGCAGGATGGCGGCAGCTCAGGCATGGCCACCATCGGCAGCCGTCTGCGGTTTCTGGCCGATCAAACGGCGGAAAGCACCTCGGGGTTGGAACGGATGCTCGACGTCCATCAACGCGGTCTGGAGCGCGAGACTTCTGGCCTCTGGGATCTGCAGGAGGTGACCCAGAGCCTGCTGGCGGATGTGCATGAGCTGCTGCGGACCGCGGGGAATCTGGACCATCAGGGACATGGGCTTGAACGGGCGCTGGAGACTCACCTGAGCCTGGTGGATCAGGTGCGCCAGGCTTCAGAACGGGCCGAACTATCCCTGCACGAGGTGCGAGAGCGCGCCGTTGCCCTTGAGTCTGCGCATGTGCGCCAGTGGGGCGTCGAGGCCAAGCTCGCGCCGGAGAGGGAGCGGATGACCCGCGAGGCGGCGCGCCTGCTGGAAGTGGGGGCAGAGCTGGCCCGCATTAGCCAGCAGAACATCGACGAGATCTGGGACATCCTCTCCCGGCACCAGGAGATCCGTAGGACCGAGGCCTACCGTCAGGTGGTTTCAGAGGGGCTGCCCCACCTCATGGATGCCTCCATGACTGCCGAGGCCACCTGGAATGGCGTGACATGGGTGCGCGCCCAGCACCGCCTCCGGCTGGTTGAGGCTGATCGGGGGCTGCTGCCGCCCATGGGCCATCGCGAATCCAATGGCGGGCTGCGTCTGCTCTTGATCGCGGAGGACGCCCTTCGCAGGCCTGAACCCTCCGCGCTGGAATCATGGTCCTGTGATGCCAGTGGGCGCTTCTGGGAACTCCGGTTACTGGCTTCCCTGAAGACTGAAAGCCATCGGCTCGCCCTGCTGGCCCTGCTGCGGGAAAGCGCTCTGGTGGCCAGTTTCCAGGGGGTGGAAATCCACATCGCCCCGGCGGGTGTGCATGTCCGACTGCCCCATCCCTACCCTGGATTTCCGTCATTCCTGATGGGACTGCGTCTGGAATTGCCCGTGGATCCGGACTTGTGGGATCACCCCTTCCGGGAGTGGGATCTGCCGCCTCTGGAGACTCAGAGTCTGCTTTGGCTTGGCCCTGGCCCCGGGGGTGGCGTGCAGAACCCCCTCATGCGTTTGGCGCATAGCTGGGTGCGCGACACAGACCATCACGAGGCCTGCTTGCTGTGGCTTCCCCATGAGGGACATCGGCCCTCCTGCCCGTGGCAAGGGGATGAGGGCTTTGAAGAATCACCCGTCATTTCGATCGCGATCCGCTGTGTCGGTCTCGGAGCCGATCCGGCGCCCCTGCGGCCCATGTACGACAGGCTTCTGCAGGCCGGCGCCCAGGAGGGGCTCGGAGGCGCTGCCCTTTGTTCCGTGGGGATCGGCCATGCCCATCCGGAAGCCCTGCTGCTGCGCTTGTTCGAGCCAGAATCGGATCTCGCCGGTGCTTTCCATCCCGATCTGGTTCCCTTCCAGGCCCGTCTGCGGGACGAGGTGTTGGGCGGCGGCACGGGCGATCCCTACCGCGCGGCCTGGTCGATTCTGGAGGACCTGCAGCGCGCAGGTTGGTTGATGCCCTTGCCTTCTGTTTGATGGTTTGTGATGCATCTGTGACATATATCTGAAGTTAAATTTCCAGGGTGGGGTTGACAGCCTCAAAGGCGTGCCGATACCTGTTGCAAGCGATCTTTGGACCTCCCCAGACGGTGTGCGATCCAGGGCCCGGGATTGCCATCAACCAGCCCCACCCAAGTGAGGGTTGGTCCTGCGGAGGCCAAGGCGCTCCTCACAGGAGATCCCATGTTCCATGTCGCGTTTCCGCGCGGCCAGGGGCCCGCCTATGCGGACCTGCCGCCCACCCTCCAGCCCTTCGCCATCGCGGCTTCCGTGCCGCCCACAGACCGCCTCCGAACAGCGACTTTTTCGGGCCTGATCTACCTCCTCATCGGGGCCGGGGTACTTGCGCTGTCCTCCCAGGCGCCACACATCACCGCAAAGCCGGCGCCTCCCGTGGACCAGGGACGAACAGTGGTGTTTGAAGCTGCTCCTCCCAGGCCCCTTGAGACGGTTCCGTACGCCACCGGTGGTCCGAGCAGCCGCCCTTCTGAATTCACACAGCCGGTACCGGCACCAACGCCCACGGCCGATCCCACCGAGGCCGCGGCCGGGTTGCCGACGGTGGATCACTCCCACGATGCCGTGGCCCATGGGCCTCAACGGTCCGCAGGCCCGGTGCAAGAGGGGGCCGGGCTTCCCGCAGCCCCTTCGACACCGACTGTCCATGACTTCACGTCGGTTGGGCTCGCCATTCTCCACCGCGTGGATCCCATCTATCCGGATTTCGCCAAGCGGGCGCATATCCAGGGGCCGGTGGTGCTGAGAATGACTGTGGATGAGGCTGGCCGACCGGTGCAGGTCCAGGTGCTGGAAGGACATCCCATCTTCCATGAAGCGGCCATTCAGGCCGCCCGGCAGTGGCGGTTCGAACCTGCGCGCATGGACGGCCGTTCCGTATCCGCCGCCTTCCAACTCACCATCAAGTTCGCGCTGAGGTAGCGCCATGGCCTCCCCTCTCCGCAGCGACATCAACGTCACGCCACTCGTGGACATCGTCCTCGTGCTGCTCATCGTCTTCATGACGCTGGTTCCGGCCCTGCCGAAGGCGCTTTCGGCGGTGTTACCAGGGCAGGGGGAGGGTTCCTCGACCTCCACGCGCCTCATCCTGGCCCTCAGTCCGGATGGAGGTGTGACGGTGGTGGGACGGCCCGCGGATGCCTGGGCCGCGGCGGTCCAGGCCCATCGGGGGCCCATCGTGCTCAGGGTGCCTCCCGACCTGCCCCTGAGTGCGCCAACCCGCGTGCTGGATGAGGTGGAAGGGCTGCGCCCCGGCGCCAAGGTGGCCCTCGTGGCCTGGACCGGATGAGGCCGGGTTCGGTGAGCCCGTGCTAGGCTGAGCAGGTGGATCAGGGCGTCGCTGGCCGCAAGGCCAGAGGAAAGTCCGGGCTCCACAGGGTGCTGGGCCTGGTAACACCAGGGCGGGGTGACCCGACGGAAAGTGCAACAGAAAACAAACCGCCGATGGCCACGCAAGTGGATCAGGTAAGGGCGAAACGGTGGGGTAAGAGCCCACCGCCGGACTGGCAACAGGACGGGCACGGCAAACCCCCCAGGGAGCAAGACCAAATAGGCTGGTGCACCGCGCAAGCGGCGAGGGCTGACCCGGCCGAGCCAGCGGGTAGGTCGCACGAGGTGGGTGGCGACATCCATCCCAGAGGAATGACGTCCCACGACAGAACCCGGCTTACCGATCCACCACGGCCCCCGCGAGGGGGCCGTGTCTACGCTGTCCGGGGGTTCCTCGCTGCGCGAACACCCCCGGGCCCCGGCGCCTTGGTCGGCAGAGCCGCCCCCGGCTTATGCTCTCCGGGGGGGCCTCGCTGCGCGCCTCCGTGTGATGCGGCGCGGTGCGCCGCTCCCACTCGCCTCCGGCTCGCGGACATGACCCTAGACTCCAGGCCAACGCATGCGTTGCCTGGAGGAGCCTCCCCCCGGGGCCCCCGCGATCACTCCGGCGAAGCCGGGCTTCGCTTTACTCAACATCTGAGGGGCCCGCTTTGCTTTGCTGACGGCCTCCGCTAGGATGGGCGCTGTTCTCCGAGTAGGCCTCTGACTTCCACCTCGCATTCCCATCGTTGCCTGCCGGGCCTTGGCAGGTGCTGGGCCGCGTCCACCCGGTGACGCAGAGGAAGGCTCCTGGCGGTTCGCCGGGAGGTCAGATTGAAGCCACCCATTCGGAGCAACCATGTCGCACGACCTTCAAGCCCTGGCCCGCCGTCTTGAGCGCGCCCAGGCCCTGCAGAACGAACGTTTCAACCTGGCCGCTGGAGGACAAAGCCTCCCTGTGGGCGGAGGCTATGCCCACTTCCGTGGCGAGGGCCATCCGCTGAATCAGGCGTTGGGCCTCACAGAGGCTATTACGGAATCTGAGCTGAGCTCGGTGGAAGCTTTCCTGGGAGCTCCCACGGTGCTGGAACTGAGCCCTGGCGCCCACGCTTCGCTGTGGCCTTTGCTGGCCCAGCGTGGCTACCGCCTGCACCAGTTCCAGCAGCTCTGGACTCGCCCGCTGGAAGGTGTCGAGCCGACGTTGCCGCTGGTTGGGATTCGACTGGTGAGGTCTGAGGAAGCTGTCATGTACAGCCGCATCACCTGTGCCGCCTTCCTTGAACGTGATGATTGGCAGGAGCTGGATCCGCCCTTCCTGACGCCTCTTTCCGTTCCCGATGCCTGGGGCTTCCTGGCCTTGGTCGATGGTCAGCCGGTGGCGGGTGGCATGCTGGGCATCGTGGAGGACATCGCGCTGTTTTCGGGAGATGGCGTGCTGCCCCGACATCGGGGCAGGGGGCTGCAGAAGGCCCTGATCCAGGCCCGGCTCGCTTTCGCTCGGGCGCGGGGATGCGAGCTTGCGTGCGCCTCCACGGCCCCGGGCACGCCCAGCCAGCGGTCCTATGAAGCCTGCGGGTTCCGAGTGGCGTACCCCAAGGTGGAGATGGCCCGGGGGTGATGGAAGCCGCGGCGCATGGTTCCATGGATCATGCGCCGCCCTTCGCCCCAGACTGCCGCCCTGCTCGTGACGGCCCTCGCCTTCCACGTGGACATGCTCCTCTATTACCTGCTGGTGCCGCTGCTGCCCCGGTACGCGCGGGAGCTGAACCTGAATCCCATGCAGGTCGGCATCCTCTTCGGCAGCTATGCGGTGGCACTGCTGCTGGCCACCTTTCCCGTGGCGGTCCTCACGGATCGTTACGGGAGGAAGGCGCCCATGCTGTGGGGGTTGGCGGGCCTGGGTCTCACCACCCTTGTGTTTGCGCTATCAAAACAGTACTGGCTGCTGGTGGTGGCGCGCTCCTTCCAAGGCGCGGCGGGCGCCGCGACCTGGCTGCCAGGCATGGCCCTTCTCGCGGACCACTTCCCTTCGGAATCGAGGGGCAAGGCCATGGGCACCGCTTTCGCAGCGGCGAACCTCGGCGTCCTCATCGGGCCGCCCTTGTCCGGCTTCCTGGCCCAGCATGCAGGTCCCGCGACTCCATTCCTGTTCGGTGCGGGCCTGGTGGCGCTGGATGCCGCAGGGCGCGCCTTTCTTCTGCCCGAGGTGGAACCGGAGCGGGGACCGAGACTGCCCTTTCGACAGTTGCTGTCAAACCCAACCATCCGGCTGTTTGCGGGCGCCATGGCCCTTGGGTCTGGGCTCTGGGCGCTGTTGGAATCGACGCTGCCTTTGGACATGGACCAGCGCCTGGGTTTCAGCGCCTCTCAGATCGGCCTGTGCTTCGCGGCTTCAGCCGTGGCTCACACCTTCACCTCACCCCTCATGGGCAGGCTGTCGGATCGCATCGGCCGTGTGAAGGTGCTCCGCATCGGCCTGGTGCTGGCGGTATTCCTGCTGCCCCTGCCGGTGTTGCTGCCCAAGGCGTGGATGGTGGTGCTGGCCATGATGGGCCTGGGCAGCACGGCCAGCTTCATCATGAGCCCTTGCAGCCCCGCAGTGGCGGACCAGGTGGAGCGCCAGGGCAGTCAGAGCTTTGCCTCAGCCTTCTCGATCCTGAACCTGGCCTATTCCGTGGGGCTGATGATCGGCCCTGTGGCAGGCGGGGCCCTGGTCCAGGGTGTGGGCCTGCCCCTGGCTCTGGGGCTCTGCGGGCTGTGCTTCGGGGTTTACCTGCTGGCCGCGCGCCACGCTAGCGTTTGACGGCCCGATAGATCCAGCGCTCCGCGTCCTCGTCCCAGGCCCGGCCATCCAGGCCGCCATAGGCCTGCGCCACGTGGAAGCCAGCCCGGTGAAGGAAGGCCCTCACCTCGCCATCCTCTGGAATCCAGATGTCATGGCAGAAGGACTCTCCCTGGCAGAGCCGGTCCGTGAGAATGCGGCGACCATCCGCGTTCCAGCGAACGCGCTCCTGGTAACCCTCCTCGGGGAAGTCCAACCAGTCCTCGCCCGATGCTTCCAGGGAGGCTTGCAAGGCGCTGCGGCCGGCGAGATCGAGGAGCAGGATTCCTCCGGTGCGGAGTACCCGGGCGTACTCTTCCAGTTGAAGCAGGTTCTCCGCTTCGGTGGCAAAGTAGCCCCAGCTGGTGAAGGCGCAGAAAACGCCATCGGCCACCCCCTCGCGGAAGGGCAGGGCGCGGAAATCCAGCCGCACCAGCGGCACGGGATGGCTCACCCGATGCTTGGCGAGATTGAGGGGGCTGATGTCCCCGCCAATGACCTTCAATCCCCGCTGGCGGAGATGGGGATTGAGCCGACCCCAGCCGCAGGGAAGGTCCAGCACCCGGCTTCCGCTCGGGAGATCCAGCAGGTTTGCCAGAGCGGGGCCCTCATGGGCCGCATCCTTGGCCTTGTCCGCATAGATGGTGAAGTACGCCGGGTGGTTGAAATCCTTGATGAACCAATCCATGGCCTGAGTGTGGCAGAGCTGAGGTCCGGGGGTTGGACGCCTCATCCCTCTTCGTTTTCGGCCTTTACCAGTTTCACGGTCGGCGCAGATTGAGGGGCATTGGCGATGCCCTTCCAGACATAACGGGTGCCCCGCTTCTGGCCGCTCTTGGCGATGAGCTTGGCTTCCTCCAGTTCGGTGAACAGGCGGCGGAGGGTGGCTGGGGCCCAGTCGCACTCCTTGAGGTCAAGCGCCACCTGGGCCTCGAAGCTGCTGAGGGAGCCACGGTTTTGAAGGGCGGCAATCAGGGCCTGCTTCATGTCTTCGAGTTCGGGCTTGGAGCGCCGCGCCTTGGTCTTGAAGGCGGGGGTCGACTCATGGACGGGCTCCAAGACGAGGGCCTTGGGGGCTGGCGGCGCGGGCGTGGCGGCGGCCCCTGTGGACTGAGCTTGAATCAGCAGGCCATCCACATAGATATCCCCGCGCTCGGGCTGGAACAGAATCACCACCGATCCGGGAGCGATGCCCTCATGCTGTAAAGCTGTAATGACACGTTCCCCGATCCTGCTTTTCTGATCCGAACTGAGCGTCGGAGACTCGATAATCACGACTGCCATGAATGCCTCATATTTAAAACAGAAATTCCATAATACGCTTGGATTTAGGCTTTGTAAAATGGGTTTTCCTGCCTACATCGTGTAAACTTCCCGCCGAGGGTTCCATGCGCAAGCCCAAGATCGAACGGCCCGAAGAGCAGCAGCGTTTCGAGACCTTTCTCCGATCCCGACAGCTGAAGCTGACGGGTGAGCGGCTGGAACTGGTGGAGGAGGTTTTCGGCCAGCCTCACCATTTCGACGCCGACCAGTTGCACATGGCCTTGAAACAAAAGGGGAAGGCCATCAGCAGGGCCACCGTGTATCGGACCCTCGACCTGCTGGTGCAGTGCGGGCTGGTGCGCAAGAGCAGCTTCGGCGACCAGTTCGCGCATTACGAGGCGGTGCGCAGCAACGAGCACCACGACCATCTCATTTGCCTGAACTGCGATGCCATCATCGAGTTTTTCCGCCCCGACCTGGAAGCTCTGCAGGAACAGATCTGTCGGGAATTCAGCTTCAAGCCCATGCACCACAGCCATCAGATCTTCGGCCTCTGCAAGGCCTGCCAGGGGCAGGCGACGGATGACTCGGTGCTGGCCCACCGGTTGAGCCAGCTGAATACCTGATGTCCTCCGGGGGTTCCTCGCTGCGCGAACACCCCCGGACCCCCGCGCCTCGGCCGGCTTAGCGGTCCTCGGCTTGGCTCTCTGGGGGTTCCCGCCGCACGCCATAGACCCCGCGCTAAGGCATGGCGGGGCCGTTCCATCGCTTCTCCATTCCCCGGGGGGCCGGGCACAGCCCATAGCCGACAGCAGGGTTCAGCGCTAGGCTTGGCCATGGCCAAACTGACGATCCAAGACCTCCAGCGCCTCCCCAAGACGGATCTGCATGTCCACCTGGATGGCAGCCTCCGCATTCCGACCATCCTTGAGCTGGCCGAGCAGCAGAAGGTGAAGCTGCCTGCCGATTCCGTGGACGGCTTGCGCCCCTTCGTGGAGGTGGGGGACGACTGCAAGTCGCTGGTGGAGTACCTCCGCGCCTTTGACGTCACGCTGTCGGTCATGCAGACCTACGACAGCCTGGTGCGAACGGCCTTTGAACTGGCCGAGGACGCCGCCAAGGAGAATGTGCGTTACATGGAGGTGCGCTACAGCCCCATCCTCCATCAGCAGAAGGGGCTCACGCTGCACGCCATCGTGCAGGCCGTGCTCGAGGGCCTGGCTCAGGCGGAGCGCCAGTACAACATCAAGACCGGCGTCATCCTCTGCGGCATGCGCCACATCTCGCCCGACATCTCCCTGCGGCTTGCGGATCTCACCGTGGCCTTCAAGAACAAGGGCGTGGTGGGCTTTGACCTGGCGGGGGCCGAGGAGAACTTCCCGGCCAAGCGCCACAAGGATGCCTTCGGCCGCGTGCTGCAGAACAACATCAATTGCACGCTCCACGCGGGTGAGGCCTACGGGCCCGAGAGCATCCACCAGGCCATCCACCTCTGCGGCGCCCACCGCATCGGGCACGGCGTGCGCCTCATCGAGGATGGCGACCTGCTCAACTACGTGAATGACCACCGCATTCCGTTGGAGTGTTGCCCTTCGAGCAACGTGCAGACCAAGGCTGTGAAGAAGATGGCCGACCATCCCATCCGTCTGTTCTACGATCTGGGCCTGCGCGTCACGGTGAACACGGACAACCGCATGGTGACGGGCACCACGGTCAGCCGGGAGTTCCAGGTCATCCACGAGGAACTGGCCTTCAACCTCGAGGAGATCAAGGAACTCATCATCATGGGCTTCAAGAGCGCCTTCCTGCCCTATGCCCTCAAGCGGGCCATGCTGGCGGAAGTGGTCCATGAGCTGAAGGCCTTCAAGCCCGGGAGCCTCGAAAGTAAAAAAGAGCAGCTCTGATATCCTGACGCTCGAGGTCAGGATTTCCATGCTGGATCGCTTTGCCCACTTTCTCGATCACCACGCGCGCGTGCTGCTCACGACCCATGAGAATCCGGATGGGGATGGGGTGGGCGCTGCCATCGCTTTGGCGTCCTACTTGAAGGCCGCAGGCAAGCAGGTGCGCATCGTGGTGACACCTTCCCTGCCCGAGAACCTGCGTTTTCTGGACCCTGAGGGCTGGATCGAAGCCTACGCCCCCGCTGGTCCGCATGCAGGTCTCGCAGCCTGGCCCGATGCCTGGCTGCTCATTGACGCTTCAGAACCCCACCGCATGGGCCCGCTGTTTGCCGCCTTCGAGACCACCCAGGCCGATCGGGCCTGCCTCGATCATCATCTGAAGGATGCTCCGAAGGGCTTCGATGCGGAGTTCACGGATCCCAGCGCCAGCGCCAGCGCCGAACTGGTCTACGACCTGGTTCGTTCCCGCACTGACGGCGACTTCCCACCCGTCATGGCCCAGGCGCTCTACGCGGGTCTCGTGAGCGATACGGGCAACTTCCGGCACTCCAACAGCACCCCCAAGGTCCATCATGCCGCCGCGGATCTGCTGGCCCAGGGGGTCCATCCGGCTCGAACCTTCAATGCCCTTTACCAGACGGCGACACCTGCCAAGATCAGGCTCTTCGGTCGGGCCATGGGCGGACTGCAGTTGCGGGAAGAAGGCCGCTTCGCCTATGTCACTGTGACCAAGGCGGATCTGGAGGCGGCAGGAGCCACCCACGAGGATCTTGATGAGCTGGTGGAGGAGCCTCGCAAGCTGAAAGGGGTGGAGGTCGCAGCCCTGTTTTCCGAAACGGCCGATGGCCGCTCCAAGGTCAGCCTCCGGTCCCGGGAGCGGGTGGATGTGAACGCGGTCTGTCGTTTGTTCGGCGGAGGGGGCCATCGACTGGCCTCCGGGGCCAAGGTCGGTGAACCCTTGGCAACCTTCATCTCCCAGGTGGAGGCAGCCCTTCACACTCAGATGGAACGGGATTTTGTCTAGAATGTAAATTAGACTTTATGGGGTTGCCGAGAAAGGCCCCAGGTCTCAGACTTCAAGTTCGCCCGAGCGGCATCCCATGAGGTGACCGCTTTTGACACTGGACTCCCATGTCACCCAAAGAACCCAGCAGCGCCCCGAAGCTTGAACTGTTCTGCAAGCTGCAGGCGGAGAAGGTCCCCTTCATCGCCAAGGCCAATGTGCCTTCCATCTTCGGCAAGTTCACGGTCTACGGTTTTCTGGAGCATGCCACCGGGAAAGAGCACCTCGCCATCGTGGCCGGCGAGATCGACGCACGCAGGCGCATTCCAGTGCGCATCCACTCAGAGTGTTGGACCGGCGATGTGCTGGGCAGCCTCAAGTGCGACTGTCGTCAGCAGCTGGAAGAAGCCCTGCGCCATGTATCAGAGCACGGTGGCATGGTGCTCTACCTCCGGCAAGAGGGACGCGGCATCGGCCTGTTGAACAAGCTCAAGGCCTATGCGCTGCAGGAGCAGGGGCTCGATACGGTGGAAGCCAACCACTCCCTCGGTTTCCCCGATGATCTGCGCACCTATGATTGTGCCGTGGAGATGCTGAAGTTCTTTGGCATCACCCAGGTGAAGCTGCTCACCAACAACCCGAGGAAGATCGGCGCACTGGAATCCGCTGGCATCGAAGTCGAGCGGGAGCGGCATCAGCTGGCTTCGAATCCGCATAATCTGCGCTACCTCAAGACCAAGGCCCGCAAGAGCGGGCACATGCTGGACTTCGAGGAAGAAGCGCTCTAACCCATTCACCCCAATCTTTGACACTCGGCCCTTGGAGGCCGATAGCTAAGGCATATGGACACTCCCGTTTCGTACCAAGCCGTTTACGACATCTCACATGTCATTCAGCTCTCTGTGGCACCGGTTTTCCTGCTGACCTCCATCGGCACCATTTTGGGTGTGCTGTCCACGCGGCTGGCCCGGATCATCGACCGGGCGCGGGCCCTCAACGACAAGCTGGAGAACGCTGCGGAGGTGAAGGCCCGCCTGATCCACGAGGAGATGCACATCCTCGCGCAGCGGCGGCATCTGGTGAACCTGGCCATCACCGGAGGAACCACCTCGGCGCTGCTTGTGTGCGTCAGCATCGCCACGGTGTTCCTCGGCGCCATGCTCAAGGTCAATGTGGCCATGGCCGTGGCGCTGATGTTCATCCTTTCCATGGCAGCCTTCGTGGCCGCGCTGGTCTTCTTCCTGCGGGAGATCCTGCTCGCAGTGCGAAGCCTCGATCTCGTCTAGGAGGGGATCTTCGCTCAGCTCGGCTTTGCCGGGCTGAGCGCGGAGGTCCGGGGGTATTCGCGCAGCGAAGCGGAGCGGGGGACCCCCGGAGAGTTTCAGCTCAGCACGGCTTTGCCGGGCTGAGCGCGGGGGTCCGGGGGTATTCGGGCAGCGAAGCGGAGCGGGGGACCCCCGGAGAGTTTCAGCTCAGCTCGGCTTTGCCGGGCTGAGCGCGGGGGTCCCGGGGGTGTTCGCGCAGCGAAGCGGAGCGGGGGACCCCCGGAGAGTTTCAGAGGCTCTTGATGGCTGCGATTTCCTGGGGGCTGAGGAAGCGCCAGGCGCCGGGCTTCAGCATGGGATCGGCCAGGGGGCCGAACTGCACGCGGCGCAGCTTGCTGACCGGGTGTCCCACCGCCGCGAACATGCGTCGGATCTGCTGGTTCTTGCCCTCCGTGAGGGTCACCTTCAGCCAGGGATTGTCGCCCTTTTCAGCCACCTCGATGTGGCAGGGCTTCAGGCGCCGTCCGCTGAGCAGGAAGCCCTCCTGGAATTCCTTCAGCAGCTCGGGCCGCGGATTGCGGTGCACCTTCACCAGGTAGACCTTGGGGATCTCATGCTCAGGCCCCATGAGCACCTGGGCCAGGGCTCCATCGTTGGTCATGAGGAGGAGGCCTTCGGAGTTGAAATCGAGACGCCCCACGGGGTACAGGCGGCCAGGCACATCGCGGATCAGGGCCATGACCGTGGGGCGGCCCTGGTCATCCTTGACGGTGGTGACGTAGCCCTTGGGCTTGTTCATGAGGATGTAGACCGGCGCTTCCTTCTCGATGGGGATCAGGTCCACGGTGATCTCATCCCGCTTGGGGTTGGCGCAGGTTCCCAATTCCGTGACGGTGACGCCGTTCACCTGCACGCGGCCATCGAGGATGATCTCTTCACAGGCGCGACGGCTGGCGATGCCTGCGGCGGCGAGGATTTTCTGGAGGCGCTCCTGGCCAGGGCCGCCGGGCCTGGGGCCAACCTTGCGCGCGGCCACTGGAGCGGGTTTGGCCTTGGGTGCAGCGACTGGGGCTGGGCGGCCTGTGGCGCGATTCGAGGGCCGACTTTGGGCCCGGTCCACGGGACGGCGGGTCGGGCGCTCATCGGGACGACTTGTGGTGCGGCGAGCCGGGCGGTCATCGACGCGGGTTTCAGGGCGGGACTCGGGACGACTGTCGGAGCGGGCCGGGGTATGGCGGTCAGGGCGTTCCGCGGAGCGGGTCGCCGGACGACGCGTTGGACGCTCCTCTGCCATCGCGGGTCGGTCCGCAGTTCGGGCGGCAGGTCGGCGCGCGGGCCGATCCCCAGGGCGCCCCGTCGGACGGCTGGAGGCGGTTTTCTTGGCGGTGGGCGCGGTTCCAGCCCCCTTGGGGGTGAACTTTCTCATGGCAGCTCCTTCGGCGTCTCCCGACGCGGAATCTGCCAGTGTATCAGGACGGGTGGGTTGTCGTGGCCCGCAGGAAGTAATGGATGCCCGAAGCGAGCACCAGCGCAGCCACCACGTAGTACATCTCGGGCAGCAGGGGATCCATCCAGGACCGGTAGCCGATGGCATTGAAGAGCAGCCCCAGGGATACGGCGATCAGCTGCATGGCCGTGCTCAGCTTGCCCAACAGGCTGGGGTGGAATTTGCTGTCGCTGAGGCGATCCACCGAGGCGAAGGCGTAGAAGGAGATGACGAGATCCCGCATGATGGCGAGGATGGCCACCCAGACGGGGATGGGGGCCGTCATGCCCTGGGTGCGCCAGGCCATGAGGATGAAAGCCGTGGTCATCAGCAACTTATCGGCGGCGGGATCGAGAATCGCACCCAGATCGGAGCGCTGATTGAAGGTTCGGGCGATGAGGCCGTCCAACAGGTCGGTAAACCCTGCCGCTGCAAACAGGATGCAGGCCTGCCAGTAGTGTCCGTACCAGACCGCGATGGCGAAAAAGGGAATCGCCAGGATCCGCAGCAGGGTCAGCGCATTGGGGAGGGTGATGGGACTGGAGGCATTCATTGGCTTCAGTTTAGACGGAGATCACATCCCTTCGTTGCTTCCTTGTTCCATGCTGGTCATGAGCTACACTGGTCGACGGAGTTGAGACTATGACTCAAAATCTACCAATCCCCCTAAGTCAACTCCACCCTGGAGATCAGGGGGAAGTTGTCCAGGTGCAGGCTCAGGGGCAGGTGCGCCAGCGCCTGCTGGAGATGGGCTTCATTCGCGGGGCGCTTCTGCGGGTGGAGAAGCTCGCTCCCCTGGGTGATCCCATGGAATTGGTGATCAAGGGCTATCACTTGTCTCTGCGGCGCGAAGAAAGCGCCTGCATCCTCGTGCAGCCGGTGGCCTGATGACGCTGACCATCGCCCTCGCAGGCAACCCCAACTGTGGCAAGACCACGTTGTTCAACGCCCTCACCGGCGCGCGCCACCATGTGGGCAACTGGCCCGGCGTCACCGTGGAGCGCCGCAGCGGCACCTTCGAGGATGGTGGCACCACCATGGAAGTGGTGGACCTGCCCGGCACCTATTCGCTGTCCGCCCGCAGCGAGGATGAAAAAGTGGCCTCGCAGTTCCTGGCGTCGCCCGAGGTGGATCTCGTCCTGAACGTGCTGGATGCCTCCAACCTGGAGCGCAACCTCTACCTCAGCACCCAGCTGTTGGAACTGGGTAAGCCCGTGGCCTTCGTGCTGAACATGGTCGACGACGCCGAGAACCGCGGCGTCCGCATTGACGTGCCGGCCCTGGAGCAGCTGCTGGGCGGCCCGGTGATTCCCACCGTGGGCAACCGGGAACAGGGCATCACCGAGCTGAAGACGCTGCTCTCGGCCATGGCCCGCGGCGAGTCCAACCGCTGCCGCCGCATCACGGTGGACTACGGCCACGACATCGAGGGCGAACTCACGAAGCTGCAGACAGAGATCTGCCGGGACGAGCTGCTGGAAGCCGCCATGCCGCCCCGCTGGCTGGCCCTGCAGCTGCTGGAGAACAACGCCGAAGCCAAGCGGGTGGTGGCTGAGAGCCACGCTGCTGAAGCCATCAAGCAGCAGCTCGCCAAGAGTTTCGCCTTCCTGGAGCCGCACCTCGGCGCCGATGGCGCCACCCTGGTGGCTGAGCGCCGCTACGGCTTTGCCCATGGCCTGGTGAAGGAAGTGGCCACGGCGCCCGATGACAAACAGTCACCCACCTCGAAGCTCGATGCGGTGCTTACCCACCGCGTGATCGGCATTCCCATCTTCCTGGGCGTGCTGGCGCTGATGTATTCGCTCTCCTTCATCCTCGGGAAGATCCCGCAGGATTGGATCGCCGACGGCTTCAAGGCCTTGTCTGGCTTCGCCGCCTCGCGCCTGCCCGCGGGCGAACTCACCAGCCTGCTGGTGGACGGCATCATCCCCGGCCTGAGCGCGGTCATCGTGTTCGTGCCCGTGATCATGATCCTCATGGGCTGCATCGCCTTCCTGGAGGACACGGGCTACATGGCCCGGGCGGCCTTCATCATGGACCGCCTCATGCACGTCATGGGCCTGCACGGGAAGAGCTTCATCCCCCTCATCATGGGCAGCGGGTGCAATGTGCCGGCCATCCAGGCGGCGCGCACCATCGAGAGCCCGCAGGACCGCCTCATCACCATGCTGGTCACGCCGCTGGTGAGCTGCTCGGCGCGTCTTCAGGTCTACATCGTCATCGCCGGCACCTTCTTCACGCCTTTCAAGGCGGCGCTGGCCATCATCGCCATGCACTTCCTGGGCCTGGCCCTGGCCGTGCTGATGGGCCGCCTGCTGCGCAGCGCGCTGTTCAGCGGCCCCAGCTCGCCCTTCGTCATGGAGCTGCCGCCCTACCGTCTGCCGACGTTGAAGGCGACGCTCATCCACATGTGGGAGAAGGGCTCCATCTTCCTCACGCGCGCGGGCACCACCATCTTCGCGGGCGCCACCCTGGTGTGGTTCCTGTCGCGGTATCCCGGCATCGCCAACCGCGAGTGGACAGCTGAATACCAGCAGCAGCGCCAGGCCGTGGTGGCGCTCAACCTGCCCAAGGCCGAGGCTGAAGAGAAGCTCAAGGACCTGCAGCTGGCCCACGAGAGCCGCATCGTGAACACGAGCCTGGCGGCCCGCCTGGGCCAGAAGGTGGAGCCGGTTCTGCGGCCCATCCTCGACCCCGATCACAAGCGCGCCGAGGCCTGGAAGGATGTCATCGCGCTCACGGCGGGCTTCGTCGCCAAAGAAATCGTGGTGTCCACCATGGCAGTCATCCACCAGGCCAGTGAGGAACCGAAGGAAGGTGAACGCCTCAGCCCGCTTCAGGTCGCACTGCGCGACGGCTCGGGCCTGACGCCCCTCACGGCCCTGGCCTTCATGGTGTTCACCCTCATCTACACGCCGTGCCTGGGCACCATCGCCATGATTCGCCGTGAAGCCGGCAGCTGGGGCTGGGCGGCCTTCACCGTGGGCTACGGGTTGGCGCTGGGCTGGGGCCTGGCCTGGATCACCGTGGCCGCGGGCCGCGCCCTCGGATTCGCGTGAGGTGAGCATGGGCATGCAAAGCGTTCTCGCCCTTTCCGCCGCCGGCCTTGCGGCCCTCTACTTCATTCGGGGCGCTGTCCAGGATCTGAGCGCACCCAAGGGTGCTGCCTGTGGCAAGTGCAGTTCGGGTGGCTGTCCGGTGGCTCGGAAAGGCTGACGGTCCGACGAGCCAGCCTGCCATCCTGACCCCTGCCATCCTGGTTAAGGAGGGAGGGCCCATGCGCTTCATCTTCGAGCAGATCAGGGTGGGTGGGGATCGCAACTTCGGCTACCTGCTGGGCGACCGCGAGGCGGGCGTGGGCCTGCTCATCGACCCTTCCTACGCTCCGGAGGCGGTGGTGGAGCGAGCCCAGGCGCAAGGTCTGAAGGTGACCCACATCCTCAACACCCATGGCCATCCGGATCACACCAATGGCAACGAGGTGGCGAAGGCGCTCACAGGGGCCCTGATCGCCGGTGGACCGAAGCACCCTGGCCCTGTCGATGTCACCTTGCGCGATGGCGATGGTGTCTCCTTCGGCGAGTACACCCTTCGTGTATGGCATGTTCCCGGCCATTACCCGGACCATCTGGCCTTCCTGGTGGAGGGCCAGGATGCGGCGTTCACGGGTGACCTGCTCTTCGTGGGCAAGGTGGGCGGCACCCAGACCGAGGCCGAGGGCCGCACCGAATGGCAGAGCCTCCAGCGCCTGTTGAAAGTCTGGCCCGACACCACGACCCTCTGGCCCGGCCACGACTACGGCGCCCGGCCCAGTTCCACCCTGGCCTGGGAGAAGCGCAACAACCCCTTCCTGCTGTGTGCCGATGTGGAGGCGTTCCTGGCGGCGAAGCGGGGGTGGGCTGGGTTCAAGGCCCGGCACGGGCTTCGTTGACCCACCCCGAGGCAACCGACCCGCGACCGCGGGTATGGTTGTTCTGAGGGAAGGATTTCCATGAGCCTGTTCGAAACACCCACCGCCACCCAGACCGCCGCTGTGGATGCGGCCATTGCCAGCCGCCGCTCCATGCGGGCTTTCCTGCCCACCCCGGTGCCCCAGACCCTGCTGGAGGAGATCCTCGGCCTGGCCGCGCGAGCCCCCTCCGGCACCAACATCCAGCCCTGGCAGGTCCACGTGCTCACCGGCACCGCCAAGGACCGGCTGTGCGACCGCATCTGCGCCATCTACGAAAACCCCGCCGAGCTGGCCCAGCACGAGCGCGAGTACGACTACTACCCCAAGGAGTGGACCTCGCCCTACATCGACCGCCGCCGCAAGGTGGGCTGGGATCTCTACAAGCTGTTGGGCATCGCCAAGACCGACAAAGAGGCGATGCACCGCCAGCACGGCCGCAACTACCGGTTCTTTGATGCCCCCGTGGGTCTTCTTTTCAGCATCGACCGCATTCTGGAACAGGGCAGCTGGCTGGACTACGGCATGTTCCTGCAGACCCTCATGATCGCGGCGCGGGCGCGAGGCCTGCACACCTGCCCCCAGGCGGCCTTCACCCAGTTCCACCGCGTCATTGCGGAAGAGCTGTCCCTGCGCCCCGACCAGGCCATCGTCTGCGGCATGGCTCTGGGCTATGCCGATCCCGAAGCGGCGGAGAACCAGCTGCTGACGGAACGCGCCGATCTGGGCGAGTTCGTCACATTCCACGGAGGCTGACGGGTTCTGATTGATCTGGCGCCCATTCGGGCTCATGGTGGGTCCCAAACCGATCCGTCCGTGAACCCCCCATCAAAGGCGCCCCCATGGCCGAACACACGTTGACCATCCTCCTTGCCGGCGGAAGTGGGACGCGACTGCTGCCCCTTACGGCGGACCGCGCGAAACCGGCGGTGCCCTTCGGCGGCAAGTACCGCGTCATCGATTTCACCCTGTCCAACTGCCTACACTCCGGCCTGCGCCGCGTGCTGGTGCTGACTCAATACAAATCGCATTCCCTGCACAAGCACTTGCGGGACGGCTGGTCCATCTTCAACCCCGAATGTGGCGAGTACATTACGGTGGTGCCGCCCCAAATGCGGACCGGTGCCTCCTGGTACTCTGGCACGGCGGACGCCATCCACCAGAACCTCTTCCTCCTGGAGCGCAGCTCCGCGAAAAAAGTGCTGATCCTCGCCGCGGATCACATTTACCGCATGGACTACGCGGCCCTTATCAAGGCCCATGACGAGGCGTGCGCCGATCTGACCATCGCCTGCATGAAGGTTCCCCTGGAAGAGGCCAGCGCCTTCGGAGTCATGGCCATCGACTCAGACAACCGCATCGTGGAATTCCAGGAAAAGCCGGAGCGGCCCAAGCCCCTGCCCAGTGACCCGGAGACAGCCCTGGTGTCCATGGGCATCTACGTCTTCCCGAAAGATCAGTTGATCGAGGCGCTTCGCAGCGACAGCCTCCGAGACGATTCCAGCCATGATTTCGGCAAGGATCTGATCCCCCGCATGATTCGCACCCACAAGGTCTGCGCCTATGAATTCGGCGGCACGCGGGGCCGGGTCACACCGGACCGCTACTGGCGCGACGTGGGCAGCCTCGATGCCTACTACGAAGCGAACATGGACCTGCTCAAGCCCGTGCCGCCCCTGGATCTGTACCAGCGGGACTGGGCCATCCGCACCTACCATGGCCAGAATCCTCCGGCCCGCATGGTGCCTGGCGCCAGCGGCAAGGACGGCATGATGACCAACTCCATCATGGGCGCGGGCACCGTGATCATCGGTGGCGTTGTGCGCCATTCCATCCTGGCCTCGCGGGTGTATGTCCACGAGGAGGCACTGGTGGAGGATTCGATCCTGTTCGATCACGTCGTGGTCGGGGCAGGGGCCCGGTTGCGCCGCTGCATCGTGGACAAGCACGTGACCATCCCGCCTGGCGAAAGCATCGGCTATGACTTGGAGAAGGACCTTCAGCGCTTCACTGTCTCTGACAAGGGCATCATCGTGGTGCCGGAGGATTACCGGTTCACGTGATACGCCGCCGCCCTGGAGCTGGTCCGGGTCGCCAAAAATGGCCAAACCCCTGCCATGACAATTAGGCGGGAAACTTGTGATTTCCGGCCATCGGTCCGAATAAGCTCATTGTCAATCCGGATATCCAAGGGGGGGTCTCATGGTCCGTTCTCTCCAGCAGCGCGGCAGACCGGGGTCCCCCTTCGCAGCCCAGGGGCGGGTTTTTCTCTGGCGGGAACCCGAGGTGGTGCGAGGCAGGCCCGGATCATGTTTGCCGGTTCGCCTGGGGGCCCTTGGCCTGGCCTCCCTGCTGGGGTCCCCCCTGGTGGCCCAGGAAACCGAACCGTTGGGGGTTCTCGAAGACCTTCTGAGAACGCGGGTCGTCGTGGCGACCAAGCGGCCCCAGGCGGAGGAATCCGCCCCGAGCATTGTGTCCGTGGTGACTCGCGCGGACATCGAACGGTACGGCTGGCGCGACCTGGCGGACATCCTGCGCGCCCTGCCGGGTTTCGATTTCGCCCTGGACGGCACTGGGCTCATCGGCCTTTCAGAGCGCGGCATCTGGGCCCACGAGGGCAAGGCCCTGGTGATGGTCGATGGCCTGGCCGTCAGTCCCATCCACAACGGAAACGTGAACTACTACGGGTTCATCCCTTCGGAGATGGTGGAGCGGGTGGAGGTCATCCGCGGGCCCGGCAGCGCTGTCTATGGCCAGTTCGCAGGGGTGGCTGTCATCAATGTCATCACCCACAACGCCCAGATGGGCGATCAAGGCCGGTTCGCCTTGAGGGGCAGCACCCTTGGCGCCGGCAATCAGGGAGGCGGCGCCTTTCTCTCGGTCAGCGACCACCTGTCGGACGCGGCCTATTTCTCCCTCCGCGCCGGTTACCAGGCGGACCCCTTCAGCAATCAGCCCTACGTGGACACCTTCTTCACCCAGCAGGCGTTCCCGCAGGACAAGGGGAATGCGCGGCGGGAGAACACCTTCGTGGCGGGCGAGGTCCAGGCCCTCGGAATGGAGGTGCGCTTCCTCCGAACAGCCTTTCAGATCGCCCAGGTGGATGGTGCGGGGAGCGGGCCCCTGGATCCGGTCATTCCAGGGCTTCCACCTGGGGTTCCAGGCGCGGGCCAGCGCGTCGTCCAAGGGTTTCGCTTGCAGCGCACGTTCCAGGTGAGGAAGGACCTCTCGCTTGAGGCAGCCGCAGAACAGCTCACCAATGACATGGGGGTGCTCTACGCCCAGAGCCGGGTGGGCAGCGGCGTTTTCACCTCAGGCAGCACCCGTGGCCGTTTCACGGGCGATGCCACCTTGAAGTGGGCGCCATCGTCAAAGGCCACGCTGTTGCTGGGTGGAGGCGGCATCCAGGATTGGGAACGCAGCGTGAACCTCCAGAATCAAGGGGGACTGCGGGATCCCTCCAATCCCGCCCAGTTGACGCCCCAGATCACGCTCAACACCCAGTTTGCCTACGCCCAATATGATCAGGAGGTGAGCGCCTTCGGCATCACCGTGGGCGGCCGGTACGAGAGCAATTCCGTGGGCCACGCCTTTGCACCGCGCTTGGGCCTCACCTACGCGGACGGCCCCTTCAATGCCAAGCTGCTGTATGGTGAGGCCTTCCGGGAGCCCTCGATCTTTCAGGAATACAGCACCCTGTTCGCCTATACAGGGCTCCGCCTGCAGCCTGAGTTGATCCGCAGCAATGAATTGCAGGTGGGCTGGCGATTCTCCCACCACGCGATGATGCGGCTCAACCTCTACCGGACGGCCGTCAGCCGCGTCATCGAGGGTTTTCTCACCAGCAACAGCCTCTACTCCATCCAGAATGCCGGCTCTGTGCATGCCAAGGGCCTCGAAGCCCAATTCGAGACGCAGTACGGCGCCTGGGGCGCCTTTGGGAACCTGAGCATCACCCGTCCTGATGGAGAGGTGGTGCCCTTCTACCTGGCCTCCAATGGCAAGAGCTTCTTGGGGGTTTCCCCGGTGAAGATCAACGTGGGCATCCACTTCGAGGTGGGGGCCTGTCTGGTGGCTCCGAGCCTCCTGTATGTTTCCTCGCGAGAGGCCCAGACCCCGGCCTCCGCCAGGTCGGGGTACCAGCCGGGCACGGTGCTTCCGACCCTTCTGCAAAGCGCGCCCTTTCCGGCCCGCCTGATCGCGAACCTGGCCCTCACCTGGGACCACATTCTGGGGCCTGATACCAAACTCCGATTCACCTTCAAGAACCTCGGCAACGCGGCCTATCCGATCCTGCAACCCTATTACGGCGGCCATGCCCCGTTGGCGGCCAATGACCGCAGCTTCACAGCGGATCTGGTCTGGACTTTCTAGGGGATGGTTCCAAACCCGCTGTGACGGACGGGTTCAGTGTCCGCCTTCCCCCGCCAGTTTCCGGGCCAGTTCCCCCACCACCGCCTTGGCATCCCCGAAGAGCATGAAGGTCTTGTCGAGGAAGTAGAGCTCGTTGTCGATGCCCGCGAAGCCCGGCGCCTTGGAGCGCTTGATGGCATACACCGTCTTCGCCTTGTCGGCATCAATGATGGGCATGCCGTAGATGGGGCTGTTCTTGTCCGAGCGCGCGGCAGGATTCACCACGTCGTTGGCGCCGATGACCAGCACCACATCTGCCTGGGGCATGTCGCCGTTGATCTCATCCATCTCCACCAAGTCGTCGTAGGGGATCTCAGCTTCGGCCAGCAGCACGTTCATGTGGCCCGGCATGCGGCCCGCCACGGGATGGATGGCGAACTTCACGGTGACGCCCTTCTTCTTCAGCAGGTCGTAGACCTCGCGCACCTTGTGCTGGGCCTGGGCCACGGCCATGCCGTAGCCGGGCACGATGACCACGAGATCCGCCTGTTCCATGACCTGGGCGGCGCTTTCCACGGTGTCGGACTTGTAGGCCTTTTGTTCGCCCTCGGCGCTGGCGCTGGTGGTCTGGCCGAAGGCGCCGAACAGCACGTTGAAGAAGGAGCGGTTCATGGCTTTGCACATGATCACGGAGAGGATGAGGCCCGAACTGCCATCCAGGGCACCCGCCGTGATGAGCAGCTTGTTGTTCAGCACGAAGCCCATGGCCACCGCCGACAAGCCTGCGTACGCATTGAGGATGGAGATCACGGTGGGCATGTCGGCGCCGCCGATGGGGATGATCAGCAGCACACCGAAGGCCAGCGAGAGCAGGATGATGCCGCCGAAGGCCCAGGGCGCCCAGGGGGCCAGCGGATGCAGTACCAGCGCCACGCCCAGGCCCAGGGCCAGGGCGAAGAGGGCGAGGTTGCTGACGTTCTGCAGCGGGTAGGTGACCGGCCGCTGGGGGATCCACTTCACTTCCTGCAGCTTGCCCGCCGCCAGAATCGATCCAGTAAAGGTGAGGAAGCCCAGGAGGATTTCCGCCACCAGGGCGATGACGATGAAGGGCGCCAGGGCCGCCTCGTTCTTCTGGCCGTAGTAGAGGAAGAACTTGGCCGTGCCCACCAGGCCCGCGGCCAGGCCGCCGAAGGCATGGGAAAGCGCCGTCCGTTGCGGCACCGCCGTGAGGGGCACCTGGGCCAGAGGGTAGCCGATGGCGGCGCCCGCAGCGAAGGCGCCGAGGATCCACCAGTAGTGGGTGCCGCCGGTGGCCATGACGCCGGTCAGGGTGCCCAGCACGGCCAGGGTCATGGCCGCCACGCCCGAGAACACGCCTTTGCGGGCCGTTTCGGGATCGGCCATCCACCGGAGGGAGAGGATGAACAGGGCCGTGGAGACGAGATACAGAAGCTGGACGAGGGTCTCGGCGCTCACTTGGCCCCCTTTTCGTGCTTCTTGAACATCTTCAGCATGCGGTCCGTGATGAGGAAGCCACTGACGATGTTGGTGGTGGAGCAGAAGATGGCCACCAGGCCCAAGAGGGTGATGTACCCCGGCGAATCCTTGCCGGCGGACACGATGAGGGCGCCCACCACGGCGATGGCGGAAATGGCGTTGGTGAGGCTCATGAGCGGCGTGTGCAGCAGGCGCGACACCCGCTGGATGACCATGAGGCCGATGAAGGTGGCCAGCATGAAGACGAAGAGGGCGCCCATGAAATCGAGCTGCCCGTGGCCGCCGCCTGCCGCGTGGCCCGGCGTTTCGGTGCGTGCGAGGAGCATCATCACGCCTTCCCTCCCTCGTTTTGGCCCAGTGCCTTGAGCGTGGGCCCGTGGACCACCTTCCCCTCATGGGTGACGGCGCAGCCCTTGAGGATGTCGTCCGCCCAGTCCAGGTTGAAGCGCTTGGCCTCCTTGTCCCAGAAGGCGGTCATGAAGTTCAGCAGGTTCCGCGAGAAGAGCATGCTGGCGTGGGTCGCCACGGTGGCAGGCAGGTTGAGCGGGGCGATGATCTTCACGCCGTTCACGTCGGTGGTGCCGCCCAGCTTCGACAGGGTGCAGTTCCCGCCGCCGTCGGCGCCCAGATCCACGATGACGGAGCCGGGCTTCATGGAGCGGACGATGGTTTCATCGATGAGCTTGGGCGCGAACACGCCGCCGATGAGGGCCGTGGTGATGACCACATCCACCGTGGCGCAGTGATCCGCCAGCAGCTTCGCCTGCAGGGCCTTGTCCTCGGCGGAGAGCTCGGTGGCGTAGCCGCCTCCAGCGGACGCACCCTGCTTCAGATCGATGCCCACGTACTTGCCGCCCACGGATTCGATCTGCTCTTTCACCTCGGGCCGGACATCCGTGGCGGTGACGCTGGCGCCCAGGCGCTTGGCCGTGGCGATGGCCTGCAGGCCCGCCACCCCCGCGCCGATGACGAAGACCTTGGCGGGCAGGGTGGTGCCCGCGGCGGTCATGAACATGGGGTAGTACTTGGGCAGCTCCATGGCGCCGATGAGCACGCCCTTGTAGCCGACGATGTTGGCCTGGCTCGACAGCGTGTCCATGGCCTGGGCGCGGGTGGTGCGGGGGATGCAGTCCGTGGAGAAGGCGGTGATGTTCCGCTCCGCCAGCCGCTGGACAGCCTCGAGATTCCGCGTGGGGAAGAGTGAAGCCAACAGCATGGCCCCGGGCTTCAGAAGGTCTGCTTCATGGCCGCCCTCGGGGCGGGCCTGGGGGGCGTTCACCTTCAGCAGGAAGTCGGCGTTTCCCCACAGCGACGCCGCATCTGCCATCATCGTGGCCCCCGCCGATTCGTAGGCGGAATCGGGGTAGTGGGCGGCGGCCCCGGCCCCGGCCTGCACAGCCACCTCGATGCCGAGCTGGATGAGTTTCTTGCAGGATTCGGGGTCCAACGCGACGCGGGTCTCGTCCGCCCTGATCTCTCTGGGTACGGCAATTCTCATGGGGGGCCTCGGCGTGATCATCCGCAGTAATGCGGACACCTTACCATTGGTTGGCCCCAAAGGTTCAATGCGGATTATTTATGACTCATCCCTGCGACTTGGCTGACATCAGTTCGGTCTTGCGGGCCGACCCGGCGCTGGAGCCGAAGTAGTAGCTCACCACGCCGATCCAGGCGGAGCCGAGGCTGCCTAGCATCACGTTGAGCACCTGGCTGTTGTTCAGGGCCGCGTTCGCGCTGTTGTGGATCAGGTAGCCCAGCAGGGAGAAGAAGCCGATGGTGATGAGGAAGGCCAGGACTTTGGGGGTCCAGTCCTGGGTTTTGATCTCCCGCTCCCGGGCGTTGGCGCGGTCCCCGGCCGCGATGGCCTCCAGGGCCTCGATGTTCTCGAAGCCCAGTTTCTGCATCTGCACGGCGAAATCCTGATCGGCCTTTTTGAGGGCGAGCAGTTGATCTGGATTGGCACCTTGGATGGCGGCCGAAAGGCTGTTGTCATCCTTCGCGGCGTCATCGGGCATGCCCAGGGCCTTGGTGAGCGCCAGGCCCGCGATGCCGCCCAGGGGGCCGCCCAACGCGGTGCCGATGGTGGGGGCGATGCTCTTGACGAGCGCTTTCCAATCAAACGACATGGGGGGCCTCCGGAATGCGATCCGCCCGCCTCAGCCAGCCCTTCAGGAACACGGACTGACTGGGATTGCGATCGACGATGGACTGGTAGTAGTTCTTCTGCGCCTGACAAAGGGCCTGCATGAGCGCCGAGGGGGATTGGGCGTTGGCGGCGCCGAGGGTCGCGGGCCCGGGTTGCCCATCCACGGAAATGGGTGCGGTGATCAGGGTGTTGAGGGCCTTCTGGAGCAGTTTGACGGCGACTTCCAGGCTGCAGTTCACCCCGATGTCGAACAGCTTGATGGCGATGGCGGCATCGGAAAGGCCATCCCAGCGCCAGTAATCGGTCCGGTAGATGGTGCTGGCCTGATCCTTGGTCAGATCCTTCACATCGCCAGGAAAGCCCAGCTCCGGGTGGGCGCCGTTCCACTTGTCGAGGTTGCGCTGGATGATGCCGAAGTTGGTGGCGCCGCCGGGATCGGCCGGATGGTTCACATAGCCGCCTTCATTGCCGAGGGTGAAGGCGAGGGCGTTATCAAGGGGACTGTTCAATGGGAGCTCCTGGGGGTGGGGGGACGCCAAGCTGGGTGGGAGCCTGAAACCTTCTCAACGCTCTGGTACAAGATCCGACCGTCTGCCAGGTCGAGGCGGGCGATGCGCTGATCGGCCACCAGGAGGGCCAAGGCCTCTTGCACGGCCTCGACCGTGACCGAGTAGGCAGGGGCGGGAAGCCACCAGTTGGCGATGCCCTCCAGGCTGTCGGCGGCCTCGGGATGATCGTGAAGGTACGCCAGGATGCCCTGACACAGGCTGTTGGAATGAGAGGCGGAGGGCATGGAGCACCCGGGGTGGTGCGGAACCCGTGCAAGTGGTGGGCCAAAGGGGTAAATGTGGTTTTGGTGCCAATTAGGAATTGAACCTTCCGATCGCAAACCCACCGGGCTGGCGGGTTGGCCGGTGCTGGCATACCTAAGTTGAAGGATTTCGACAGGCTTACCGTAGTGGCACTAGGTGTCGGTGCCAACGAGGTTGACCAGCCGGGTAACCGGGGGCTGACCACCTAAGGCCTTGTGGGGCCTGTGGTGATTGTAGAAGTGGAGCCAGGCGCCGAGCGCCTGGTTTCTTTCGTCTGAGCTCTGCCAGGTGGGACCGTAGGCCCACTCTCGCAGGGCCGTCTGGATGAGGCGCTCGGCCTTGCCGTTGGTCCGTGGGCGGTAGGGGCGGGTGCGGCTGTGCGTGAGGCCGAAGGCTTCGCGCATGGCCTTGAACGCCTTGGACCGGTAGGGCGAGCCGTTGTCGGTCAGCAGCTTGCGGGCGGTGACGCCCCGGGCCTGGAAGTGCAACAGCGCCCTCTGGAGGAATGAGGCAGTGGTCTCCTTCTTCTCGTCCGGGAGCACTTCCATGTAGCAGGCCCGCGAGTGGTCGTCCGAGCAGACATGGAGCACCTGGTAGCCCGCATCGCGGTTCTTGTGGTGGCGGATGCCTGTGGCGCGGTGGCCCACTTCGTGGAAGTTGGCGAGCTTCTTGGTGTCCAGGTGGAGGAGGTCGCCGGGGGCCGCGTGTTCGTAGCGGTTGTCGGGTTCCTTGGGCTGGAGGTCCGAAGCCTTGGAGATGCGCGCCTTGCGGAGCCAGAAGCCCACGGTGGAACGGGGCACGCCCAGTTCCGAGGCAATCCGGATCGCCGCCTGGCCCCGCCGCCTTCGACCTACGGCCTCGACGACGAGGCCAAGCTCGTGGCTTCGCGCCAGGCGATGCGGCTGGCTGGAGCGATCCAGGAGTCCGGCCGGACCCTCTGTTTTGAACCGAGCGAGCCATCGGTAGGCCCTGCGCGTGCTGATTCCTATGGATTCAGCCGCATCCCGGACCGTCCAGTCCTCCTCCAGAACGCGCTTCACCATTAATGCTCGACTGGCGGGGCAAGACTTTGCTGAACTGTGGAGGTTCACCCGAGGCTCCGAGAAAGCTGTTTGTTGGCGCTTTCAGCTTCCCAGATCTCGGGTGAACAACCTGATTGGCACTTACAACTAGGGTGGGTTGATCTTGACCCAGGCCTTTCGGCAGGGGGCTGCGGGAAGGGTGCCGAGGTCGATTTCCTAATGAATGTCCGCAATGCATATGCAAAACATGACATTGGACTTCTTAGGTGTAATGGTTAAAAAAAGGCATTGAATGTTTATTGTGATTCTATGTGTTGGGCCTATAGTGCCTCATCGATCCATTTGTGGCCAACGACCTTCCCGCCGATCCAAGGAGGCCCCTTGATTGGGCAATCGCCAGCCTTTCAAGCCACCGTTCGCCTCATGGCCCGCATGGCGGCCTGCGATGCGCCGGTGTTGATCGAAGGCGAAACGGGCACCGGCAAAGAACTGGCCGCCCGCGCCATCCACTACCAGAGCGCCCGTCGGGATGGGCCCTTCATCCCGGTGAACTGCGGCGCCATCCCGGATTCCCTCATCGAAAGCGAACTGTTCGGCCACCGCAAGGGCGCCTTCACGGATGCCAAGGATCATCAGCCGGGCCTGGTGGTCCTCGCAGAGGGAGGCACGCTCTTTCTGGATGAAGTGGATGCCCTCTCCGCGAAGGGGCAGGTGACCCTGCTGCGTTTCCTGCAGGATCAGGAGTTCAGGCCGCTGGGGGCGCGCCGGGTGGAGCACGGGAATGTCCGCATCCTGGCCGCCAGCAATGCCAGCTTGCCCCTGCTGGCGGAGAAGGGCGCCTTCCGCTCCGACCTGCTCTACCGTCTGCGGATCCTCTGCCTGGAACTGGCGCCACTGAGGCATCGGCGGGGGGATGTGGAACTGCTGGCCGGTTGGTTTCTGGAGGCCTGCGATAAGCGCTTCGGCCTCGGGCTGAAAACCATCCATCCCGATTCCCTGCGATGGATGAACGAGTATCACTGGCCCGGAAACATCCGTGAACTCGAGAACCTCCTCTACCGGGAGTATCTGCTTTCCGAAGGTGTCCTGATGCGCATCGACGCGCCCAAGAGCCTGCATGCACCTAAGCCTGGAGCGCGCAGCAGGACGGGAGGGGATCTCCTGTTCCATCGTGCCAAGGCCCAGGCTGTGGAGGCCTTCGAGCGCGACTACCTGGTGGGCTTGCTGGGCCGGGCCGGGGGCAACGTGAGTCTGGCGGCCAAGCTGGCTGGCAAGGAGCGGCGCAGCCTGGGCAAGCTGCTGAAGAAGTACGGGCTGGGCCAAGCTCCCAGGGGGAATGCCCGCTTCCTGGACGACCCCCTTTCCGCCTGAACAGTGGGTGTGTTTCGACCCAGGGCGGGGCGCATGGTGACCCTGGGCTTGGGCATCCATACCATCCAAATCACGTTTTGAGACAGCTTCGAGTGCCCATCCCAACTGGTGCGCAGGTTGCACACGAGAAAACATCCGACCCAATCCATCCCCGGAGGTTCAACATGGCGAATCAACCGCATCCTCAGCGCATCGGACTCATCCCCGAGCACGACTCGAAACACGGCGGGCGCCTGGGGCGGCACCTCCATTTTGACGACCGCAGTTGGAACTTCCCGGTGCGTCTTCTCAAAGGGGCCGCCATCCAGACCCACACCTGGGATCGGCCGACCAAGCCCTTCAATCAAGGCGAACTGGGCTCCTGCACCGGCAATGGCGCCGTGGGCGTGGCCTGCACCAAGCCCTATCGGCAGGCCGGTGTCCGCTACACCGAGGCCTTGGCCAAGAAGGTCTACAGCCACGCGACTCACGATGACACCATCGTGGGCGCCTGGCCGCCGAAGGATACCGGTTCCACCGTGCTGGGCGCCATGAAGGCGCTGAAGCAACTGGGCCTGGCCAAGGGCTACCACTGGTGCTTCAGCCTGGATGATGTGCTCAAGACGCTCTCGACCCTGGGCCCCGTCGAGGTGGGGGTGAACTGGTACGAAGGCTTCGACAAGCCGGATGCCAAGGGATTGGTGAAGGTGGGCGGCTCCGTGCGCGGGGGGCATGCCTTTGAACTGCTGGGTGTGGATGTGGAGAAGAAATTGGTCTGGGCCATCAATTCCTGGGGTTCGGATTGGGGACTGGAAGGCCGCTTCGCCTTTTCCTGGAAGGATCTGGACCGCCTCCTCCACGAGGATGGCGAAGCCTCCACCCTCACGCTCTAGGCCTGACCAGGGTTTCCTTTGAGCAAGGTCTTTTCTCCCCTGACCCTCGGCGTGGGATTCACGGCCCTGCTTGCGCTGGTGCCGGGCCTGGGCCTGGGTTCCACCAGTCCCAAGCCCGTGATGGCGGCGGTTGCCAAAACCGCTGAGACCCAGGAAAGCCCTGGTAGGGGCGGGGTGGGAACCCTCTTGGAACAGTGCCTGCGGGACCGGGCCCGGGCTGGCATCGCGCCCGTGGACGTGACGATCCTGACCCTTCCGGACCCTCAGCGGACGAACATGGGCTTGTGGTTCGACCTGCGCCTGAACGCCGTGCAGCGGGCCTTTCGCACCTTCGATTTCCTGCCCCGGAGCTTCTACCTGCCCTGGGGCGCCAAAGCGAAAGAAGGGGGAGATGCCGGTGTTTCGTCGGCCTTCCCCGAACCGGGGTTGGGCCTCATCTGGTTCGCCCGGGAGGGGGCCGCTCCGGCCTACCACGCGCTGTTCATCGTGGGGGAAAGCCAGGCCCTGGGCGTGAACCGCGAGGCCCTCCGCCAGGCCCTGCAGCTGGCGGCCAGGGTGGTTCCCGCCGACGCGGGCCGTCGAGTCTCGATTCTGGGCCCCCAATTCTCCGGGAGCCTGACCTCCCTGGGCGCTGGGCTGGAGGCCCACTTCAAGGATCCTTCTGCCTTGAATGTGCGCGTCCAGGGCACCACCACCCTCGATGCCAGTGGCACCAAGCTGCTGCGAGAGGCCCTCGGTCCCGTGGAGCCCAGGCGGCTGGAGATCTCCACCTGGCTCTGCAACCTTTCGGGAACCGCCAAGGAGAGCCTGCTGAGCTGGTACATGAAGGAGGCTGGCTGGCCCCGGGATGCTTCCAAAGTGGCGCTGTTTACAGAAGCGAACACGGCCTATCGGCGGGAGGTGCAGGCCGGTGAAGCGATGACGCAGATCCTCTTTCCCATGGGGCTGTCGCGGCTCCGCTCCGAGCGGCAGGCCATGGAGCGCAGCCTGGGGAAGGATGGCGCCTCGGAGCTGGTGCTTCCCTCCAGCCTCCTGGGACCGGCCCAGGAAGAGACGCAGCGGGGGCTGGATACGGTGCCTCAGTTTGCTGGCGACACCATCCGGAACACGGAGCTCACCCTCGCGGGAACGATCCTGAGTCTGGCCCGGCGGGGCTATACCCACGTGGGCATTTCCGCCAGTGATCCCCAGGATCTGATGTTCCTGGCCGAGCGGATCCGCGCCTACCATCCTTCGTGCACACTCTTCACCACCAGCGGGAACCACAGCCTGTTCGCCCACCCCAACGTCAGTCAGGCCATGGATGGCATGGTGATGTTCGGCGGGTATCCCGTGACAGACTCTGTGCGCGCCCTTTCCCTGCAGAAAGGAGAGCTGGAATCCCCGGTGCGGTTCACCTCCGAGGGTGAATACGCCACCTACTACGCGACCCTGCTCCTGCTGGACCCGGCCCGTGCCAAGGATCCCGAGCGGGCCTTCTGGGGGCGCCAGGGCTACGTGTCCATCGTGAAGGGCGGCAGTGTGTGGCCCCTGCGGCATGGTGGGTTGGCAGTGGCCCGTGAGGGCGGGTTGGTGTGGGATCACGATGTCGAAGGGCGGTATCGCGAGGTGGCCACCCAGAGCAAAGACCTCGTCCAGTACGTGCATTCCCGTTTGCGGCAGCTGGCGTTGTTGCTGGTGGGCCTGGGACTGGCGATGGTGTGGGTGTTCCTGGGCCCGCTCCTGGGGGTGGCCAAGGTGCCCAGCCATGAGCCCGGCCTGAGCCCCTATCGCAACCTCCTGGCGGGTGCGGTGCTCGCCCTGGGCACCCTCAGCTTCCTGGCCATGGGCTATGTCCTGCCGCTGGCGGTGCTGAGAGGATCGCCCTGGCGGGATCCCTTTCTGGGGATGAGCCTGCTGGTGTGGGCCGCACTCGTGGGGCTGACGTTCTGGGCCCTCTCCGGTCGCCTGGGCGCCATGCGGGCCCTCCTGCTGTCGCTTTTGGCGCTGGTGCCAGCCGCCCTCATGGCCCTCTGGGGACCGAAGCATTTCCTGGACTACATGCCGAACTATCTGCGGTTCTCGTCGCCCGGGCGGGGCATTTCGATGCTGCCGACCATGGTCCTTCTGGCGGCGGGCCTCGCCCTTTTGCTGCGCACCTGGTTCGCGGTGCGGCGCCAGGGGCACGAGGCCTTCTGGCCTGCGCCGCTGGGCCTCAGCGATCCGCAGATCCTTCGACTCTGCCATCTCCGAGGACTCCAGTTCCAGCCCTGGACCTTTGCCATCGTGGCCATTCTCGCAGGCTTTCAATGGTTCCTGCCGGGCGGCATCATCCGGCCGCTGATGGAGGGGCAGGGGGCCACCCTGGTCGTGGTGGCCGTGGCCAGCGGGTTGTTCACGGCGAGCCTGTTCCTGTTCTGGCAGTTTCACCGGGGCTGGCAGGACCTGCGCCGGGTGCTGGAGGTGCTCGATTTCAGCTCGTATCGCGCGGCCTTCGCCGAGGTGGGTGGGCTGGTGGAGTGGAACGCCATGCGGGCCATGGGCCGGGGGCTGTGGATGCATCGGTCCAGCCTCCGCGGGCGGGAGATCCTGAACGAGCAGAGGGACTGGGTGGCGGAGGTGGAGCCGGATTTCCCGGCCCACCTTGAAGCGCTGGATGCCATCGAGGAGGGCACTTCCAAGACGCGGCTGGGCCTGGGCGAGTATCAGAAGTGGCGGGTCCGCCTGGCGGTGGCCCTCGAAATGACGGCCTGCGGAGACGCTGTGGCGGCCGCCTGCGGGAAAAACCCCGCTGGGGCCATGGCCCATCAAGCAGAAGTGGATCTCTTCAAGGCCCTGCGGGCGGTTCACTTCATCCGTCAGGCCTTCCTGGTCATGCGCCATCTGCTCATCGGTTCCGTGGGCACGCTGATCCTGCTCGTGCTGGGCGTGGCGGCTTTCGACTTTCAACCGAAGAATGATGTGCTGATCCTGCTTTGCGGCGCGCTGCTGATCATGGCCGCCTGGGCGGGCATGGCCATCCTGAACATGGAGCGGGATCCCCTGCTCAGCCTCATGGAAGGCACCCAGGCCGGGGAAGTGAAGCTGAGCCTGGGGCTGGTGGAGAACGGCTTCCGCTTCGTGCTGGTGCCCCTTCTGCTCCTGCTGGCGACCCTCAATCCTTCCTTCGGTGGTCTCCTGGTGCAGGTGTTCAACCCGCTCATGCATCTTCTGAAGTGATCCGACGCCACAGGGCCTGGCCGTGCTTCAATCAGCTGTCTGCCTGTTGGAGGGAGCCCGCATGATCCCATCGCTCATCCTGGCCGCTGCCCTTGTCCTGGGCGCCGCACCGGCCCCTGATGCCACCCCGGAAGTCGTGGTGCAGAAGCAGGTGGAGGCCTACAACGCCCACAACCTGGATGCCTTTGTCGCCTGCTATGACGCGACCATTGAATTCCGCACCATGGACGGCAGGGTGGGCCCGGAAAAGGGCGTGGCGGCGCTTCGCAAGGGCTACGACGATCTCTTCAAACGCTTTCCCGCCTTGAAGGTGACGATCCTCAAGCGCATCACCCAGGGTGCCTTCGTCATCGACCAGGAGCAGGCCGAAGGCATGGGGCCCAATCCGGTGACCGTCACGGCCATCTACGAAGTGACGAAGGGCAGGATCGTCCACGTGTGGTTCATAGAGGGCTAAAACGCGTTAGAGCCCCCGCGACCACTCGGGCCGCAGGGCCACGCGTCCCGCCAGGGCTTCATCGATGGCGGCCAGGATGGAATCCCGGTCCCGCGGCAGGCGACCGCCGATGGGCAGGTAGCTGGAGGCATGGTTGGAGCGGAAGATGGCGCCGCTGGGCTGGGCCTCCTCCACGAACCAGCGCTGCTCTTGCAGCAGCTCATGCACGTCGGGCAGCTCGAAACGCCCCTGATCCTCCAGCCTTGAGATGGGGGTTCCCGGCACCACCGTGAGCGTGAGCGTCGACAGGAACTTGGGATCCATGGCTGTGGCCAGGCGCCCGGAGGCCCGCGCGTGCTCCTCGCTGCGTTCGCGACCTCCGGCGCCCAACAGGAAGATGAGGGACTGGTCCATGCCGGCTTCCCGGGCCTTGCGGGCGGCTTCGGCGTGCTCGGCGGCGGTGGCGCCCTTGGCGATGCGCCGCAGGGTGACGTCATCGCCGGATTCGGGGCCGATGTAGAGCAGCGACAGGCCCAGCTCCCGCAAGCGCTGAAGCTCCTCGGGCGTTTTCTCCAGCAGGTTGCGGGCCGTGGCGTAGGTGCTCACCCGGCGCAGGCGCGGGAAGGCCTGGGCCAGGGCCCGCAGGATGGGTTCCCAATGGCCCATGTCCATGCCCAGCGGATCGCCGTCGGCCACGAAGACATGGCGAACCAGGTCCGCGAAGCGGCCGCCGGCCTCGGTGATGTCGGCCAACACATCGTCAAGGGGGCGCACCCGGTACTGCTTGTCCCGGTACATGGCGCAGTAGGTGCAGGCGTTCCAGGAACACCCGAGGGTGGCCTGGAGGATGAAGGAATCGGCCTCACTGGGCGGGCGGAAGAGGGGTTCGTCGTAGCGCACGGGTTCATTCTCTCGCAAACGGGACCCGTGCGGGATTCTTGGCGCAGTGAGAGTGTGTGCGCCACAATCACAACAGGCCTGATCCCTTGGAGCACCATGCGCACCGCCCAACGCACCCACGGCTTCACCGAATCGGTCATTCGCGGCATGACGCGGCTGGCCAACGAGCATGGGGCCATCAACCTGGCCCAGGGCTTTCCCAATTTCCCGGCGCCGGGCATCATCAAGCAGGCTGCGGTGGCGGCCATCCGGGCCGACGTGAATCAGTACGCCATCACCTGGGGCTCGAAGCGCCTGCGGGAAGCGCTGTCGCGGAAGATGCAGGCCTTCTACGGTCTGGCGGTGGATCCGGAAACGGAAATCACGGTGACTTGCGGTGCCACCGAAGCCATGGCCTCCGTGCTGCTGGCCCTGGTGGACCCCCGCGAAGAAGTGGTGGTCTTCGAGCCCTGGTACGAGAACTACGGCCCCGACGCGGTGCTCTGCGGCGCGAAGCCCGTGAACGTGCCGCTGCCCGTGGGCCAGCCCCTGGACCTTGACCGGTTGGCCCGTGCCTTCGGGCCGCAGACCCGCGCCATCATCCTGAACACGCCCAACAACCCCACGGGCAAGGTCTTCACGGCCGAGGAGTTGGCGGGCATCGCGGCGCTGTGCCAACGGCATGACGCCTATGTCATCACCGATGAGATCTACGAACACATCGTCTACGACGGCGTGCACATCCCCATGGCCACGCTGCCGGGCATGGCGGAGCGCACCATCACCATTTCGGGTGCCTCGAAAACCTACGCCATCACGGGCTGGCGCATCGGCACCATCATCGCCCCGCGGGAGCTGACGGCCGCCATCCGCAAGGTGCACGACTTCCTCACGGTGGGCGCGCCCGCGCCCCTGCAGGACGCCGTCGCGGTGGCCATGGATGAACTGCCCCGCGGCTACTACACCGAAATGGCCGAGGCCTACCGTCAGCGCCGCGACCTGCTCTGCGGCGCGCTGACCCGTGCGGGCTTCCAGCTGCAACCGCCCCAGGGCGCCTACTACGTGCTGGCGGACTACTCGGCACTGAGCCAGGAGGATGATGTGGCCTTTGCCACCCGCCTGGTGAAAGAGGCCGGCGTGGCCACGGTGCCGCTCTCGAGCTTCATCTCCGATCCGGCCTCGTCGCGCATGGTGCGCTTCGCCTTCTGCAAGACCGATGACCTGCTGGAGACTGCAGCACAGCGCCTGCTGGCCTTCGCCTCCAGCCGGTGATCATCCTCAAATCATCCAGTCATCGGGCAGCGCCTGCTTGAATTCCTGGGGCTTGCGGTCCTTGTATTGCAGTTCGGGGTTCTTCACGCTGACGCGCGTTTGCGGCGGCACGGACTGGGTGACGAACACGTTGCTGCTGATGATCGCTTCTTCGCCGATGACGGTTTCGCCGCCCAGGATGGAGGCGCCGGAGTAGACGGTGACGCGATCTTTCAAGGTGGGATGGCGCTTCACACCGCGAAGGGATTGGCCGCCCCGCGTGGAGAGCGCTCCCAGGGTGACGCCCTGATAGATCTTCACGTACTGGCCGATGGTGGTGGTTTCGCCGATGACCACGCCGGTGCCGTGGTCGATGAAGAAATAGTCGCCGATGGTGGCGCCCGGGTGGATGTCCACGCCCGTGAGGGCGTGGGCATACTCGCTCATGATGCGGGGAATGAGGGGCACGTTCAGGCCGTGCAGTTCGTGGGCGATGCGGTGCACGGTGATGGCGAACACGCCAGGGTAGGAGAAGATCACTTCGTCGGTGTCGCCGGCGGCGGGATCACCGTCGAAGGCCGCCTGCACGTCCGTGGCGAGGGTGGCGCGCAGCCTGGGGATGGCGGCGAGGAAGGTCTGCACGATGGATTCGGCGGTGGCCTCCACATCCTGGCAGGGACTTCCGTGACGCGTGGCCTGGTGGCGCAGCACGTTGAGGATCTGCTCAAGGAGCAGGCCCCGGATCTCGCCCAGCAGCTCGCCCACGTAGTACTCGAGGGTCTGAGTGGTCAGGTTCTGCTTGCCGAAGTATCCGGGGAAGAGCAGCTCGCGCAGCTTCTTCACCAGATCGATCACCGCGTCCCGGTTTGGCAGGGAGCCTGCATCGATGTGGCGGGTGAGGGGTTCCGCCAGATCGCTGGCCACGATGGCCGCCACCAGCGCGGTGAAATCGCTGGAGGAACGGTCAACCCGCTTCAGAGGGCGGATGGGGGACGCCTGGGGCATGGGGACTCCGGATCGAGGGGTGCGTGCGGGCCTGGATGATTGTAAGGACAAGTGCGAGGGAATCAGGCCTTGGAAAGCCCGTCCTCCAGCGCTTCCAGAAGGTCATCGATGTGCTCGAGGCCGATGGAGAGGCGGATCAGGTCGGGCGTCAGACCTCCTTCGCGCTGCTGTGCCTCACTGAGCTGAGAATGCGAGGTGCTGGCAGGGTGGAGGATGAGGCTCTTGGCGTCGCCCACGTTGGCCAGGTGGGAGAAGAGGGATATGCCGTCGATGAGCTTCACGGCGGCGTCATAGCCGCCCTTGATGCCGAAGACCACCACGCCGCCGAAACCCTTCTTGAGATACCGGCTCACGAGGGAGTGGCTGGGATCGCCGGTCAGGCCGGGATACCGGACCCAGGCCACCTTGGGGTGCTTCTGGAGGAACTGGGCCACGGCCAGCGCGTTCTCGCTGTGGCGCACGATGCGCAGGGGCAGCGTCTCCAGGCCCTGGAGGAACAGCCAGGCATTGTCGGGGGAGATGGCGGCGCCCAGGTTGCGCAGGGGCACGGTGCGGGCCCGCAGGATGTAGGCGAGGGGGGACAGCGAATCGGGCAGGTCAAAGGCCCAGTGCAGGCCGTGGTAGTTGGGATCGGGTTCCGTGAAGAGGGGATGGCGTCCACTGGTCCAGTCGAACGTTCCGGAATCGGTGATGATGCCGCCGATGCCCGTGCCGTGGCCGCCGATCCACTTGGTCAGCGAGTTCACCACGATGTCGGCGCCGTGCTTGATGCTCTGGAGCAGGTAGGGCGTGGTGAAGGTGGCATCCACGATCAGGGGCAGGCCGTTGCGGTGGGCCACTGCGGCGATCTTCTCGATGTCGGCCACTTCCAGGGCGGGGTTGCCGATGCTCTCGATGAAGATGGCGCGGGTGTTCTCGGTGATGGCTTTCTGGAAGTTCTCCGGGTCTTTGGGATCCACGAAGGTGGTCTTGATGCCGAAGGTGGGGAGGATGGAATCGAATTGGGTGTAGGTGCCGCCGTAGAGGTTGTTGGCGCTGACGATTTCATCGCCCACCCGGGCCAGGGTGATGATGGCGTAGAAGATGGCAGACGTGCCTGAGGCCACGGCCAGGGAGGCCGCGCCGCCCTCAAGCTGGGTGATGCGCTGCTCCAGCACATCCTGGGTGGGGTTGCCGATGCGGGTGTAGATGTTCCCCAGCTCCTTCAGGGCGAACAGATTGGCGGCGTGTTCGGTGCTCTTGAACACGTACGAGCTGGTTCGGTGCACGGGCACGCCTCGGCTGAGGGTGATCGGATCGGGGGTTTGGCCGCCGTGCAGGGCGATGGTCTCGGGGCGGTAGGACTGGCTCATGGGAGTCTCCAAGGGGAAGGTTGGCGCTGGGGTGGGAAAAGGTGTTCCATGGCTCTCGTGGGTGCCTCGTGGGGGATTTCGTTCGACCTCGCTCGACAGCGTCCGACATGGCGCGGCAAGGGGTGGGCACGCTTAGTCCGCTGCATGGGCGGCATCCTTCCGGGCGAGCAGGGACTGGAGAAGGCTGTGGGCCTTGCAGCCCACGCAGTAGCCGAAGAAGGCCTCCAGCGCGGCGCAGAGCAGCAGAAGCGATGCGATCACCAGGGCTGTCGTGCCGTGCTGGCGCCACAGGGCGAGGGCGAAGCCCAGGGAGAAGAGCGCGCCGAGGAGCGCCGCAAATCGTTTGGGGCCCGCATTGATGGGCTGAGGGGCCCAGCCCACGGCCGCGCGAAGGGCCTTTGCGACCTGGGCGATGAGGCTGAAGGTCGTCCATCCGCGGCTTCGCAGGGCGAAATCCGCGGCCAGAAGCAGGGGGATCCACCACCGACCGAGCCAGAGGCCTGACAGGGCGATAGCCAGCACAAGGCCAGCGCCGATGCGCGTGGCGCGTTCATCGACCAGGTCGGGGGAGATGGGGCAGTTCTCAGGCATGGCGGCTTCCAGGGGGGGACGGGATGAAAGGGGAGCGGACATCAGGCCACCAGGGCCCTCTGCATGGCGGCGGCCAGAACCTTGCGTGTCTCCAGCGAGGCGGCCATCAAGGGCACCCGCAGGTGATTGCCGCACACGCCCAGATGTTTGAGCAGGGCCTTGAGGGGGATGGGATTGCTTTCGTGGAAGAGGGCCTCGATGAGCGGGGCAAGCTGCTCCTGCAGGCGCGCGGCTTCCTCCGTGCGCCCCGCCAGGGCCGTGCGCACCAGTTCCGCCACCCATTCGGGATAGGCGTTCCCCAGGACGCTGACCAGCCCGCGGGCGCCCAGGGCGATGCTCGGCGCGGCCAGGGCGTCATCTCCCGCCAGCAGCAGTTTGCCCATGGGGAGGTCCCGGGCGATCTGCTCGATCTGGGCCAGGTCCCCGCTGCTCTCCTTCACGCCGATGAGTTCCGGGATGCGCCACAGGGCCCTCAGTGTGGCCGGTTCCAGGTTCACGCCGGTGCGCGAAGGCACGTTATAGGCGAGCAGGGGAAAGCCGGGAACGGCCTCGGCGATGGCCTGGTAGTGGGCCACCAGGCCGTTCTGCGTGGGGCGGTTGTAGTAGGGCGTCACCACGAGGGCAGCGCGGGCGCCCAGCTGCCGTGCGCGGCGGGTCCAGGCGATGGCCTGCCGGGTGGAGTTTGATCCGGTGCCGACGATCACCGGGCGTCCCGCCGCTTCCTCCAGGGCCGCGAGGAGGACCACGTCGCGCTCCACGTCTTCCAGGGCGGAGGCCTCGCCGGTGGATCCCAGCGGCAGGACAGCCTGAGCCCCGCCCTTGAGGGCCCGGCGCACCAGGCGCCGCAGGGCGGGAAGGTCAATGACGTGCTCCTCGGTGAAGGGGGTCGGCAGGGCCACGGTGAGCCCCGACAGCTGCCGGGCGATGACGGAAAGGTGATTCATGAGGCCCACCATTCGGAGAGGCGGTCGAGGGAACCGCCGTGGGGGGTGTTTGACAGGCCGGTTTGGGGCGGGGCGGTGGACAGGACATCAACCTTCCCCACCGGCATGCTCAGCGGAATGAGGAGGGCTTCCTCGTTGGGAAGGAGGCCTGTAAAGGGAACAGCTCCTTCCCGGAAACCCAGACCACCCCGATCCACCTCCAGCAGGATGACTGCCCGTTGGGGATGTCCAAAAGCGGGACCAGGGCCCCTTCCGGCTTCAGCTGAACCAGATGGGTTGGTTAGGGGAGGACCCTCGAACCTGGTTCCGCGGCGAAAAAGCCCGGGGGTACGGTCTTGAAGATGGATATGGCTGTCCTTGCCCATGGTCGCTTCCCTGTGTGTGTGGACTGCGGCTTTCCATGGGACCGTCAGGTCCCAGAAGCATCAGCAACAACACAGACAGCGCATAGTCCTCCCAAGGATCGGAAAGCCTAGCACATCCTTTTCTGAGGGCGCAAGTCGACCGTAGAGGGCGGCCATCAGGTGTCCGCGGCGTAGAGGCTGAAGCTCACCTCATTGCCGATGTCGTTGAAGGCCAGGTCTCGGCCCAGGGCGTTCAGCAGGATGAGGCCCCGGCCATGGGGTTTTCCGGGTGCATCTTCGGTCGCGGACAAAGCCCGCCGCCAATCGAAGCCCCGCCCGGGATCGGACACCTGCACGAACAGGTGGGAGAATTCGCCGTCCGGGGTGCGGTTGACGAGGATCTCCACGCCCACGAACTTCGCGTGCGCCACCGACAGCTGGGCGATGCGGGCAGCCTCGTAGATCTCGAATTCGGATTCCTTGAGGGCCGAATCCAGGTCGAGCACACCATGATCCACGGCGTTCACGATGGCCTCGGAGAGCAGCAGGGCCAGGATCTGGGAGACCTCCTCGGGCACGCCCTGGCGTCCCAGGAAGCTCACGAGGTTGGAACCCAGGTCACGGTAGTTCAGCGCCCGCGGATCGAAGGTGAATCGCAGGGTGATGCCGGTTTCCGTTTCGCGCGCAGGGGCCGCCAGATCCAGCGACCGAGCGGGCCTGGCCTGCTCGGGGTGGAAGGGCCAAAGACACCAGCTCACGTCATCGGCCAACTCCCGGTCCCGGATGCGCTCATCCATGAGGTCCTGCAGCAGGTCCGTGAAGCGGGCTTCACCGCCTTTCTGAAACAGGCCCAGGCACTCACCTTCCTCGACGATTTCGGACAGGCCATCGCTGCACGCAAAGAAGCAGTCGCCCGCCTCCAACCGCAGGCGGTGCACTTCCACCGGACCCAGTTCCCGCTGGATGCCCAGGGGAATGCAGGTGGAGGGGAACCGCACCAGGCTGCCATCGCGGCGGAAGACGTAGGCGTCCGGCATGCCCGCGCTGGCCACGGACAAATCCCCCGTGTGCATGTCCATGCGGAACAGCAGGACGCAGGAGAATCGGCCTCCTGGCAGCAGCTCGCGCAGCTTGCGGTTGATCTCGGACAGGAGGCCGGGCAGGGGGAAATCCCGCGCCGAAAGGGCGTTGAACACATCCATGGTGGGGATCTCGGAAATGCCCGCCATCAGGCCGTGGCCCATGGGATCGCAGATCATGCCGAAGTGGATGCCCGGCGCGCCCACGTGGTAGGCGCAAACATCGCCATTGATGCGGCGAGTGGACATCGTCTCCATGATGAAGCCCTTGGGGAGCGAAGCCTTGCTCTGCTCCACCTGCCGTCCCAGCACGTGCTTGAGCACGGAGATTTCGTAGTGCTCTTCAACCTCGCGCGCCAGCAGGCCCGCATGGGCGGCCGCCATCTGGGCGATGGCCCGGATGCGCGTCCGCAGCTCGGGGCCATTGAAGGGCTTGGTGAGGAATTCCACGGCCCCGGCATCCAGGCATTCCTTCAGCACCTCCAGCTCGCCCAGCACGGTGAACACCACGATGGGCACGAAGAGGGGCAGATCTCCGAAACGCTGTTTGATGGAGGCCCGGATCTGACGGGTGAGTTCGGCTCCGTTGATGCCGGGCATCTTGTAGTCCGTGAGCACCAGGTCGGGCGCTTCTTCGAGGAAGAGCCTCAGGCCCTCCTCGCCGTCCTCGGCCAGCAGCACCTCGAAACCATCCGCCTCCAGCACGCCCTTGGCGAAGCTCCGGGTGACGGAATCATCGTCCACCACAAGGATCTTCAGCGCGGTTTGATCGTTGGGGCGCAGCACGGGCATGGGGCCCCTTCCTGGGAAGGCGTCGGCTCCCCTAGGTTCGGGCCCTTTTCCCCTGGTCATGAGTCCTGGATGCCCCATGCGGCGCGTCCGTGGATGGCGGCCTACCTGGCGAGCAGGTTCATCGGCGAGCCTCCCTGCGGGGGTTCCACCTCCAGCCGGGAGAAACGCCACTGCGCCTCCGTTCGGGTTCCTGTCACGCGGAGGAGGGCGCTGCCCTTGGGGCCGTGGATGGGCACGGCGATGTCCACCTTGGCCCCGGCGGCTCGGGAGAACAGGTGGAAGCCGTGGGGTTCTCCCTTGGCCCAGGACGTGATGGATCCCCTGGGGGTGTCGCCCAGGGCCATGGGGGTTCCCACCAGGCTGGCGACGCGGGGATCGTTCTCGACCGCGCGCAGCAGAGACCGGCCCGTTTCGCTCGTTCCGAATGGCGGTGGGACGGGCGGCGCGGGGGGCGCCGGTGGGGCTGGAGGCGGTTCCGGCGGGGGAGGCGGCGCAGGCGGCTGGGGGACGGCCTGCCGGGCGGCCTGGAGGGTGGCCTGGGCCCAGCCCCGAACGGCCTCGTCCACGGGCTTGGCTGCGCCATTCTCCTGGTAGCTTTCCCTGAAGCGGCCATCAGCCTCCCGCGAGGCGCGGTAGACCCGTTCCGGGAGGCCTCCACCCGCCTCGATGAGGAGGGTGCCCTGGTCATCGGTTTTCAGGATCACGTGGTGGCGGCCCATCCTTTGCCACCAGCGCTTCAAGGCGGAAGAGGCGGGCAGAGGAGCCTGACTGGAGGTTGGAGCGCCTGCCTCCCGCACGCCCTGGGGTTCGGCGCGCAAGGGGAGGCTGCCGGTCAGGGCGAGGCCGAGGGCGCATGCCAGCCAAGCCTGGTGTCCGAAGCCGGTCTTAGCCTTCATGGGGGTCTCCTCGAAGCGGCAGGCGGGCTGCCGGAAAGGGGAACGAGCCAGCGGGGCAGGGGTTCTCCTGCCCCGCTGAGGGAGCTTGCGGTTCAGATCCAGAGGGTTCCTGCGGGCGCTCAGCCCTGGCTGGATTCCGCCTGGGCGGCCCGGTCTTTCACGGCCCGGCCCACCAGATAGACGCCCAGCAGCACCAGACCCGCGGGCCACCAATGCTCCAGCCAGGCCATGGAGATGTTGAAGCGGAGGTTCAGCAGGGCGAGCATGCCGACGAAGATGAGGATCAGGCCCATGGCCAGGCGGCCACCGAAGGAGACGGCGCCGAAGCCATCGGGCAGTTCCGGCGTTTCCATGCGGCTGATGGCTTCATTGAGCAGCAGGGCGCGGCGGTAGGCATCCACCAGGTTGTAGAGCCAGAAGAAGGTCATGAAGATGCCCACGGCCGGTTCCAGCAGGCCCAGGCGGTTCGACGACATCAGGCATACGAGGAGGGCGATGGTGCCCGCGTGGATGAAGCCCAGCCGCGTGTAGCCCAGGAACACCTGGCCCAGGCCGGGCATGAGGGAAAGCACGGCGGCGAGCATGGGGGACTTGTAGCGGGGATCGCGGAAATAGTCGGGCCGCGCCCCCGAAGGAAGGGGGTAGGGCGCTGGCGGCGGAACCGGGACGGATGTCACGTGGGGATCGGATTCGGGCTGGGGGGTCATGGGCTGCTCCCGGTTGAAGGGGGGAATTGAGAACGGGTGGGGAAAGGAGACTTGTTGAAAAGGACTGTGAGGATGGCGCCCAAAGAGAAGAACGCAGCTGCGCCTCAGGGGTTCGGGGGGCCGGTTGGATTTCCCTGGGCCGGAGCGGCGGGCGGATTCCCGCGGAGCGCCTGGAACTGGGCGCGCATCCAGGCCGAGCCGCGCTGCCAATGGGATGGACGAGGTGCGGCGGGCGATGCCGGTGCGGGGCGAAGGCCCTGCTGGACCGTCAGGGCACTGCGGCGTTCGACCTGGATCACCTGGGCTTTCACCCGCTGGGCGGAGGCGCCCAGGGGCTGCACAAAGGCGGGAACCCGCAGGGGAATTGAAGGCGCAGGGATGGGCAGGGTGATGCCCATGAGGCCTGCGGCGGCGCCCAGGTAGGCGGCCTCCAGGGCGATGCGGGGCCGGTGCATCAGTTTCCACCAGAGGCTGCGCAGGTCCGTCCTGGCCGCAACCGGACGGTGGACCGTGGCCCGCAGCACTCGCTGGGTGAACCAGGGTCCGGGGTTCGCCTGGGCCAGGGCGGGCAGCGCCGTCTGCGCGGCGCGCAGGGCCGCGACAAGCCTCGCGCAGCCGGGGCAGCCGTCCAGGTGGGCCTGGGCCAGCTGGCTCCGGGTGGCATCCAGCGTTTCATCCACGAGGTCGCAGGCCAGCTCCTGCAGGCGTTCGCAGGACGATCCAGACGTACGGGCCAGGATGGCCCGGGTGAGATCCAAGGCGGCCTGGGGCGGGAGCAGGGAGTCGTTCATGTCAGCCTCCCATGCCCGCGGCGCAGAGCTTCTGGGCCAATTCCAGCCGGGCGCGGTTGGAGCGGGATTTCACCGTGCCCACGGGCACTTCCAGAATGGCGGCGATCTCCTCCAGACCCAGGCCCTGGATCTCCTTGAGGAGGATGACCTCTCGGTTCAGATCCGTCAGCTCCTGGAGCGCGCGGTGGACCATCGTCTTCCGCACCGCCGCCAGGTGGGCCTCCTCGGGGTTCTGGTCGGTGGATCGCAGATCGAACAGCTCGTCGGCAGGCAGATCCCACAGAGGCGGTCGGGCCTTCCGCCGCCGCAGGTGGTCGATGCAGGCGTTGCGGGTGATGCGGATGATCCAAGGCAGGCAGCCGGATTCATCCGGCACCAGGGCCAGGTTCTGATAGATGCGCACGAAGACATCCTGGGTGAGGTCCCGGGCATCCTCGGCCTGGGCCGTGTAGTGGTAGGCCAGCCCGAAGACCCGGCCCTGGAAGGTGCGGACAAAGAACTCCCAGGCCAGCTCATCGCCACGTCGAACCAGGGGCAGCGCTTGGGAGAGTTCCATCGATCCTTTCAGGGTTGGGGCCGGTGGCCTCATGAACAAGAACGCAGGGGGCGCGAAAAGGTTCGGTGGCGAAATCCACCGGTAGAATCCAGGAATGGAAAGGTGCCCCCTTGTTGGAAACGAGACCGGTTGCAGCGGGAAGTGAAGACATCGTCATCCGGGGGGCCGCCGAGCACAACCTCAAGGGCTTCGACCTGCGCATTCCGAGGCGCAGCCTCACGGTGATCACGGGGGTGTCAGGTTCGGGCAAATCCTCCCTGGCCTTCGACACCTTATTCCGGGAAGGACAGCGCCGCTTCCTGGAAACCTTGCCTGCCTTCAGCCGCCAGTTCGTGGGGGGGCTATCCCGCCCGGCCCTGCGCAGCATCGAAGGGCTGGGACCGGCGGTGGCCCTGGGGCAGCGTGTGAACCACGCCAACCTCCGCTCCACCGTGGGCACCCTCACAGAGGGCTGGGACCTCCTCCGGCTGCTCTTTGCCCGTTTGGGCAAGGCGCCGGAGGGGATCCATCCCACCCGCGGCCTGTTTTCCTTCAATGGCGAAGCGGGCGCCTGTCCCCAATGCCAGGGCCTGGGCGTGG
The DNA here is from genome assembly GCF_030758935.1 of Geothrix sp. PMB-07. Lineage (NCBI taxonomy): Bacteria > Pseudomonadati > Acidobacteriota > Holophagae > Holophagales > Holophagaceae > Geothrix > Geothrix sp. PMB-07. Next base: position 1,166,807 of record NZ_CP132333.1, read on the forward strand.
AGGACCGCCTGGACCTGGACCTGCTGGTGGCCGATCCGGCCAAGTCCCTGCGCGAGGGGGCGCTGCGCGTCAGCACGCCCAACGGCTACCTCATGTATTCGCAAGTCACGCTGGCCGTGCTGGACGAGGTGCTGCGCGCCCACGGCGGATCCGTGGATACGCCGTGGAGAGATCTCAGCGATGAGGTGCGCCAGGTGGTGCTGCAGGGCTCTGAGCGGTTGAAGGTGCCCTATGGCAAGCACCCCTTGGAATCCCGCCTGAAATGGGCGGGCATCACCGCCAGGCCGCGGCCCGAGGGCTTCTACCGCGGGCTTGTGCCGGTGATGGAGGAGATCCTCCGCAGCAAGCGCAACGATTCGATTTTGCGCTTCGTGCGCAGCTCGCCCTGCGGCGCCTGTGGGGGAACGCGGCTGCGTCCGGAGGCCTTGGCTGTGAGCTGGCAGGGCTGGCGCATCGTGGATCTGGCGGCGATGCCGGTGAAGGCCCTCGGCCCCTGCCTGGCGGCGATCCAGGCCCCCGCCGACGAGGCGGCCATTCTGGATCCCATCCGCCAGGAGCTGCTGGAACGCTGCGAACTCATGGAGGATCTGGGCCTGGGTTACCTCTCCCTGGATCGCCCGGCGCCCAGTCTGTCCCGTGGCGAAGCCCAACGCCTGCGCCTTCTCGGCCTGGCCCTGGGGGAACTGCGGGGCCTCCTGCTGGTGCTGGATGAGCCCTCCGCAGGCCTGCATCCCAGCGAGGTGGCCCGCCTGATCCAGGTGCTGCAGCGCCTCCGCGACCAGGGCCAGACCGTGGTGGTGGTCGAACACGAGGCGCAGATCGCCCGAGCCGCGGACTGGCTCGTGGACCTCGGCCCGGGGCCCGGAAAGGCCGGAGGGGAACTGCTCTGGAGCGGCCCGCCTGCGCAGCTCCTGGAGGCACCGGAAGGCCGTGCCGCCGCGACCCGGCGCTGGCTTCAGGGGGATGACCCGGAGCCGATCCGCCCGGCGCGGATCGACAAGGGCGGCCTGAAACTGGATGGGCTGAATCGCAACAACCTGCAGAACCTTGCCATCGAGCTGGCCTTGGGCGCTCTGAACGTTGTCAGCGGTGTGTCCGGGGCGGGCAAGTCCTCGCTGCTGGAGGAGGTGGTTCAGCGCCTTGGAGCGGGCGGCGCCATCCAGGACTCCTTCCAGCGTATCGTCCGGGTGGATGCTGAGCCCATCGGCCGCACGCCCCGTTCCAATGCGGCCACCTATACGGGCGCTTCCGACCTCCTTCGCGATCTCTTCGCAGCCACCCCTGAGGCGAAGGCGCGGGGTTTCGGCAGGGGGCACTTTTCCTTCAACACCGCCGGGGGGCGCTGCGAGGCCTGTGAAGGGGCGGGTGTTCAGGAGGTGGGGTTGCGGCACTTCGGCACCGTGGAGCTGCCTTGCGAGGCCTGCGGCGGGCGACGCTTCCACCCGGAGGTGCTGACGGTGCAGGTGCGCGGCCGCAGCATGGCCGACCTGCTGGAGGGCAGCATCGCCGAGACCGCGGAGCTGTTCGCCGATCAGCCGAAACTCCGGCGCATCCTGAAGGCGCTGCTGGAAGTGGGCCTGGGCTACCTGCCCCTGGGCCAGCCCGCCACCACCCTGTCTGGCGGGGAAGCTCAGCGCGTGAAGCTGGCCGCAGAACTCGCCAAGGCGGGACGCGGCGCCGCGCTGATCGTTCTGGACGAGCCCAGCACCGGGCTGCACTCGGCGGATGTCCATGTCCTGCTGGAGAGCTGGGATCGTCTGCTGGATGCTGGCCACACCCTGCTGGTGGCGGACAATCACCGAGCGGTCTTGCGGCATGCGGACCAGGTGTTGGACCTGGGGCCTGGCAGCGGTCCCGAGGGCGGGCGGCTGGTGTGTGGGGGCAGGCCAGAGGCACTGATGGCGTGCGAGGCGTCGCTGACGGGGGCGGCCCTGCGGGCCCGGCCTTCCCAGCCAATGCCAACCCCCATGGCCTCGGAAGCGACGGCCATCGAGTTGCGGGGCGTGCGCACCCACAACCTGCAGGGCATCGAGGTGGCCATCCCCGCCCGGGGGCTGACGGTGGTGACGGGGCCTTCAGGCAGCGGGAAGTCCTCCCTGGTGTTCGACACCTTGCTGGCTGAGGCCCAGAACCGCTTTGCGGATCTGGTGTCACCCTGGGCGAGGCGCCTGCTGCCGCGCCGAGGCGGTGCGGACCTGGAGAGCGCCCACGGCCTCCAGGCCGCCATCGCCGTCCCCCAGCGGGCGGGGCGGCGCAATCCCCGTTCCACGGTGGGTTCTGTCACCGAGCTGGATGAGTTGCTGCGGCTGATCTTCTCCCGCGCGGGGGAGCGCCCCTGCCCAGTCTGCGGGGCGACCACGTTGGGCGAACGGTGCGCCTGCGGCGAAAGCCTTCCCGTGCTGTGGGCGTCGGATTTCTCACCGCATTCCGAGCGGGGCGCCTGCCCCCGTTGCAAGGGGCTGGGCTTGCTGCAGCGCTGCGATCCTGAGCGGCTGGTGAGTCACCCCGACCTGCCACTGGATGGGGGCGCCCTGGGGGGCACACGCTTCGGCGCCTACCTGGGCGAACCCGACGGCCAGTTCATGGCGACGCTTCGCCACGCGGCTGGCCAGGCTGGCCTCAGCGTCGAGGGGCCCTGGCGCGGGCTGGCGCCCGAAGCCCAACAGCTCGCCTTGTACGGAACCGGGGATCGGATTCATGAGGTGAGCTGGTGGTACCGCCGTGGCAAATCGGAGGGTGTGCATCACCTGAAGACCGCGTGGGCGGGCCTCCTCGACCTGGTGGACCGCGAGTACGAGCGGACCCATGCCGAGGCCAAGGGGGCCGAGTTGGAGGTTCTTCTGGCCGATGTCCCCTGCGAAGCCTGCGACGGCGAACGCCTGAAGGAGCAAGCGCGCAGGGTCAGGTTCGGTCCGCACCGTTTGGGGCCGTGGCTGGAGCGACCGCTCCAGGAAATGCTCGATTGGTTTGCCACGGCGGAGGAACAGGGATTGTCCGCCAGGGCGATCAAGCTCACGGAGGATCTTCGTGAAGATGTCGTGCGCAAGCTTCGGGCCCTCGCTGAAGCAGGGCTGGGCTACCTCTCCCTGCGTCGCGAGATGGCGAGCCTCTCCGGTGGCGAAGCTCAGCGCGTCCGTCTCGCCGCCTCCCTCAGCGGCGGACTGGTGGGCGTGACCTACGTGTTGGATGAACCCAGTCAGGGGCTGCATTCGCGGGATGTCCGGAGGCTCGGCGGCGTGCTCCGCGGGCTGGCGGAGGCCGGCAACGCGGTGGTGCTGGTGGAGCATGACCGCTCCCTGATTGCAGCCGCGGACCACGTGATCGAACTGGGACCGGGCGCAGGCCCTGCGGGCGGACGCCTCGTGGCCGCAGGGCCGCCCAGGCCGATGAAGGAAGGAGCGTCCCGCGCACGAAAGGAAGGGCGCCAGGACGGGAAATTGGACACCGCTTCGGGCGGAGTTGCTGTGTTGCCTCCGCTGCCTGCGGTGGGCCTGCGTGGAGCCAGCCTTCACAACCTCCAAAGCCTCGATGTGGCCTTTCCCGTGGGGGCGCTGGTGGCTGTCAGCGGGGTCTCCGGCAGCGGGAAATCCAGCCTGGTCATGGGCGTGCTGGCCCCTTCCCTGCAGCATCACCTGGAGGGGCGCGACCCAGTGGGCTGCGAAGGCCTTGAGACACCCTTGACCTTCGAGTCGGTGCTCTGCGCCCAGCAGGGCAGCCTGGAGCTTTCCCCCCAAAGCACGGTGTCGAGCCTGGCAGGGTTCAGCGAGGCGCTGCGGAAGCGCTTCGCTGCGACGCCGCGGGCCAAGGCCCTGAAGCTGGGGGCCAAGCACTTCTCCACAGCCAGGCCCGGCGGCCGCTGCGAGGCCTGTGAGGGCCGCGGCGTGATCACGATCGCCATGGACCTGCTCCCGGATGTCGCCCTGGGCTGTGATGTCTGCGGTGGACAGCGCTTCCAGCCGCAGGTGCTGGAGTGCCTTGTCGAGGGGAAGACCATCACCGATGTCCTGGAAGCCAGTGTGGCGGAGGCCGCTTTGTTCTTCACCGGTCTGGCCCCTCTCGCCAAGCCCATGCAGGCCCTCTGCGACATGGGGTTGGGCTACCTGAAGCTGGGGCAGGAGGGCTCCACCCTGTCGGAGGGTGAACGGCAGCGCCTGCGCCTGGCTACCCTGCTCGCGGAGATGGGGCCGGGACGCAGGGCCATCCTGCTGGATGAACCCACGCGCGGCCTGGGCTTCGAGGATGTGACGCGCCTGGTGGATTCGTTGCGGCAGGTCGCGGGACAGGGCCATCTCGTGGTCGCCGTGGAGCATGATCTGGTTTTCCTTCGCGCCAGCGATTGGGTCATCGATCTGGGGCCAGAAGCTGGTGCGGCCGGGGGCCGGGTGGTGGCCCAGGGGCCGCCGGAGGCGCTGACCACCCACCCCGAATCCCATACGGGACAGGCCCTGGCGGCGCCCGGGAATTCCTAGGCCCTGTCAGAAGCTCCGCGCCCTATCATGGGCCCTTCCCCCGGAGCCAATCATGTCCTTGAGACGCAAGATGGGAACTGCCACGTGGCTGATCGCGCTGCCGGGGCTCCCCCTGCTGGCCCAGGCCACGCCGCGCGCCTATGTGGGGGCGACCCTGGTGAATCCTGGCGCTGCCTCCATCCCCAACGCGGTGGTGGTGCTGAAGGATGGCCGCATTCTGGCCGCCGGGCCCGCGGCCAAGGTGAAGATCCCCGCGGATGCAGAGCGGGTGGATGTCTCCGGAAAGTGGATCATGCCCGGCCTGGTGGATTCCCACATCCACTTCTTCCAGTCGGGGGGACTCTACACACGCCCCGATGGCCGGGATCTGCGGGCCTACCGCAGCTACGAAGAGGAACAGGCCCTCATCCGCAAGAACCTGCCCGACACCTTCGCACGCTACCTCCGCTGCGGCATCACCGGTGCCATCGACATGGGCGGTCCCAACTGGAACTACGAGGTGCGGGCTCAGGCCAACCAGACGGAACTGGCGCCCCATGTCTGGGTGGCCGGTCCGCTGCTCACGCCGGGGCCATTGCAGGGACGCAACGGCGGTCCGCACTTCCTCACCACGGGCAATGATCCACCGGTGATCGCGGGCACCACCGAGGAAGCCGCGCGGGCCGAGGTGCGCCGCCAGGCGGCCCTGCGTGGGGATGTCTTCAAGATGTGGGTGTCCGAGGGCCCCACCACCGCGGTGCAGAAGGCCGCCTACGACGAGGCGAAGAAACTGGGCATGCGGATGGCGGTCCATTCCACGTCGTTGGCCGGAGCCACGGAGGCCGTGGCATCTGGTGCCAGCATCCTGGTGCACAGCGTCCTCGACCAGCCCATCCCGGACACGCTGCTGGCCGAGATGAAGCGCCGGGGCGTGATCCTCATCCCCACCCTGGTGGTGTTCCGGGGCGGGCCCCTGTTGCGGTCCCGCCGTTACGCCTTCGATCCCTGGGAGTACGAGCTGGCGAACCCCCAGGTCATGGGCACCCTCTTTGATCTCATGCACCTGCCCCTGAAGCTCGACGAGGCCGCCACCAAGGCCATCCAGGAGGGCAAGGTCTGGGAGGCACCAACCGTGGCCCTGGACAACCTGCGCCGCCTGGTGGCCGCGGGTGTCACGGTGGCCACCGGCACGGATGCGGGCAATCCCGGCACCTTCCATGGCGCCTCCTATTACACGGAGCTGAAGCTCATGGCCCAGGCGGGCCTCTCGCCAAAAGAAATCTTGGCCTGTTCCACCCTGAACGGCGCCAAGGTGCTGGGGAGGGAAAAGGAATTCGGATCCGTGGAAGCAGGGAAGGGGGCGGATCTGCTGGTGCTGGACGCGGATCCCCTGCAGGACATGCTGAACACCCGCCGCCTCCACCTGGTGGTGAAGAGCGGGCAGGCCCACCTTCCCGCAGACATCCTGAAACCCTCCGCCGAAGAGGTGGTGCAGCGGCAGCTGAATGCCTACAACGCGCGGGATGCCGTGGCCTTCGCGGCCACCTACGCGCCAGACGTGGCCATCCGCACCTTGCCGGAAACCACGGATCTCATGAAGGGCCGCGAAACCCTGCAGGCCAAGTACGCCGAGATGTTCAAGCAGCGCCCCGATCAGGCCGTGCACATCACCAACCACGCGATCCAGGGCCCCTTCGTCATCGACCAGGAGCAGTTCGTCCACCGTTGGGATGCGACCAAAACCGCCTTCGCGGGGACGGCCATTTATGAAGTGAAGGATGGCCTCATCCAGACCGTGTGGTTCCTAAAACCGCGGGTGGCTGAAGCGGACTTGCACTCAAAGAAATAAAGATCACCACGAAGACACCAAGACACGAAGCGTGCTGGAATCGCGCCCCGTCTCCTTCTGGCGCAGGACGGTATGCACCCTTCGTGGTTTCGTGCCTTCGTGGTGGATCTTTTGTGTGACCGCTAGGAAGCAGGTTCCGGGTGTGTGCCCGTGGGCAGGATCAGGCTGAAGCACCAGGCCAGGGCCACCACGGCCACGCAGCCGATGAGGTTGTACCAGAGGAAGGAGATGCGGGTGAAGGTGAAGCAGAGCAGCACCCCGGCCTCGGCCACCAGGGCTGCGTAGAAGGCGGCCCCGCCGTGCACCCGCTTCACATAAAAGGCCGTGATGAAGATGCCGAGGATGGTGCCGTAGAAGAGGGAGCCCAGGATGTTCACGGCCTCGATGAGCGAACCCAGCCGCGCGGCGTATTCCGCGAAGCCCATGGCGAAGCAGCCCCAGGCGAAGGTGGCGAGGCGGCCCACCCAGACTTCCCGTGAGCCCTCGTGTTGGCCTCGACTGCCGCCGATGAGGCGCCTCCAGAGGTCCACCACGGTGGTGGCGCCCAAGGCACTGATCTCGCCCGACATGGAGGACATGGAGCCTGAGAATACGGCCGCGATGACCAGGCCGACCAGACCCACCGGCAGGCTGCTCAGCACATAGGCCAGGAAGATGTAGTTGGTGTCGCTGGGATTGGTGCCGGGGTTGGCCTTTTCGATGAGCTTCACGGCTTGTCGGCGCACGGTCTCGCTGGTCGCGTGGGCCTGCTGCAATTGCACCTTGGCCGCTTCGATCTGTGTGGCATCTCCGCCATGGCGCGCCAACACGTAGGCTTCGGCCTTCTGGCTTTGCAGGCCCCGCGCTTGCGCGAAATCGGCTTCCAGAGCCTGGTAGGCGGCGGCATCCGGTCCGGCCATCACCTGCTTCACGGGGCCCGGGTTAAAGAAGACGGGCGGCGTGTGGAACTGGTAGAACACGAAGACCAGGGCGCCCAGCAACAGGATGAGGAACTGCATGGGCACTTTGATCATGCCGTTGAGCAACAGGCCCAGGCGGCTTTGCGTAAGATCGCTTCCGGCCAGGTACCGCTGCACCTGGGACTGGTCTGTGCCGAAGTAGGACAGCATGAGGAAGAAGCCGCCGATGAGTCCCGACCACAGGTTGTAGCGGTTGTTGGGATCGAAGTGGGTGTCGATGACGTTCAGCCGGCCCAGGCCGCCGGCGACATGCAGCGCATCGCTGAAGCTCACATGGGCGGGCAGGCGGTGGGCGGTCATGATGCCCGCCAGCAGCATGCCGCAGGCGATGATGACCATCTGCGAGCTGTGGGCCCAGGCCACGGCCTTGGTGCCGCCGGTGACGGTGTAGATCATCACGAGCGTGCCCACCAGCAGGATGTTGACGTGGATGCTCCAGCCCAGCAGCACCGACAGCACCAGGGCCGGGGCGAAGATGGTGATGCCCACGGCCAGGCCCCGCTGCAACAGGAACAGGCAGGCCGCCAGCAGGCGCGTCTTCAGATCAAAACGGGCCTCCAGGATCTCGTAGGCCGTGGAGACCTTCAGCCGGTGGTAGAGCGGGATGAGGGTGACGGAGAGCACCACCGCGGCCAGGGGCAGGCCGAAGTAGAACTGCACGAAGCGCATGCCATCCACATAGGCCAGCCCGGGCGTCGAGAGGAAGGTGATGGCGCTGGTCTGCGTGGCAATGATGGAGAGGCCAATGAGCCACCAGCGATGGTCGCGGCCTCCACCGATGTAGCTGTCGCCAGTCTTGGCGCCGCGGCCCTTGTAGAGGCCCCAGAGGACGACGAAGAGCAGCGCGCCGCCCAGGACCAACCAGTCGATGCGACTCACGAGAACGTCCAGGAGAAGAGGCGGAAGAGCAGGATGCAGAGCAGGAGTTCACCCAGCACGGCGGCGTAGAGGCGCTTCCAGGTGCCCAGGAGGGGCGGGGCCTCTTCGATCTCGTCTGTTCCCGGTTCAATCATGGGCCAGGGCCTTGGCATGGGCATGGCCCAGGGCCAGGAGGTTGGCGAAGAGGCGCGTGGCCCCGGGCACACCATCCGGCAGCTGGCGGAAGAAGGCGAGGCCCGTGTAGACGTAGGTGCCCTTGCCGTGTTGGGCCACGATGAGGGCGCCGTTGTCCGCGGCCTCACCGGGATCGGCCATGCCCAGCAGGGGCGTATAGTGGGCGTCCCAGCCTTCGGCGTGGTAGAGGCTGCGCTCCTGGATCCAGCCGTCGAAATCCCCGGCCGTGAGTTCGTTGGGCCAGTGGAAGACAGGATGGTCGGGTTGCAGGAATCGGACGGGCACCGTTTCGTCGGTGATGCGCTTGCGGCCCACCTTGAAGGGATAGGGACCGATGGCATCGGTGACCATGGCGGCATTGATGCCGGGGAAGCCCGTGTTCACGGTGTAGAGCACCACCTCAGTGCCGCCCGCGGCCACATAGGCATGGAGGCGGTCCTTGAGGGAGAGCAGGGCGGGGCGCGTGTTGTAGGCGCGGATGCCCAGCACGATGGCGTCGAAGCGGGCCAGATCTTCTCGCGCCAGGGCCTCGTCCGACAACAGCTCCACCTCGTAACCAATGCGGCGCAGGGCCTGGGGAATCTCATCGCCCGCGCCCATGACATAGCCGATGCGGTGGCCGTTGTGCTTCAGGTCGAAGCGCTCAAGGCGGACCTTGGCCTCGGGCAGGAGGGTCTGCAGGGGGATGTGGGGGTGATCGAGCTTCAGGCGGCTGTGGGCGGGGGTGAATCCCGAACCGGCATCCACCTCGGGCCTCAGCTCCGCTGAGGCCGTGGCCGCCGGTGGTGTCACCCGGAAGACCAGCTCCTGTTCCTCGCCCATCTGGCGCAGCTGGAAGGGCTGCTCGGCAGGTTCCACTCGCCAGCCCTTGGGGGCGGGAAGGCGCACGCGACCGGTGGCACCTGCGGCTCCGGCCAGCACCTTGAGGCGCAGTTCCTTGGTGGCGCCGCCTTCAAACACGAGCACCGGATCCGTCAGGGTCACCAGGGCGGGCGGCACCACGGCCAGGGGTTGGTAGCGTTCCCCCAGCACGGGGTCGCGGAAGCGGTATTGCACCGGTACGCTGACTTCGAAGGTCTCGGCGGGTGTGGAGGGACTGGCCAGGCGGACGCGCAGGCGGAAGGGCGCAGGGGATTCGGGCAGGCCCGCCCAGGCCGCGGCACCGGGTCCTCCCAGCCAGTGAGGCTGGGTGAGTCGTGTGTCCTTGGGCAGCGTGACCGTGAAGACCGCTTTCTTCGGCACATTGTCGGTCAGGGACTGACCGTCCGAGCGGTCCTCTAGGGGCTGGACGCCTTGGGGACCCACCGCCTCCAAGCGAAGGGATTGCAAGGTGAGTGGTTCGCCGCTGCGGGGCAGCACGGCGACGCTGACCGTGAGCGGGCTGCCTGGAGACACCTGCTGGCGATCTGCGATGGCCTCCACCCACAGTCCCAGCGCCATGCGGAGGGCTTCTTCCACTTCCGCCGTCTTGGCCTGGATCAGCGGCTCGCGTTGCAGGTCGGCGGGCAGGGCGCGCAGTTCCCGCAGGGCGCGCAGCAACCAGGGGCGGATGGCCCCAGGGCGGTCGACCGGGTAGGCGTTACGGGTTTCCTTCAGGGCCTCGGCCACTTTCTCCGTTCCCTTGAAGCGCGACCAGGTGAGGTCGACACCCTCAAAGAGATCCCGTTGGGCGGGCATTCCAGCCAACAGCTCGAAGCTTTCTTCCCGCCCCCCGCGCTGGGCCAGCACGCCGAAGCCCTGGCTGCGGTGCTGGCTGCGGCTTTCGGCGGCGAGTTCGCCGTAGGACCGGCCCAGCAGCGGATCGTAGGCACCCACCTCGAAGGTGAGGCTGCCGGGAGCGGGCTTGGGCGCATCGTCGCTGAAGCGGAAGTGGTTCCAGAGCAGGCGCGTGGCCTGCCAGGGGCGGAGGCCGGCCTTGAGCTGTTCGGGGTAGCGGGTGGGATCCGCCGCGGCCTTGAAGGCCTCGATGGCCAGCAGGGCGGATGCGGTGTGGTGGCCATGGCCAGCGCGCTCATCCGGCGGGAAGCGGGTGATGATCACGTCGGGACGGAAGGTGCGGATGGTGCGCACCACCTCGCCCAGCACCAGGTCGTGGTTCCAGATCTGCAGCGATTCCTTGGCGGTCTTGGAAAAGCCGAAGTCCACGGCGGAGGTGAAGAACTGTTCGGCGCCATCGATGCGCCGGGCCGCCAGGAGTTCCTGCGTCCGGATGGCCGCGAGGCCATCGCCCAGTTCGGGGCCGATGAGGTTCTGACCGCCACCGCCACGGGTGATGGCGAGGTAGGCCGTGCGCAGGTTGCGGCCCTTGGAGAGGGCGGCCAGCAGGCCGGTGTTTTCGTCATCGGGGTGGGCTGCGATGTAGAGGACGCTGCCTACCACCTGGAGGCGGTCCAGCTGCTTGTGCAGCTCTGCCGCATCCCTCACGGGCACCTGGGCCTGCAGGCAGGGCAGGGCCCCGACCAGAAGGGCGATGGAGGCGTGGCGCAGCTTCAGCACGGAGCTACTGCCGACTGGCGGGCGGGATGATGCCGTTCAAACGCAGATAGACCACCAGCTGGCCGTAGTGATCGTAGCCGTGATCCACGGTGTGAACGGCCAGGGCGAGGCGAGTGGTGGTGCCGGATCCCCAGGGGCTGGGAATGGGCTCGGCGAGGGCCTCGGCCTTCAGGCTGGCGAAGGCCTTGTGCGCGTAGGCGAAGGACGCCTTCAGATACGTCACGATCTCGGCCTTCGTTTTGAGCGCTTCGGGGCCGTCATCTCCACCAAGATCCACAGGGGCTTTCTCGCCCAGAATGCCTGCGGCGAACTGGAAATTGGCCGACGCAACGTGGCGCACCTGGCGGGCGAAGGTCTTCACGCCCTTGAACTCGCCGGCCGTGGGGGCGAAACCGTAGTGGGCCTCGTCCAGGGCCTCGGCGGCCGGGACGAATTCCCGCTCCAGCCGAGCCAATTGCCGATCCAGCACCTCGCCGGCGCTGAGCGCCTTGGCAGGTGCCGCGGCGGCAGGTGTGGGTGCCTGGGCATGGGCCAGGGTTCCGGCCAGGAGGGCGGCCAGGGCAAGGCGGGCGAATGGCATGATTGCTCCTGTGGGGGTTGGCCAGCATACCCTCTTGCCGGGCCACCCATCGAGGGAAGTGGGGTGGATGCTGAAGGCCCGGGGGTGATCGCTACTCAGGATTTGATCGCGGGCGTGGGCGAGGCTGGGGCGGTCGGAGCCGGTGTCGCGGGGGCCGGAGGTGGTGGCACAGGCGGCAGGGTTTCCTTGGTGAAGAAGGGCAGCCGCTCCTCCCGGGTGGCCAGGTGCCAGGCCACGGAGGCCAGCACGGCGGCGGTGCGCTTGGTATCTTCGGGAGGCACGCGCTCCAGGGTGTCGAGGGTGGTGTGCCAGGTGTACTCGAAATACTCGAGGCCGTCCTGGGCCACGTTGATGGTGGGCAATCCGGCGGCGCTGAAGGAGGCGGAGTCGGAAGAAGGGCCCGAGCGCAGCCGGCTGGGGCGGTTGGCGCTGGTGCTGGCGCCCTTGACGGCGAGGTCGTTGAAGGGCGCCACGAGCTCGCGCAGCACCTGTCCCCCCGCCGCGGGGCCGAAGAGCGACAGGCCGCGAACTTGGCCCGCGCCTGCATCCGTGTTGAAGCAGGCCACCAATTCGCCGAAGGCGGGCTTGGGCGCCTCGGCGCTGCCATAGTGGGCCTCCACGTAGGCGGCCGAGCCCAGCAGGCCGTGTTCTTCGCCATCCCAGAGGGCGATGCGGATGGTGCGGCGGGGCTTGCCGAGTTTCTGCAGAATGCGGCCAACCTCCATCATGATGGCGGCGTTCACGCCGTTGTCTGTGGCGCCCGTGGCGGTGTGCCAGGAATCCAGGTGGGCGCCCAGCATCACCACGTCGCCGGCCTTGTCGGTGCCCGGGACTTCGGCGATGACGTTGTAGCCCTGGGTGTTCTCGGGATAGAGGCGGTTGGCGATTTCCAGGGCCAGCTGCACCTCCTTGCCATCCTGCAGCACGCGGCAGATGCGGCCGTAGTCTTCGTGGCGCATGGCCAGGGTGGGCACCACTTTGGCGAGGTCGTAGCTGCGGTTGCTGAAGGCTCTGATCTGACCGTTGCGCAGGGCGCTGTCATTAATGCGGGCCAGGGCCTTGTGGGTCACCAGGAAGGCATCCACCTGTTCGTTGATGGCCCGGGGCTCCAGCGCCCCAGGGCGGCGGGCGGGTGGCGCTGGCATGCGCGGCGGATTCGGATTCGCAGGGTCGAAGCGCTTGGCGAGGCTTTCATCGGAAAGGCGGGGCGACGAAGGGTTGGGATTCAGCGCAGGGACCTCCTTGAGCACCCCGGCCAAGACGATTCTCCCCGCCACTTTGTCTGCGGCAGCCTGAAGCACGGCGTTGAGCTCCTCCTGGGTGGGCTCGTCGGGGACTGGCAGGTGGAAGGCGGCGCCGCGGGCGGTGCCCTGGGTGGAGGGCGTCCAGGCCAGCACTTCCACGGCCAGATGGCCCTTCCAGGGGGCCTCCACATGGGCGGCACAGCGCTCATTGGCCCAGCCCGGATGGCCCCAGTTCCAGGCTTCCAGATGGGCGTTGCTGAGGCCCCAGGCCTTCATCTGATCGCGCGACCATTCCGCCGCGGCTTTGTAGGTGGGTGAACCCGTGAGCCGGGGGCTGAACACATCGGTGAGTTGGTGCAGGGTGGCCATGACCTGCGAATGCTGAAGGGCCTCCTCCCGGATGCGGGCATTCATGGCCGCATCGATGGGCTCCTGGGCCGAGGCTGACACCACGGCCAGGGCGAACAAGGTGAGGAAGGATCGTTTTGAGATGAGCATCACATTATGATGCAGCTAGTTCGTCCCCTGTCCAGGGGGTCTTTCGATCCTTCGGAGGCTCTGATTCACCTCACCTCTCGGGTGTCTGTGATGAAGGCCCGTTCAAGGCAGACTGATCCCTCTCCCCCGGAGTTCCCATGAAACCCGCCATCCTGGCCCTCGTTCCCACCCTGATCCCCAGCCTGATATCTGGCGCCCAGACCCCTGCGGCCGCACCCAAGCCACCGGCCAAAGCCCCGCGCAGCCTGGCCCAGAGCACCAAGGCCTTCCCCTTCACCATCCATCAGAAGACCCTGCCCAACGGTCTCAAGGTGGCGGTCATTCCCACGGGCATGCCGGGTCTGGTGGCCATCCAGATTCCCGTGAGCACGGGGTCGCGCAACGAAGTGGAACCGGGGAAGTCGGGTTTCGCCCACTTCTTCGAGCACATGATGTTCCGGGGCACCAAGACGGTGTCGCCCGAGGCCTGGAACGAAACCCTCAAGCGTACGGGCGCGGCCCAGAACGCCTACACCAGCGATGACCTCACCAACTACCACACCACCTGCGGCAAGGAGGATCTGGAGACCTGGCTGAAGCTGGAGGCGGACCGCTTCCAGAATCTGGAGTATGAAGAGAGCGCCTTCAAGGATGAAAGCCGCGCGGTGCTCGGCGAGTACAACAAGAATTCAGCCAACCCCATTTCCAAACTCTTTGAAGTCATGCGCGAGGCGGCCTTCACCACGCACACCTACAAGCACACCACCATGGGCTTCCTCAAGGACATCGAGGACATGCCCAACCAGTTCAAGTACTCGCGCGAGTTCTTCAACCGCTGGTACAAGCCCGAGAACGTCACCGTCATCATCGCGGGTGATGTCAGTCCCGAGCAGACATTCCCGCTCGTGGAGAAATACTTCGGTGCCTGGAAGCGCGGCACGGTGAAGCCCCCCGTGGTGCCGCAGGAGCCTGAGGCCAAGGGCCCGGTGACGGCCCACGTGCCCTGGGCGACGCCGACCATCCCCTGGATGACGGTGTCTTTCCACACCCCCGCCAAGTTCAGCACCGTCAAAAACGACAGCGCGGCTCTGGAACTGGTGGGCAAGCTGCTCTTCGGCCAGCAGTCCGAGGTGTACCAGCGGTTGGTGGTGCAGGAGCAGAAGGTGGATCAGCTCTTCGCGGGCGGCGGCAGCAACAAGGATCCTGAGCTCTTCACCATCGGGGCCCGCGTGAAGAAGCTGGAGGATCTGGCCTACGTGCGGGAGGTCATCCTCGATACCTGCGCCAGGGCCCTGGCCGTGCCCTTCTCGCCCGCCAAGCTGGAAGAGGCGAAGACCGAGGATCGGCTGGGCTTCGCCCGCGCCCTGGAATCCACCGAGCGGGTGGCGGGCGCCGTGGCGCGCTTCACAGCCTACGACCGTGATCCCGAAGCCATCGTCAAGACCATGGCCCTGGGCGAGACGGTTCAGACCACCGACCTGAGCCGCATGGCCAAGGCCACCTTCCAGGACCGGAACCGCGTTATCACCACCCTCAGCCACGAGGCTCTGCCAGAAAACCTCAAGGCCGACTTCCCCGGCGTGGAGGCCAGGGCCGCCAAGCTGGCCGAGCTGCCGAAGCTGGCCCTTCTGGAAGAGCCTTCGGCCTCGCCCCTGGTGAACCTCCGCGTCGTCTTCCGCACCGGTTCGGTGGATGATCCGGTCGGCAAGGAAGGGCTCGCCTCCTTGGCGGCGGCCATGATCGAAGATGCGGGCACCCGCGCCAAGGGTTTTGCCGAGATCACCAAGGCCTTCGCGGCCACGGGCAGCGGCATGGGCAGCCTGGTGGACAAGGAGCGTACCTCTTTCAGCCTCACCGCGGCCAAGCTGAAGGCCACCGAGGCCCTGGACCTGGCCCTGGAGCAGCTCACCGAGCCCGGCTTCCGCGACGAGGATTTCTCTCGTCTCAAGTCGCAGCAGGTGAACGCCCTCAAGGTGGGGCTCAAGGCCAACAACGACGAGGAGCTGGGCAAGCTCGCGCTGGAGAGCCGCCTGTACGCCGAGCCCTTCGCCCATCCGGTGCTGGGCACCGAGGCAGGTCTCGCCGCCATCACCCTGGAGGATGTGAAGGCCTTCGTGAAGGCCCACTACACCCGCAAGAATCTGCGAATCGGCCTGGCCGGTGGCTATGGCCCTGAGCACAAGGGACAGGTGCTCCGCACCCTGGCGGCCCTGCCTGCGGAGGGCGCCGCCGCGCCCGCGTTGAAGGTGGCCGCCACGGGCACCGCGAGCCACGTTCAGATCGTGGCCAAGGACACCCGGGCCACGGCCATCTCCTTCGGCTTCCCCATCGCTGTGGATCGCAACCATCCCGATTTCGCGGCGCTGTGGGTGGTGGCCAGCTACCTGGGCCAGCACCGCAACAGCACGGCCCTCCTCTACCAGCGCCTCCGTGAGGTGCGGGGCCTGAACTACGGCGATTACGCCTACATCGAGCCCTTCCCCGGCGGCATGTTCCGCTTCCAGCCCGATCCGGGCCTCACCCGCAGCCTCAACCACTTCCAGATCTGGATCCGCCCCGTGGCGCCCCAGAACGGAGCTTTTGCGCTGAAGGGCGCCCTCTACGAGCTGGACAAGGTGGTCAAGCAGGGGCTCAGCGAAAAAGATTTTGAAGCCAGCCGCACCTTCCTCGCCAAGTTCGTGCCCCACCTCACGGACACCGGCTCCAAGCGCCTGGGCCACGACCTCGACATGGCAGGCCTGGGCTTCGACAAGGGTTATGCCGAAACCTTCAAGGCCCGCCTGCTGGCCCTCAAGGCGGCGGATGTGAACGCCGCCATCAAGCGCCACTTGCGCACCACCGGGTTGGAGGTGGTGATGGTCGCCAAGGATGCCGACAGCCTGAAGAAGGATCTGCTCGCGGAGGCCTCGCCCATCCCGGCCTACCAGTCGCCCAAGCCGGAACTGAAGGACGAGGATGCCGCCATCTCGCGCCTCAAGCTCGACCTCAAACCCGAGGATGTCACCGTCATCGCATTGGATGAGATCTTCAAGACCGCCCAGTAGGCCGCGGCTTCACACAAAAAGGCGGGTGGCATGCCACCCGCCTTTTTGTGTGTGAAGGATCAGGCTTCAGCCGGAGGGCGTTCTCCGCTGTGCCGGTCCGTGCCCAGCAGCAGGTAGAAGGCCGGCACCACGAACAGGGTGAACAGCGTGCCGATGGACAGCCCGGTGAAAATCACCAGGCCCATGGCCTTGCGGCCCGCGGCGCCCGCTCCGCCGGCGATCACCAACGGGAAGACGCCCAGCACCATGGCGGCCGTGGTCATGAGGATGGGCCGCAGGCGGATGGCGGCGGCCTCCGTGATGGCATCCAGCTTGGACTTCCCTTCGGCCTGCAGCTCGTTGGCGAACTGCACGATGAGGATGCCGTGCTTGCTGATGAGGCCCATGAGCGTCACCAGACCCACCTGGGTGTAGATGTTGAGCGTGGCCAGGCCCAGGTTGATGAAGATCATGGCGCCGAAGAGGGCCATGGGCACGGACACCAGGATGATGATGGGATCGCGCATGCTGTTGAACTGCGCGGCCAGGGCCAGGAACACGATGAGGATGGCGAAGCCCAGCGTGACGAAGAAGCCGCCGGACTCCTGCATGAACTGGCGGGAGACGCCGGAATAGTCGGATTCATAGCCCGTGGGGGCCGCCTCCCGGAGGGCGTTCCGCATGAAGGCGAGCACCTCCTCCTGGCTGAAGGAGGGGGCGAACACGCCGGAGATGGTGGCGGAGTTCAGCTGCTGGAACCGCTTGATGGACTGGGGCACCACCTCGTGTTTCAGCGAGGCCACGGTGGAAGCGGTCAGCACCGAACCATCCGGGGCCTTGATGTGATAGTCCAGCACCTGGTCCGGGTTCAACCGGGAGGTCTGGAGCACCTGGGGAATCACGCGGTAGGAGCGGCCTGCGATGGAGAAGTAGTTCACGTAGCCACCGCCCAGCGCGCCGCCCAGCGCATCACCCACATCCTGCTGCGTGAGGCCCAGGGAGGCGATCATGTCGCGGTCCAGCACGAGGGTGGACTGGGGCTTGTCGATCTTCAGATCCGAGTCCACGAAGAAGAACATGCCGCTGGCCTGGGCCTTGTCCACCACGGCCTGGGCCACCTGGTTGAGGCGGGCGAAGGGCTCGGTGGTCTTGATGACGAATTCCACAGGAAGCCCCGTTGCTCCAGGCAGAGAGGGTGGCTGGAACACCGCCACCCGCGCGCCGGCGATGGCGCCCCAGGTGCCCTGCAGCTCCTCGGCAATCTGATCGGCGCTGCGCTTGCGCTGATCCCAGGGCACCGTGATCACACCGGCGAAGGCCGAGCCCGCATTGGTGAACTGGAACATCTGGCCGAATTCCGGCAGCTTCTTGCCGCCCTCGAACACCTGGTCCGCATAGGTCTGCATCTGCTGCACGGTGGCGGTGGGCGGGCCCTGGATCTGGCACATGATGAAGCCCTGGTCTTCCTGGGGCGCCAGTTCGGACTTGGAGGAGCGGAACAGGTAGACCGTTCCCCCCAGGAGCAGGAGGCCCATGGCGACGATGACCAGGTGGGTCCGGAGCGCGCTCTTGAGGATCCGCTGGTAATGCCCGTGGAACCACTCGAACTGGCCGTCGATGAACTGCACGAAGGCGCCGCTGTCCTGCTCCTTCTTGAAGAACTTCCCGCACATCATGGGTGAAAGAGTCAAAGCCACCACGCCGGATACGGCGACGGCGCCGGCCAGGGTGAAGGCGAACTCGGTGAAGAGGCTGCCCGTGAGCCCGCCCTGGAAGCCGATGGGCACGTAGACCGCCACCAGCACCACGGTCATGGCGAGGATGGGGCCGCCCAGTTCGCGGGCGGCCTGGATGGCGGCGTCGATGGGTGTCTTGCCTTCCCGCATGTGGCGGTCGGCGTTCTCCACCACGATGATGGCGTCGTCCACCACCAGGCCGATGGCCAGCACCAGGGCCAGCAGGGTGAGCAGGTTGATGGAGTAGCCCAGGGCCAGCATCACGAAGAAGGTGCCGACCAGCGAGAGCGGCATGGCGATCACGGGCACCGCCACGGCGCGGAAGGTGCCGAGGAAGAGGAAGATCACCACTGTGACGATGACCAGCGCTTCCAGCAGGGTCATCACCACTTCCGAGATGGAGGTATTGATGAAGTTGGTGGCGTCATAGACGATGTCGCCCGTGAGGCCCGTGGGCAACTGCTTCTGGATCTCGGGGAAGCCCTGGCGCACCCGCTTGGCCACCTCGAGAATGTTGGCTTCGGGAGCCACCTTGATGCCGATGAAGACGGACTTCCGGCCATTGAAGGAGACCTGGAACGAATAGTCGTCCGCCCCCAGCACCACCGTGGCCACGTCCTCCAGACGCACGATGGCGCCACCACTTTGCCGAATGGCCAGACGCCGGAATTCATCGACGGTGTGCAGGCCCGTGGAGGCGGTGAGATCCACCGCCACCATCTGGCCCTTGGTCGATCCCAGAGCGGAGAGGAAATTGTTGTTCTGGAGGGCCTGGGTCACGTCGGTGGCGGTGACGCCATGGGCGGCCATGCGGCGGGGATCCAGCCAGGCGCGCAGGGCGAACTGGCGGGCGCCGAGAATCTCCGCGGTCTGCACACCGGGTACCGAATCGAGCCGGGGTTTCACCACCCGCTCCAGGTAGTCCGTGATGTTGTTGGTGGGCAGCACGTCGCTGTAGAAGCCCATGTACATCGCGTCGGTATTGTCGCCCATCTGCACCGTGATCACCGGCTGTTGCGCCTGGGGCGGCAACTGGTTCTTCACGGCGTTGACGCGGGTGGTGATCTCTGTGAGGGCCTTGTTGGAGCTGTAGTTGAGGCGCAGCGTGGCCGTGATGGTGGACAGGCTGTTCTGGCTGGACGACGAAAGGTAGTCGATGCCCTGGGCCTGGGCGATGGACGACTCCAGGGGCTGGGTGATGAAGCCGCCCACGGTGTCGGCATCCGCTCCGTAATAGGCGGTGGTGATGGTCACCACTGCGTGTTCGGTCTTCGGATATTGATTCACCGGCAGGTTGAAGATGGAGCGCAGGCCCAGCACCAGGATGAACAGGCTCACCACCGTGGCGACGACGGGCTTGCGAATGAAGACATCCGTGAACGTCATGCCTGCCTCACTGTTCCTGGGGCGTGGGGTGCGGATCGTTGGCCGGCTGCACCCGGTTGTCCACCTTCAAGGGCGTGCCGTTGCGCAGCTTCAGGGCGCCGCTGGTGACCACCTGGTCCCCGGCCTTCAGACCCTTGAGGATGGCGACTTGATCACCGCGCGTGCCGCCGGTGGTCACGAACACCTGCTGGGCCTTGAGACCAGAAGCGCCCTCGGATTTGGCCACGAACACGACCGCGCCGTAGGGGTTGTAGGTGACGGCGGTCTGAGGCAGGGTGAGCGCCTTGGTGGCGCCGCCCACGCTCAAGCTCGCATTGCCGAACATGCCCGGCAGCAGCGTCCGGCTCGGATTGGCGAAGATGGCCTCCACCTGCACGTTCCGGGTGTTCAGATCCACCTTGGGGTTCACGGTGGACACCTTGCCGACGAAGGTCTTGCCGGGGAAGGCATCCAGGGTGAGGTCCACCCGCTGGCCGGCGCGCACGGTACCGGCCTCCCGTTGAGGCAGGAAGAAGTCCAGGTAGACCTGGTCGAGCTTCTGCAGGGTGACCACCCCCACACCCGCGTTGAGGTAGGCGCCGGGGCTGGTGTTCACGATGCCCACACGGCCTGCGAAGGGCGCGACCAGGTGCTTCTTGGCCACGAGGGCCTGCTGGGATTGCGCGGCGGCTTCCTTGGCCTTGAAGTCCGCCTCGGCGGCCTCGAAATCCGCGGGGCTGATGGTCTTGGCTTCGAATTGGTCCTTGGCGCGGCGCAGGGTGGCCTTGGCCAGGACGGCGGCGGCCTGGAGCTGCCGGAGCTGCGCCATTTCGGTTTCGTCGCTGAGGCTCACCAGCGGCTGGCCTTCATGCACTTCCGCGCCGGGCGTGACTTCGATGCGGGTAACCACGCCCGGCACCTCGAAAGCGAGGTCGGCGCCCTGCCGGGCCCTCAGGGTGCCCACCGCCTGGAGGTTGGGCTCCCAGGTCTCCTCCTTGGCGGGAGCGAGCGTGACGGTCTGGGGCGGTTCACCTCCACCGGCCAGCGCCCGGCTGATCATGATGCCTTTGAAGACGTTGAAGCCGATCAGCAGCCCGAGGAACAGCCCCACAGCCACGATCATGATGATCATGCGCCGACGGGTGCTGGGCGGTGCCGCGTTGGTTTCATCCATTGGGTGTTCTCTGTCAATCATCCGGATCTCCTGCCCGAACCCCGATCACGGCGGTCCGACCAAGGTAGTCGGTTCCACCCGTCGACGGAATGGATTCATCGCGAGGTTTGCCCGTGACTGGTACCCTGGTGCCCATGACACTCGAACTTCTTGCTCCCGCCAAGAATGCGGACCAGGGGATCCTGGCGCTGCGCTGTGGCGCCGACGCCGTGTACATGGGCGGCCCGCAGTTCGGCGCCCGGCAGGCGGCGGGCAACGAGCTGAAGGACTTTGAGCTGCTCACGGCCGAGGCCCGCCTTTGGGGGGCCAAGGTCTTTGCAACCCTCAACACCATCCTGTTCGATGGCGAACTTGACGCTGCGCGGCGCCAGGCCTGGGAGCTGTATGAAGCGGGCGTCGACGCCCTCATCCTCCAGGACATGGCCTTCCTGGAGATGGACCTCCCGCCCATTCCCATCCACGCGAGTACCCAGGCGGTTTGCGACAGCCCGGAGAAGGTGGCCTTCCTGGCCAGCGCGGGGTTCAGCCGGGCGATCCTCGCCCGGGAAGTGAGCCTGGACGACATCCGCGCGATCCACGGCGCCGCAGACATCGAGTTGGAGGCCTTCGTGTTCGGGGCCCTCTGCGTGGGTGAGAGCGGGCAGTGCTACCTGAGCGGCGCCATCTGCGAGCGCAGCGGCAACCGCGGCGAATGCGCCCAGCCCTGCCGCGCGCCCTGGAACCTCATCGATGCCTCCAACCACGTGCTGGTGCGGGAGAAGCACCTGCTGAACATCCGCGATCTGGACCTGTCCGATCACCTGGAAGCCATGGCCGATGCGGGCATCCAGAGCTTCAAGATCGAGGGGCGGCTCAAGGATGCAGACTATGTGAAGAACATCGTCAGCCAGGTGCGCCGCAAGCTGGATTTGCTCCTGCACCGCCGCCCCGAGCTGGGCCGCGCCTCCCTCGGTGCGGTCAGCCACGCCTTCACGCCCGATCCGACCAAGACGTTCCAACGCGGCCTGTCCTCCTACCGCATCGACGGCGAGCGCCAGCGCATGGGCAACCTGGAATCCGGCAAGCACCTGGGCGAGTTCATCGGCCAGGTGCGATCCATCCAGGGCGACCGCCTCGTGCTGGATACGACCGAGGGCCTGCATCCGGGGGATGGCCTCGCCTTCGTGGAGGGCGCTGAGGTGGCGGGCACGGTGATCAATGCCGTGGAGCCCCGCCAGCTGTTCGTGCAGGATCCCTCGCGCATCAAGGTGGGCACCCGCCTGCATCGGAACCTGGACCTCCATTGGCTGAAAGCCCTGCGCAGCGCCAAGGTGGAGCGCCGCATCGCGGTGAAGGCGGCCCTGGATTTCCCGGAGGGGGCCGTGCGTCTGCGCCTGGAGGATTCCGGCGGCTTTGCTGGTGTAGCTCAAGCCGCGGGGGAATTTGCTGCCCCCCGGGATGTCGATGCCTCGGCCAAGGCCATCCATGAAGCCCTGGGCCGCCTGGGGAACACTCCCTTTGAATTGGCGGATCTGCAGGTGGCCGAGCCGCGCTTCGTGCCCCTCAGCGTGCTCAACAGCCTGCGCCGTGACGCGGCCGCGGCCCTGGAAGCCCTGCGCCGGGCCCCCCGGGCGCGGGAGCCGCGCCGGAGGCCCGCTTTGAAGCTGAACCCCCTGCCGGTGCGAGGTCTGGATTTCTCCTGGAACATCGCCAACCGAGCTGCGCGGGCCTTCTACGAGCGGGCCGGTGGCGAAGTGTTGGAACCGGCTGCGGAGCTGCACGACAGCCTCGATGGCCGCGTGGTGATGACCACACGCCACTGCGTCAAATACGAGCTGGGCTGGTGCCACGTGCACGACAACCCCGAACCCTGGGCGCGCATCCCGGAACCCCAGGGGCCCCTCTTCCTGGAGAACGGATCCACCCGGCTGGAATGCCGCTTCGACTGCGCCCGCTGTCGCATGGAGTTGGTGCTCCATGAGCAAGGGCACGCGAGGGTACAGGGGTGAAGGCAGCTGAAGGCGGCTCGATAAGGGGCCCCTGGGATGTCGTGGTGGTGGGCGCTGGACCGGCGGGGCTGCTGGCTGCGGGCAGGGCAGCCATGCTGGGGGCCCGCGTGCTGCTGCTGGAGAAGATGGGACAGCCGGCCCGCAAGCTGCGCATCACGGGAAAGGGGCGGGCCAACCTCACCAACATGAAACCCCTGGAAGCCCACCTTCAGGAGATCTACCCGGAGCCGAGGTTCCTGCGCCAGGCCTTTGGCGCCTTCTTCCATCACGACCTCGTGGCCCTGCTGCAGACGCAGGGGGTGGCCACCAAGGTCGAGCGCGATGACCGCGTGTTTCCCGCCAGCGATCAGGCTTGGGATGTGGCGGATGCCCTGATCGCCTGGGCCAAGGGCCAGGGGGTTGAGCTGGTCCAGCACGCGCGCGTGGAAGGCCTGGTGATCGCAGACGGCATCTTCTCGGGCCTGAGGGTTGTGCGGAAGGCCGCGGGACCTTCGCAGACCATCGAGGCGCGCTGTGGCATCCTCGCCACCGGCGGGCAGTCCTACCCGGGCACGGGCTCCACCGGCGACGGTTTCCGGTTTGCCGAGGCCACGGGCCATCGGGTTGAAACCCCGCGGCCTTCTCTGGTGAGGATCGAGACGAATCCAGTCCTTGCCAGCGCCCAGGGCCTGGTGCTCAAGAACGTACGGTTGACCCTCTGGATCGACGGGAAGAAGCAGGCCAGCGAATTCGGAGAGGCCGAATTCACCGCCAAGGGGCTCGCCGGAGCCACGGTGCTTCGTCTGAGCCGGCGAATTGTCGAGGCTCGGCTTGCGGGCCGGAAGGTCGCAGTGAGCCTCGATCTGAAGCCCGCCCTGGACCCGGCGAAACTGGAGGCGCGGCTGCTGCGGGACATGGAAGCCCATCGCGACGGTCGTTGCCAGAACCTGCTGAGATCACTCCTGCCGCCCCAGCTCATTCCAGGGTTTTGCGAACAGCTTGGGCTCGGGGTGGCGGATCCCATCGCGCGGATTCAGGGGCCCATGCGGAAGAAACTCCTGGGCCTGCTCAAGGAGATGCGCTTCGAGGTGAGTGGTCATGGGGGCTGGGAGGAGGCCATCATAACCGCCGGTGGCGTATCGGTGCGGGACCTGGATCCCAGAACCATGGCTTCGAGGAAAATCGAGAACCTCTACTTCGCCGGCGAAGTGATTGATCTGGATGCGAACACGGGCGGCTACAACCTCCAGATTGCATTTTCCACCGGCTGGCTGGCGGGAGAATCGGCGGCCCGAAAAGCGACGGAGCCTTCGCCATCCTGAAAGGGAATCCTCAATCGCCTTGAGGCCCTTCGGGAACAGCCCCCCGCTTGGTCCAGGCCAGGATGAGGCTGAAGATCTCGCGCAGGCCTTCGTCCGGCAAGGGGCCCTGGTTGGCCTGCCGCAGGTGGCCCATGAGGCGATCCTCCTGGGCTGCATCGTGGAAACCAAGGCCCTGGGCCGTTTTGTGGTCCCTGAGCTGCCTGACCAGATGGATCCGCTGGTTGAGCGCTTCCAAGATGGCGCGGTCAAGACCCGCGATCTGTTCCCGATACTTCTGCATGACTGGATCCTGACTCACCTCGACACCTCCCCTCAGGCTTCGCTGGTTTTCATCCTAAGAGCAGGCGGGAGCTCGCGCTCTGGTTCACCCAGCAGCAGCCGGTTTTTCGGTGTGATATCGCCAGGAATCTGTTGCGTGAACACGCGGTACCCGCGCGCTCGCAGATGGGCCACCCGGGTCGCATCCATGGCCAGAGGGCCCTCCATCCAACCTTCCAGCCCACCAAGGTCCCCACGGGCGAGGTCGTGACAGCAGGGCAGCACCGCGACGCGGGCCCCGGCTTCGGCGGCCCTGGCCAGAATCACGTCGGTCAATCCGCCGCAGGCATGGGCCGAGACCACCACGTCCTGGGCTTCCAGGGGCACGTTCTGGAGATCGGTTTCCACAAACTGGACCCTGCCCCGAAGGCGTGGCCAGGCATCGCACAGCGCAGCGTGCAGGGTGGCGGCGCTTGGCGGAAGGCGGCGGTCCGCGGCCACGGCCCCCGGCGAACGGTCATCCAGCAGCAGGAGAACCTGGGCCAGCAAGCCATGGCCACAGGCAAGGTCGATGATGCGCCCGCCCCGGAAGCGGCGCCGCACCCTGCGGGCCATCTCCCAGGCTTCAAAGAGTTCCTTGCGGGGAAGACACCCTGCCCGGCAGACGGCCCTCGCGATGGCATCAAAGAGGGAAGGGCCCGCAAAGAGGGCGAGGCTGTGTTCTGTGAGCCGGTTGCGGGAAGCGCGATCCATCGGACCATCCATGTCTCTTCGTGCAGGGCGAGCAGGAAATGCAGGGCGTCACCACCAGCTGATCGGCGCTGCCCCGGGGGGGAGGCTCGGACAGCCGCCTATCTGGGGATGGTCTCTTCCTGTGGCAACGGTTCAAGCCCGTGAGTGGCGCAAGGTTCGACTGGCTCCGTTCCGGAGACGAAAAATTCATCCTGCTTCTGCGGACAGGCCTCCTGGGCCAGCAGCCCCGTGGTGGGGTCGATGCTGCGAACCACCACGGTTTCCGGCATGGGGAAATCCAGGGTGGGGCGCGATGACACTGCCTTGGTCATGAAGCGTTCCCAGATGGGGGCGGCGACGCCCCCGCCCGTGAAGCCCTTCCCTCCGGGCCGGGGCTGGTCGTAGCCGATCCAGACGCCCGTCAGCAGGTTCGGGGTGTAACCGACGAACCAGGCATCCATGCCATTGTCCGTCGTACCGGTCTTCCCCGCGGAAGGGCGGCCCTGGCTGAAGGGGCGCAGGGATTTGGCGGTGCCGTAGGTGAGCACGTCTTTCAGCATCTGGGTGGTGATGAACGCAGCCGCCGGAGACATGGCCTGGGAGATGGCTGGTGGATTCTCGATCCAGGTCTGACGCCTGCGGTCATAGATCCGGAGGATGGTTCGGGCCTCGGCCTTCATGCCCGCATTGGCCAGGGGGGTGTAGGCCTGCACCAGGTCCTTGAGGGTGACTTCGGCGGTGCCCAGGGCCAGCGAGAGGCCGTTCTGGGCAGGCAGGGTGAGTCCCGCCTTCCCTGCGAAATTCACGAAGGAAGGCACACCCACGGTCTCCAGCACCTTCACGGTGATGATGTTGCCGGAATGGGCCAGAGCTTGGCGGAGGGAGAGCTCCCCGAACTCTTCCCGGCCGTAGTTCTGGGGTTTCCAGGTTTGGCCAGGACCGGCCTCATAGGCCACGGCCTCATCGCTCCAGAGGCTGGCGGCCGTCAGGCCTTTCTCCAGGGCATTCGCGTAGATGAGAGGCTTGATGGCCGAACCTGGTTGTCGTCTGGAGACGAAGGCGCGGTTGATGGCGCTGGCGGTTCCCTCAGCATCACCGACAGCCGCAAGCACATCGCCCGTGGTGGGATCGAGGCAGACCAGGGCGCCCTGCAATCCGGGAGAGAGGCGTTTGACGCCCTCTTTCAGGGTTTGTTCAGCCAGGCGCTGCAGATCCAGATCCATGGCGGCGATCACCTCCAGGCCACCCTGTTCCACGGCCGCAGCTCCGAGGCGTCCGATGAGCTGCGCGCGGATCTGCGCGAGGTACTGAGGGGCCTGCCCCAACGGCCGAGTGGCTGCCCCGTGGGCCTGGAGGGCCAGCCGCCGCTGAGGGGTAATGAGCTGGAGATCCTCCATGCGCTTGAGGACGACATCCCTGCGCCCGGCCACATCGGAGGGCTTTCCGAAGGGGTTGTAGCGGCTCGGATTCTTGGGCACACCCGCCAGCAACAGGCATTCGCCCTCGTTCAGTTCCTCCGGCCTCTTGTCGAAGTAGAGGCGCGCAGCCTGGACGATGCCTTGGGCCCCATTTCCGTAGTAGATCTCGTTGAAGTACATCTCCAGGATCTGCTGCTTGGAATAGGTCTTCTCGAACTCCATGGCCAGTTTGGCCTCTTCGATCTTCCGGTCGAGGGTGCGGGCCGAGCTCAGGAATTTGTTCTTGATGAGCTGCTGGGTGATGGTGGAGCCGCCTTCGGCCATCCGCCCCTTGAGCACATCCTTCATCGCGGCACGGGCGATGCTCCGGTAGTCGAGCCCGCTGTGCTCGTAGAACCGGGAATCCTCCACCGCCAACAGCGCCTGTTGCAGGAAGCCGGGGATGCGGTCGAGGGTGGCCCAGTAGCGGTTCTGGGGTGGAATGCGGCCCACGTAGCGGCCCTGGCTGTCGAGCACCGTGACCGACGTGACCCCCGTTGGAAGGGGCGGGCAGGTGGCGATGATGCTCGAGGGTTGTTGGCCCCAGGCGCCCAAGCCCTGAACCAGACCTAGCGCCAGAATCGCCGGGTGACGCCACCTGCTTTGGATCGGCTGCTTCAGCTGGGGCACTGTCAAAACCGCTCCTTCGTCTGAGCCCTGCGCTTCCCCAGGGCCATCCACCCATTCTGAAGCCGGACCGCGCCGTGTCCATGGTGGGTTGCGAACCCGCGAGGGTCGGCCGAGCATCCAACCCAGGGCCCCGGTGTTGTTCGATGGATTGCGGGGTAGGAGGTGGCTCACACAAGGCCGCCCCTTCAACCTTCGGCCCAGAGTCCCCCAGAGGGCCCTCGTGATTCCACGCGCAGGCCCAAACCCTGCCGCCTGCGAGGGACGTACGCGAAAACCGGAGCACTCGGCTCCGGTCATCGGTTTGGTTGGTAGGAGTTCAGATATAGACACCATCAGAGCGAGAGATAGACCCTCTTGAACCTACTTAACGCCGACCGTAATCCTGGGGCAAGGAAAGTGAACATTTTGTTAAGCCTATGTATAATTTAAATTACGCTTGAAGCGATCTCGCCGAGTAGATCAATGGTAGGCACTGGCTTGGAAATGGGGAAGATTTTCCGAGACCCGAGAATAAAGACAGCATAGGCCTCTCTGATTTATAAAATGACTTGAATCAATCCTTAAATCATGGATGGTGTAAACAATGTCCGGGTACGATAGTCTTTGGGAAGTCCCGATTTCCAACTGATTTACTTACAAGCGATACACTCGTCGAGCCCTCCATGGTCACCAGGCGAAGGAAATTGAAACCCGAAGAACGACTCGCACTTCTAGAGCGAGTGAAGACTACAGGCAACGTGGCAGAAGCTTGCCTTGCTTTCGGTGTCAGTCGACCATGTTTTTATAAATGGCGGGCCCGGTATGAGAGAGATGGGCTTCGAGGGCTCCAGGACCAGTCTAGGGCTCCTCGACATCATCCAAGACGGCTGGATCCTGGTGCTCGAGACGCGATCGTACGTTTTGCTATATTGCGGCCCTGGTTGGGATGCCATGCGCTCTCAAGCGCCTTGTTTACTGAGGTCGGCCGTGTAGTCTCTGGCGTAGCGATCCATAGGGTTCTCAAGGAGCGAAACCTTGAAACATGCGACCAGAGAGTCAAAGAGTCCACGAAGTGGTTAGTGAGACATCCGCACCTGAGGACGTCGGAAGCATGGGATTATCTTTGTCAGAGGAACCCCTTGCTCGGCTTGATTGGAACCAGGCAAGGAGGGCGTGGGTACGTTTTTCAATGTGCTTTCCTTCCCTATCCAAAGGCGCACCCTGCTACAGCTCGAACCATTCCGGTCGGTGATGATCCTTGGGCATTCGTTATGATCGATGGGAGTTCTGGGTATGTGATTGGCAGGATTTGGATCAGTGGCCAAGTGCCATTCTGGGATGTGGTTATCGATGAGGTTCGATATGTCTGCGAGCACTTGCAACTGGCCCCAAAACTCATCCAATTACATCCGAATTTTCTTTTCCATGTAAATGCTGCACAATTTCGAATTAGGAATATATTCAAGCATGCGATCCTTCAAATATTAAATAAACAAAATAATAATGTAGAAGATTGGGTACAAACTTTTATAAAATACGTTGATAGTCACTGGAAAATATTTTCTATAAAAGAGGCATCATTTATTAATTTACAGACTCATTTTTTGGACATTATTAAGCAATTTAATGCAGATAAGGTTAATGATGGCTTTCCCAATTTTGGTGAAGCACCAGAGGATATTTTCTGGAATAGTTTAACCAAAATATTGCACTGATATTTCCGAGAGGTCTTCTCAGCCCAATCAGATGTTGTGGCCAAGCAGATGGTTCAGCTTATGGCTTGATGTGTATTAGCCGGGCAAGCATCCGGTATTGGTACCGCCGGGACCCGCGAATCCCGTTGTGGATGGGGCTGAGAGTGCTGGACGCAGCCCGGATGCGCTTCAGCTAACCGGCCCTATTGCTGCGGGGACACGGACGCTGAATTGTTTGAGGACACTAGCGCGCAGCGATAGGGTCCGAGTTGAGCGGAAGGTTAGGCCGACCATGACCATTACTCTACAGATACGGAGCCAGACTTAACTCGGTAGTACAAGGCTTTGTGTAGGGCCACACCACTAGATTTAGACCAACCTGGGTACGGGTGGATCATTTCATCCATTGCTGGGCTATCTGAAGTCTTAGCACGGAACCAAGTCGAAACTGCCATGTCGTGACCGGGCGATCGTTTGATGGCACTTGCGAGATAGGTTCGACTGGCCTTATCAGCCATTGCATCTGTAGGACGCTTGCCGATGAAAGTGACAAGAAGAGTGAAAGCCCCACCCATACTCCGAATCTCTGCCTTGGTCTTGATACCAGGACAGGCCTCAGGGATATTGAATTTCACTCCGTTGATTGGCTGCGAAGCATTGACCGAATGGCAGCAAATAGCACTCAAAAACAATAGCATCATGGCTTGAATGTTCGATCTCATGATGGTTCCTACAACGAGGGTTTGTTGAGAGGCCTAACGAGAGAAGCTAACCGGCCCTATTGCTGCGGGACACGGACGCTGAATTGTTTGAGGACACTAGCGCGCAGCGATAGGGTCCGAGTTGAGCGAGAGGTTAGGCGTCTGCATTTGAATCGCCAACCTGGCTTGAAGTGTGGAATGCCAAGGTGATAATTGTCGGAAAAATGAGGCCCTTGATATAGGAGAGCGGATGCCTACCCAGGGTGAAATCGACGGGCAGGTTCCCGAAATGCGCCCAATAGTGCGTTGCAATAAGCCCGGTGATGCCGACCCACATCCCGCACAAGGCCCAGCGTTTGCCAAAGACGACGAGCAGCAAACTGAGAGTAATCACCACTCGAAGGATCGATTGTACGTATTCGAATGTTGTATGAGCACTGGTGCCAGCGCCTAGATACAGATCGCACAGTGTAAAGATGTGGTAATAGATCAGCAACCCGGCGAGAACAAAGATGATCAGGCGCCGGAATAACAGAAACCGGCTCATCTGCATTCCAGGCAGTGTGGTCACCTCGGCCCTCCTTTCTACAGACGCCTAACGGTAGAAGCTAAGCGGCCACGCCTGCGCCGAGGTGCTGAACGGAGCCAGGATAGAAAAATGTTGAGAGAGAACGAAAGACAATGCAGGCGGGGTCCGACTTGAGCGAAAGGTTAGACCGCGCCGAAGTATGATCGGTTGGCGAAATCAGTTTATGCCGAGTTTCAGTGAGCAGCCTGAACCTTGAACTGAACGCCTAGAGCGTGCATGAGCTTGAAGACCGTTTCATACCGAGGCTTGGCGCCAGGCGCGAGGGTTTTATAGAGGCTTTCACGCGAAACCCCGGCGTCTTTGGCTAATTGAGTCATGCCTCGTGCGCGGGCAACAGCGGCCACGGCCTGTAGGAAGTGATCCGGATCAGGGTCTTCCATAGCCACAGAAAGGTATTCAGCGATCATTTCCTCGCTGTCGAGGTAGTCAGCAACATCGAAGGGGGTGATTTTGGCCATGGGTTACTCCTTAGGGAGAGACTTGAGAAGGGATTTAGCGTGTTGGATATCTCGGGCCTGAGTCGATTTGTCGCCACCGACAAGCAGCAAGTAAACAATCTCGCCACGTCGGGTGTAGTAGATCCGATAGCCAGGGCCAGAGTCGATGCGCATTTCAGAGATACCGCTTCCCAATGCCTTGGCATCGCCAAAATTCCCTTTGGTGGCACGGTCAAGGCGATTGAAGATGACAGCTTTGGCCCGAAGGTCCTTCAGCTCCCCAAGCCAGGCGCGGAATTCGTCGGTTTGGAGGAGCGTGTTCATGACAACAAGTGTAGCCAATTGGATACGCTTGTCAAGGGACGCAAATGAAGCGGTCTAACGAGAGAAGCTAACCGGCCCTATTGCTGCGGGAACCAGGGAGCTGAATTGTTTGAGGACACTAGCGCGCAGCGATAGGGTCCGAGTTGAGCGAGAGGTTAGGCCGAGTGTGGCCCTATGGGAAAGCCGCCAATTTCGAAGCTCCCAATTGATGGCAGTGGCGCTAAAGATGAGGAACAAGGTTGCCAGGAGAGTAATCGAAAATGGGGTAAGGAAAGGCTTCACTTTGGGGAACCACCCGCATAAGGCGATTGCGATTCCAGTGATGACGATTAGTTCTAGCCATCCGCCGATTACCAGCTTGGAAGTGACGTTGACCGAATAGATGGCCACCGGAATGAGAGCAATCCAGGCAATGAGAAACCCGAGTACTCCACAAATAATGCGAATGATACGGTGAGGCTTGTGGGGTTGGGCCGTTTCTTGAGCGTTCATTGAGGGCCTAACGAGAGAAGCTAACCGGCCCTATTGCTGCGGGAACCTGGCTGCTGAATTGTTTGAGGACACTAGCGCGCAGCGATAGGGTCCGAGTTGAGCGGAAGGTTAGGCCGATATGCATTAGTGCGCCATTAGGAACGCGGGTCAAAACCGAAAACGCGCAGTTCTTGGCTACAACGGCAGGCCTTGGCGATGCGTGCGGCCCATGCGATAGCCTCCTCGCGGGTGGGGAGATCTAGGATTGTGAACCCACCATTGAGTTTCGGTGCCCACGAGTAGCCGCCTTGGGCGACAGATCCATCCGCAGAAACGAGGGCTGGTGGGATGTTTTCGTCGATACCACCACCGAAGATATAGACGCCAGCGGCCTTCGCTTCTTCAATCACCGCGTGGGCGTCTTGGCCTACAGTCTCTAGTTCACTATCGAGAACGACCATCGCAGCGGCGGGGAAGGAGATCAGGTATTTGGCCATGGTGCTCCAGGACTGAGATGGTAGTGGCTTGGAATGTCGCGAGAGGCCTAACGAATGGGGCTAACCGGCCGCGCCTGCACCGAGACGATGAGCGGAGCCGAGATAGCGGAATGCTGAGAGAGAACGGAAGGCAATGCAGGCGGGGTCCGAGTTGAGCTAAGGGTTAGGCGCCTATTCATTGAATATTTCAGATCGAATACTCACGGACTTTACCCGGTTGGAAGAATCTAGCCAAACTGTAATCAATTCATCGTGTCGCTCATTGACAAGACCCTTTTCCCATCTGTCGAGGTAGTAACTTAACTCGCGACCAATAATTTTATCGTTCTCCTTTTTGGAAAGGAGCTCGTCAATCGTTGGTTTCCCCATGACTTTGAATACAGTTTCGACTGAATCTCCTTTGCGGAGTTTGAGGACCTGAGTTAGCAGGCGGAGTTTGGCCTCGCTCGTAACCTTGGAATAGGGGTGCGAATTAGCCTGAGCGTAAGCCGAAGTCGAGAAGGCGATTAATGCAAACGTCAGGAGCGATGAATGGAATCGGATACTAGTGAACATGCGTGGCGCCTAACGAAGGAAGCTAAGCGGCACCGCCTGCGCCGAGGCGCTGAGCGGAGCCGGGATAGCGAAATGATGAGAGAGAGCGGAAGGCAATGCAGGCGGGGTCCGACTTGAGCGGAGGGTTAGGCGTCATAACGAAGAGCGCGGTCGATGGCCTCTTTACTAACATTTCCACAGCTATGTTGATGCTCCGCCTTCCACCAATTACGGCATAGAATCGGTTTGAAGGGGAATCTATCCCATTTGGGTTCACAGCGATCAAGACCAATCAGGGCCTTTCGCAAGGACAGGTATCCTTGGAAGGAGCCAAGGTGGTGATTTAACCAAGGGTCCATGTCTGAGGAAAAGGCTTGAGAGACCTTGAATCCGAGTGATTTCATAGAATTCGCAAATTGTTGATCATTGATGATAAAGATCTCATGGGCATCAGGTCGTGGATTTAGGTAGTTCCATCCGAATAGCCAGTAAGGGAATCTGGTCTTCTGTAATTCGTGGAATTTCACAATATATTCGGCAACGGAGTCTATTACTGAGCTTGGTTCGACATCATCTAATTTGGCATAGATATCAAAACCATGAGTTTTCGGGTGAGTTAGGTCACCACGGATGTCGTTGAAGACAGTAAGCAAATCATAGGTTTTCAAATCCAGGGGAAGCGGGGCTCCAAGCAGTTCTGTTGGCCACTTTTTCAGTTTTGACATAATTTTTCCACGCCGAAGAGTTTCGAATATTTCGTCTTCGGATTTCGAGGCCGACAAATACCGCCGCATTTCCTGATTTAGAAATGCTTCCAGAGCTGCGATTCCAAAGTACAGCGACGCGGTCATATGGTGCGATCTCTCCATCTCCGTTTTGGCCTCACTTGCAGAGATAGCCTCCCTAAAGAGCGACGAGTAATTTTGCCAAACAGGGTTGATCGCCCAAGGGTTCACGGGTGCTCCAAATTTGACGACGCCTAACGAGAGAAGCTAACCAAAACATAAGGTAGGCCCCCCGCTATGCGGGGGCGACAGTCGGAGTTTGACAGCTACGGGAGTCCATCGCTGAACTGATCAGGTGAGCCGCCAAGCACACTTGAGGAGAACTGAGATGGACTTGTTTGAAAGTTTAAGTCACACAAGGTGGGAATGTAAGTATCACGTAGTGTTCGTGCCAAAACGAAGAAGGAAGGTGATGTATGGGAGGGTGAGAGAGCGATTGGGTGAAGTGTTCAGGCAGCTGGCTGGGCAGAAAGAAAGCAAAGTGCTGGAAGGGCACTTGCTGGCAGATCACGTACATATGTTGTTGGCGATTCCGCCGAAGTATGCCGTATCGCAGGTAGTGGGGTTTATGAAGGGTAAGAGCGCGATTTATCTGGCCCGTGTATATGGAGAAACGAAGAGGAACTTCACGGGTCAGCATTTCTGGGCGAGAGGATTTCTGGTGTCGACGGTAGGGAAGGACGAGCATCAGATACGGCAGTACATCCAGAACCAGGAACGCGAGGAAGAACGATTGGAGAAGCTGGAGCTTTGGCGCTAGGAGGCCACCGAGTAGGTGGCTCCAACCTTCGGGGCCGCGTTAGCGACCCCGTTTAGCCGCTTTGAGCGGCTCACATAATAAGGCCCCCGGCTTTGCCGGGGGATCGTTACCGGCCCTATTGCTGCGGGAACCAGGACGCTGAATTGTTTGAGGACACTAGCGCGCAGCGATAGGGTCCGAGTTGAGCGGAAGGTTAGGCACCCGATGACGCTGGGACCCACCCGGGTTTCGAGATGTTTGGACTGGGTGAAACGAATGGGATGCCGCCCGTGTGTGAAGAACGGCTGGGTTGACCGAGCCCAAAGGCAAAGAACTGGGGCGGATTGCGCCATGGGTGAGGCGAGTGAAGGAACGGCGGAGACAGGATGCCATGAGAAGCCGCTGGACTCACCGGAGGAGCGGCAGAGAACGTCTGCGCAGCGCGAAAGCGCAAGCCCGCCATTCATGGCGAGCCTGAGCTAAAGGGCCGCAGAGATTCGCGAATGGCAGGGCGAGGACGCTGAACCCGCACTCCGATTGAGAAGGATCGAACCCGGAAGGCGATGGGAATGCGCCGGGTGTGCCTAACGAATGAAGCTAAGCGGCACCGCCTGCACCGAGACGATGAACGGAGCCGAGATAGCGAGATGCTGAGAGAGAGCGGAAGGCAATGCAGGCGGGGTCCGACTTGAGCGAAGGGTTAGGCCAGACACCGAAGCCGCCAATACTGATTTCATTGATTTGAAGTCTCTGGTCTTATGACCGAATCGATCTCTGCTTCAGCTTGATATTCATTCCAATCTTCAACCTTTAGTGAGAGATCAGAAGTTCCTGGGAAATGAATTATGACGGAGATTTTGACTTGATCTGGGCGCACGAGCATCGATGGATTTAGATAAGCGAATCTAATAATGCTTTCACCGGGCTCAATGCCAAACGTTCTCTCATGAAGGTGGATGATTGGACTTGGGCCTCCATGGACGCTCCCCCCGGGGACACCACCAGAATATGGCCCAATGAATCCAGTTCGATCTGAGTAGCCGATAGCCAGTGACACGCGGAAGTCATAATCATCGAAATAGACGCGCTGCTTGGTTGTGTTCGTAAGCTTAACCATTAGGAGTGCTTTCCGACCGACACAAAGTGAGTTGTCCAGAAGGCTGATCGAAGCTTTGAGGGAGATTTTTTCAGCGGCCAATGCTGAGAAAGACCCTAAGGATAGAAGCATGGTGGCGAGTAGAAGTCTCATTGATGGCCTAACGAGTGAAGCTAACCGGCCCTATTGCTGCGGGGACACGGACGCTGAATTGTTTGAGGACTCTATCGCGCAGCGATAGGGTCCGAGTTGAGCGGAGGGTTAGGCCAGCTCGGAACATGCAAATTCTGGATAGATTACTAGGCAAGTGTCTTCGATGGTTTTAAAGATTATGATTTTATCGAATCCGTGAGGACAAAGCTCGATCGATAACTTTTTGGGGACCTGTTGATCCATCGCATGATCGAAGAAGTCCATGTACAGCAGTAGCCAGATCTTATCGATTCCTGAGTAAAGTCCCTTGGCGCGTTTCGCTTCCTTTTCTGTGACTCGGGCGTTCAACAGAGATTCATTGAGCGGATCTACGCTGAAGACGTTTTGGATAGACCATGTGTAATCATATACTTCACTGAAGTCATATATCTGCACCAGCGCAAAAACGCCCTCAAATGGGTGGAGCTCTGAGAGGCCAATCATGGTTGGGTCTGCGTAGGTGGGCGGTCTAAAGGCCACAGCACGGGCGATCACATCAGCGAGAAATTTGGATATCTCCTTAATGCGTTTTGGATCTATACCACTTCGTTCTTGGAATCCGAGAATCACACGATAGCGTTGCCCGGTTGATCTTATAAAGATTTCCCTGGTTTCACTTAGAACTCGATCCTGAAACTGAGCTTGAGGGCGCAGCCCATATTGATCGCGGCCATCATCTCTGAACAGTCGTGCCATCTCGATCCCGATTCGCTGGTTAGGGTTTTCAACGATGAAGTCGGGTTCCTTGCCTGGCTCGCCTTTCTTGATTGTTCCATCCGGGAAGAATTGGTAGGCATGACGAAACCGATCAAGAAAGGTTCTTTCCTGAATGTCCTTATTTTGGATCGGTGAGCTCATGGGGTGTGAGTGGCCTAACGAGAGAAGCTAATCGGACCAGCCGCAGCTGAAACGATTGGCAGAGAAGGGATGACTGAGTTGCCAGGGAGCAAGGACACGGCCGCTTGCGGCTGGGTCCGAGTTGAGCGGAGGGTTAGGCGTGTGCCGAGTCATTAACCCTCGGGGGCGGGTTGACGGTCTTCGGCTTCTTTATCTGAAACGATACGGTGGACTGGCAATTCGACCCAACCGTCCTTATAGACAAGACCAATATTCCAAAGAAAGCATGAGCAATCACCTTCTAGATCTGTAGCTCTCCATAGCTCAAGAACAGTTGGGCCTGCTTTGGCCTTTGCCTTTTTACGGATTTCAGTCTGCTGCCTCTTTGTAAGCTTGATCTTCATACCAGGTTTGAACTGGCTTCGTATCAGTGTTGCCTGCGATTTGGTGAGCTGAATTTCTATCACAGGCTCACCAGCAAGGCGTCCATCCGTGAATTTGAAGTCGTCTGCGAATAACGCAGCTGTGGAGGCGAAGAGCCAACCAAGAGTGAGAAGGGCTTTTCGGAGTCTCATTGAACGCCTAACGAGAGAAGCTAACCGGCCCTATTGCTGCGGGGACCGAGCTGCTGAATTGTTTGAGGGCTCTATCGCGCAGCGATAGGGTCCGAGTTGAGCGGAAGGTTAGGCACCCGATGAAGCTGGAGCCTACCCGGGCATTCGAGATGGCCGGATTGGGTACAGCGAATGGGGTGCCGACTGAGCGGGGAGATCGGCAGGGAAAGCCGAGCCCAAAGGCAAAGAACTGAGGCGGATTGCGCCAGAGGTGAGGCAAGTGAAGGAACGGCGGAGCCAGGATGCCACGAGAAGCCGCTGGGTTCACCGAATGAGTGGTAGAGAATGACCGCGCAGCGCGATAGCGCAAGCCCGCCATTCATGGCGAGTGTGAGTTACCGGGCCGCGGAGATTCACGACCGGCGGGGCCGGGGCGATAACCCCGCACTCCGATTGAGAAGGACCGAACCCGGAAGACGATGGGAATGCGCCGGGTGTGCCTAACGAGAGAAGCTAACCGGACCAGCCGCGGCTGGAACGATTGGCAGAGAAGGAAAGACTGAATTGCCAGGGAGCAAGGACACAGCCGCTTGCGGCTGGGTCCGAGTTGAGCGACAGGTTAGGCAGGCGCTCGGACAATGCCGATGGTAGCGCCAGGGCGATGAAGATGCTGACGTACGTTTGATCATTCGCCCGGCGTGGCGCGTGGACGAGCCGGGCGAGCGTAATCGGCGCAAATCCAGCGTGCGGCGCGGTGAAGTTGGCCCACCGAAGGCGTTGATCAAGCGTAGCGAATCAAAGAGCCATTCGTAGTTGAGCTGATGCCTAACGAAGGAAGCTAAGCGGCACCGCCTGCACCGAGACGATGAGCGGAGCCGAGATAGCGAAATGTTGAGAGAGAGCGGAAGGCAATGCAGGCGGGGTCCGACTTGAGCGAGAGGTTAGGCGCTCACTTGGTGGCGTTTATTGCGGCCGTGAGGAGTTCGCCTGTGATACTCCGATTCTTGTAATCGTCTACAAAGTAGTTGATTCGATTAGCAAGGTATTGGAGAAATATCCAACCGAGTCCGTGAAGTTCCTTCAATTCTGTTTGATTGAGCTTGATGAGTCGGTCGAAACTGACAAACGAAGCCTCGCAATGGACAAGTATGTAGCGCACCTCGTCGTCATCCTGTAAGAGGTGCCACCAGCTATCGTCAGTGTGGTAGGGGGCTTTGAGTACTGGTGCTAATCGCATTGGACGCCTAACGAGAGAAGCTAACCGGCCCTATTGCTGCGGGGACCGAGCTGCTGAATTGTTTGAGGACACTAGCGCGCAGCGATAGGGTCCGAGTTGAGCGGAAGGTTAGGCTGATGGCTCATGGCGGATCGCGAGGTAAATCAGGGCTGAGTATGAAAATTCAACTGCAGCTCCAGTAAAGGCCCCCATTGCGGGTGTGGCGTGGGTAATGGCAAGGATAAATGCGGCGATCGAGAGCGAGATTCCGCAAGCCCAGT
This sequence comes from Geothrix sp. PMB-07, assembly GCF_030758935.1. NCBI lineage: Bacteria > Pseudomonadati > Acidobacteriota > Holophagae > Holophagales > Holophagaceae > Geothrix > Geothrix sp. PMB-07. Next base: position 1,204,503 of record NZ_CP132333.1, read on the forward strand.
ACAAACGAGAACCGTACAAGGTTGTGAAAGTAAGGTACCTACCGCCGATGATGAGCAACATTGAAGGGAAGAATAAATCAATACGATATCTGGAAATCACAAAAGCCAAAGGTAGGCAAAGCAAGAGTTGAAATGTTCCTTCGAGTGCTAGTCTACCGAGCTTGTTTTCAGGTGCGTGTGAGCCTGGACGCCCGAGAACCTTGGTGATTACCACTCCGATGGGAAAAATGAACATGCCACCGATGAATAGAACTAGGACCGAACTCCCTGGAGAGCCCTTTAATGCAACAAGCCCAGAAGCAAGCCAAACCAGGCCGGATGCTAAGACACCGGGGGCGCCTCCAAGGTACGAGTGGCGCATATTGCGCTGAGAGTCGGCGATAGTCAGTGGCTGTTGATTGGGTTCCAAGTTGATAACCTCGTAGAAGCCTAACGAAGGAAGCTAACCGGCCCTATTGCTGCGGGACACGGGCGCAGAGTTGTTTGAGGACACTAGCGCGCAGCGATAGGGTCCGAGTTGAGCGGAGGGTTAGGTTTCGCACAATTCTGAGCCTTTCCTGCGGGACAGGAGCCGGCGCTGTGTTTTACGCTGTTCATTATTCTGAACATATTGAACGCTACGGACCGGATCGAGTTTCCACTGACTCGGTGTAAGCGGAACCCGATCGATGTTGCGGTGACCAACGGGAAGAAACCCGATTTGTAGAAATGTCACTCGGGCGAGAGTGGCGGCAAGGCTCGAAAAGAGTTCATCGAGTTCAGAGCACGATTCGACAAGAGAAATCCCCCGTTGGATATGGCTTTGAAGCTCTGCCATCCACTCATCGTCGTAGACCTGAATTGTTGCTGCGAGGGAGATGGAAATCGCTTTAAGTAGTCTCTTGGACTCCGTTCGCCAGGCTTTGATTGAGCCATAGTCCTTTACCTTGGCGAAGCTTTCACGGCCGAGAACTTCTTCGAACACGGCCTTCATCGCGTGGTATTGGCTTTGGTCGAAGCGAGTTTCGGGCATCAGAAACCTAACGAGTGAAGCTAACCAAAACATAAGGTAGGCCCCCCGCTATGCGGGGGCGACAGTCGGAGTTTGACAGCTACGGGAGTCCATCGCTGAACTGATCAGGTGAGCCGCCAAGCACACTTGAGGAGAACTGAGATGGACTTGTTTGAAAGTTTAAGTCACACAAGGTGGGAATGTAAGTATCACGTAGTGTTCGTGCCAAAACGAAGAAGGAAGGTGATGTATGGGAGGGTGAGAGAGCGATTGGGTGAAGTGTTCAGGCAGCTGGCTGGGCAGAAAGAAAGCAAAGTGCTGGAAGGGCACTTGCTGGCAGATCACGTACATATGTTGTTGGCGATTCCGCCGAAGTATGCCGTATCGCAGGTAGTGGGGTTTATGAAGGGTAAGAGCGCGATTTATCTGGCCCGTGTATATGGAGAAACGAAGAGGAACTTCACGGGTCAGCATTTCTGGGCGAGAGGATTTCTGGTGTCGACGGTAGGGAAGGACGAGCATCAGATACGGCAGTACATCCAGAACCAGGAACGCGAGGAAGAACGATTGGAGAAGCTGGAGCTTTGGCGCTAGGAGGCCACCGAGTAGGTGGCTCCAACCTTCGGGGCCGCGTTAGCGACCCCGTTTAGCCGCTTTGAGCGGCTCACATAATAAGGCCCCCGGCTTTGCCGGGGGATCGTTACCGGCCCTATTGCTGCGGGGACACGGACGCTGAATTGTTTGAGGACACTAGCGCGCAGCGATAGGGTCCGAGTTGAGCGGAAGGTTAGGCAGGCATGGGCGCACGCTTGAAGAACCCTACGATCAACGATGCCTTAGGAGGTTCAGGTAAAGAGAAACCAATGCAATTGATTGGACGCTCAGGGAATTGAGCGCACCATCCGGAAGGTAATAGCGAGTGGGGCGGAAACCCTGGTTCGCTGACAATCGCGCTGCCGCCTGCCGCAAAAACTTCATCAGAAGTGGCGCCAACCCTTAACTGTTCAGGTGTCTTGAACTCGGGATCCTGAGTGCTGATATAGATCAGGCGCTCATCTTGATCCACAGCGAGTTGAAATTTGATGGCTGCATAGGATCGATTAACGTAGGGGAATGGCGGGTGTCTGCCATAGACGGTTAGATAGCCATCTCTCATGGCGACATCGAATTTTTCGCCGATCTTTGGTAGGGCAACGGCCTGTGACCAGGCCAAAGAGCAGGCTGCGAATAAGAGGAGCGGTGTCTTCATTGGCTGCCTAACGAGAGAAGCTAAACGGCCCTATTGCTGCGGGAACCAGGGAGCTGAATTGTTTGAGGACACTAGCGCGCAGCGATAGGGTCCGAGTTGAGCGGAAGGTTAGGCGTCAGCGCGCCAATAATAAGGTGGGTTTTCCTTACATGCTGCGTGGAAATAGTTAACGCCGGATCCATTGGACGGATTCTCAACTGAACATTCAGAAGGAAAGAGTGGCCTCCAATCAGTGGCACGCTTATACCCCCGCCATTCGGAAATCTCGGGCGGAAGGTCATTAAGTATGTTGATTTGGTTATCAAGAAGGCTGCCTCCATTTGCCCCACCCCGTAGCCCTGGTGTTGCTAGCTGAACTGGATCATCCTCCCAGCCGCATAACGGGCATATGTCGTAAGAACCGATTGGCTCATCGAACACGATGAAACCGCACGAAGGACAAGGGTAGTTGGGGGAGTTCACATGACGCCTAACGAGAGAAGCTAACCGGCCCTATTGCTGCGGGAACCAGGTTGCTGAATTGTTTGAGGACACTAGCGCGCAGCGATAGGGTCCGAGTTGAGCGGAAGGTTAGGCTGAGCCTGAACCAGGATCGGGCTGGTCTTTCTTGGGTTCATTTTGAGCCTCAATTACATGCTTGGCTTTACCGGATTCAAATATTTGCTGAAGGCCAAGAGTGACTGCACCAAGTGCGTTCGTTGAGGACTTGCGCTTTCTCCAGTAAATCCAGCCGCGGCGCTCAGCCCACAACCCCACTCGGTCAATTAAGTAGAGAAGCACTAAAGCCGCAGCGATGATGAGGATGATGCGCAGTGGTTTCACGGGGCGTTTCTGAGAAGCCTAACGGATGAAGCTAAGCGGCCACGCCTGCACCGAGGCGATGAGCGGAGCCGAGATAGCGAAATGATGAGAGGGAACGAAGGCAATACAGGCGGGGTCCGACTTGAGCGCAGGGTTAGGCCGATCAGGGATCATTTCATGGACTCTTCGATTCGACGGAATTCTGCCGAAAGAACCGATTCAACGGAGCTAATCAATTCTTGGAATTGAGGTAGCCGTTGCTGGATCGAGTCGTAATCGCATGTACGCATTGTTAGGCAATGAATGGGCCCGCGTGATGACTGCGCTTTGACCACCTTGGGTTTTCGCACCCTCAGATCAGAATGTGCGAAAAGAGAATTGCGAAGATCGTTCAGTTCCTTATGAAGAGGGAGAAGCGCCTTCGGAACGCAGTTTTTCTTAAGTTGATGCTTTGGTAGTAAGTTTCCGAAATTGGTGGAAAATGGCCGTGCGTAACATACGGCCATATCCCTGATGAGAGATTTTGCAATTTCGGAATCAGAGCAAATTGAAAGGTGATGTGCAATCTGAAGTGCCTCCACCATGTCCCAGTGAAAGAGGCGAAGAAATTCGTGTAGTTCTTGTTCCTCTGGGGTCATGGGTAAGGCCTAACGAGAGAAGCTAACCGGCCCTATTGCTGCGGGAACCGGGACGCTGAATTGTTTGAGGACACTAGCGCGCAGCGATAGGGTCCGAGTTGAGCGAAAGGTTAGGCACCCGATGAAGCTGGAGCCCACGCGAACATTCGAGATGCTCGGATCGGGTGCAACGAACGGGATGCCGCCCGAGCGTGAGGAGCGGCGGGGATACCCGAGCCCAAAGGCAAAGAACTGAGGCGGATTGCGCCAGGGGTGAGGGGAGGGACGGAACGGCGGAGCCAGGATGCCACGAGAAGCCGCTGGATTCACTGGAGGAGTGGCGGAGAACGGCTGCGCAGCGCGACAGCGCAAGCCCGCCATTCATGGCGAGTCTGAGCCACCGCGGCGCAGAGATTCGCGATTGGCAAAGCCAGGGCGCTGAACCCCGCACTCCGATTGAGAAGGATCGAACCCGGAAGCTGATGGGAAAGCGCCGGGTGTGCCTAACGAGAGAAGCTAACCGGCCCTATTGCTGCGGGACACGGACGCTGAATTGCTTGAGGACACTAGCGCGCAGCGATAGGGTCCGAGTTGAGCGAAGGGTTAGACCGCGGGCCGATCATTTTCTTGGTGGGAATGTGATTGAAAGAGAGGATTCACGAATTTTCGTTGCTTCGACTGGATTGACCACAGCGACATGGAAGCCTTTCTCATCGTGGTAAATGATCTTGGCTTCATTAGGGCTGAGTGCAACAACTTGATCTAAGACGACTGAACCTGAGGCCAGTGTTGATTTCTTGATGCCCTTTAGGTCTGAAAGCAATATCGAGGACATATTTGGATTGTTTGGATCAACCAGGTTGTAGACCTTACCAAGGGGACTATCCATGCCTGTACCTGGAAGAGCGATGGTTCGATCACCTTCGATAGATAAGTCCGAGTTTGGAAGTAGCCACCAGGACCTGCCATCAGCAGTGTCAATGAAGAGGATGTTGTGAGCGGTACCACTTCCGCCCTTGATGCTGAACGAGCCTGATTCTGGAGATCGGAGTTCAGCCCGGATTATCCCTGTTGATGCGATTTGCTCAAATTGGGCAAGCCTGAGTGTAGGTTTACCAGCTTCGGCAGGAGCTACATTTGGGGAGGGCGCTTGTTTCGAGGCCGAGGAACTGAACAAGGCCGAAACAAGGGTTGAGGTGATTCCTACAATTGCTAGCAAAACCAGAAGCAAAAGCGCGACAGCATTGATTCGCCAAACAATTCGAAACACTCGCGACCATGTTGCTGATTGCATGGAATACTCCGGGATTCGATTGTTGGGTGGCGGTCTAACGAGAGAAGCTAACCGGCCCTATTGCTGCGGGACACGGGGGCTGAATTGTTTGAGGACACTAGCGCGCAGCGATAGGGTCCGAGTTGAGCGGAAGGTTAGGCAGATGTTGGTTGGAGATGCCATTCGTTTGGCCTCGGTCTATTGGCGCAGAATCTTGTCGATGGATTTGCCTTTCGCGAGTTCATCAATGAGCTTATCGAGGTGCCTGATTTTCTGTGTGATCGGATCCTGAATCTCCTCGACCCGAATGCCACATACGACACCTGTGATTTTAGAGCTGTTCAGATGAATGGTCGGAGCCTGGTCGAAAAAGGCCTGAAAATCAATGTTCACAGTCTTGTGTTGGTTGAGTTGGTCTTGGCTGTAACCCGTCAACCAGCAGATGATCGTGTCCACCTCTTCTCTCGTCCGATTCTTTCGCTCGGCCTTCTGGACGTACAGCGGATAGACAGTCGTGAAGAGCAGTTTTGAGATCTCGCGTGCGGGCATGATGGCGGCTCACTGAAATGGATTTCGGAGATGCCTAACGAGAGAAGCTAACCGGCCCTATTGCTGCGGGACACGGACGCTGAATTGTTTGAGGACACTAGCGCGCAGCGATAGGGTCCGAGTTGAGCGGAAGGTTAGGCAGGGCGGAAACGCATTCGGTTTCGATGAATAGTCACTCGTGCTCATACGATACTTCAAATTCTATCAAGCGGTTTCTCGTGAATCTAAAGGTAAGGAAACTCCAGTCGTAGCTTAGTTCGTATTCGATGGATTCATCCTTAGATATTGCAGGTTGACCCAGTAGCTTGATGATCTTTTCCTTTGTATCGCCGAGGGCGACTCCGAGTGGGAGCCGAATCGTTGGGTCTGTGATGACGACCGCAACCACCTCATCCTTGGTGTAGCGATCACCTCGGATGAATTCGAATCTGAAGCCACGATGCAACTCCGTATGGAATTCACCGTCGAGTTCAGAATTCGGGTTTCGATACTTTTCCATCCAGTGACGAAGAACAGAAGCTCGATGTGCCTTGAAGAAGGCTTTCCCAAATGGGATGAACTTGTTGATTGGGGCATTCGCTTCATATTTCACTGGCGGGGTTTGAGCGCCAAGCGAGGCTATTGCCGAAATGGAAATGGCCACAGTCAGGTTTCGGAGAACCATTGGGACCTGCCTAACGAGAGAAGCTAACCGGCCCTATTGCTGCGGGACACGGGCGCTGAATTGTTTGAGGACACTAGCGCGCAGCGATAGGGTCCGAGTTGAGCTAGGGGTTAGGCCGATGATAGTAGATCAGTGTTTAAGCCGTTCATAAAAACCGAGCCACCTTTCAGGTTCGGGATAGGTGGTCTTAACTTTGAGCCGGATCTCGCCCTTCTGGGGCAACCACCAGTCACGGAATTTGAACCAATAGTCCTCCCCATAGCCCATGCGCCATCCGATGGAGCCTAAGGGAATATGAGGATATTTAACCCAGGGTGGAACCATCAGACCCGCTTGGTCGAAGTCAGGGATCGGTGGGTCTGGGGCCTTTTGAGGAGTGCTCATTCAGCGGCCTAACGAGAGAAGCTAACCGGCCCTATTGCTGCGGGGACACGGACGCTGAATTGTTTGAGGACGCTATCGCGCAGCGATAGGGTCCGAGTTGAGCGGAAGGTTAGGCTGAGCCTGAACCAGGATCGGGTTGGTCTTTCTTGGGTTCATTTTGAACCTCAATGACATGCTTGGCTTTGCCGGATTCGAATATTTGCTGAAGGCCAAGAGTGACTGCACCGAGTGCGTTCGTTGAGGGCTTACGCTTTCTCCAGTAAATCCAGCCGCGGCGCTCAGCCCATAACCCCACTCGGTCAATTAAGTAGAGAAGCACTAAAGCCGCAGCGATGATGAGGATGATGCGCAGTGGTTTCACGGGGCGTTTCTGAGAAGCCTAACGAGTGAAGCTAACCGGCCCTATTGCTGCGGGACACGGGCGCTGAATTGCTTGAGGACACTAGCGCGCAGCGATAGGGTCCGAGTTGAGCGAAAGGTTAGACGTGCCAAAGCTCATGACCCTAGATTGTTCAGAAGCGAACACCAGCGTAGATACCAACCTGCAGCTTAGGACCGTCGTTTTCCTTTGTGAAAGGAGCAGCCACTTCAAGACCAATGAAGGGCTTGATGAGAGGAGTCGGGAAGGCATAGCCTGCGTTTACGCGGGCCCAGGGCCGACTGTATGAATTCGTGGTGGTGAAGATGTTAGCCTTAGTGGTTTTCTCGAAACGATAATCAACACCTGCGCCGACTGCGACCAATGCCTTAAAATTAAACATGGCACCGATGGCCCAGTATTCAGAGCCGAGTTTAGTTGGGACAGTCACGCCGTTCGGTTTCAGATCTGTGTCTGTCTTAGGCTGGTAGGCGGCTGTGACCTGGAACAAGGCTGGACCCATGTCGAACCAGGAATAGCCAACTCGCGCAGCGACCACAGTTTTCGAGTCGAAATCGAAGGCGACCGGGTCTGAATGGCCAGCGAAACCTGGCGCCGTGCTACTGGTATAGTTCTGCTGGGAAATGTTGACCCCGACTTCGAAATTCTGAGCGGCCAATGGGGCGACTAGAATCAGGACGAGCAGTAACTTTTTCATGTATGGCTCCATGTGGGGAGGCCTATTCATTAGGCCAACCCTGTTGAAAACATAATGACGACTCACTGGTTATTTGTTGCCGGGTAGCTGCGAACGGTATCGAAATGGGGGCCGAACGGTATAAGCGACAGCAAGGCTGA